>JANONW010000223.1:0-18343 GCA_031421065.1 Prolixibacteraceae bacterium
TGGTTTATAGTTCAACGTTTAATGTTCCTGTCATTTGTGACCAACTTGAAACTTGAAACTTTTAACCTGGAACTTTTTTTACCAGTCTTTCTCGACCTGTTTCGATTTGGCTTTCAAGGCCTGCACTTTTCTTACTTTCTCCTGTGTTTTCTTTTCCTCTGTTTCAAGTGCCTGCAACATTTGTTCGGCATTTTGCTTCGATATTTTATTTTGTTGCTGCTGTTCCTGCTTTTGCCGATCTTTATTCTGGTCTTTATCTTTGTCCTTATTCTGGTCTTTATCCTGATCTTTATTTTTGTCCTGCTTTTTCTGCTCCTCTTCCTGTTTTTTCTTGAGATTCATGGCATACAATAAATTGTATTTGGTCTCAAGGTCTTGCGGATTGTTTCGCAGCGCTTGTTTGTAGGCTTCAATACTTTCATCGAGCTTGTTGTTCATGAGCAGTGAATTGCCCATGTTGTGAAGCGCACGGCTTTTGTCCACTTTATCGGTTGATAGCTCGGAGACCTCCTTGAATTTTTCAGCCGATTCTTCAAACTTCATCTGTTTGTATAAAGAATTCGACAGATTGAAATTCCATTTCGGGTCAGCCGGTTTTTTCTCAAGAGCTTTTCGGTACTCAATCTCGGCTTTGTTGAATAATGTCGAATCGATTTTGGTCGAATCTTTCAAGGCTGCACCGTAATATTTATTTCCCTGCCTTACAAATTTCCGTTCGTTCTGAGCATGGGTTAAAATTGCCAAAGCAAACAGAAAAATAATCATTAAACTTAATTGTTTCATATCGTTTATTTCCTTTCGCTAAACAGTTTAAAATTCTTCAGATATTTATTCTTTCGCTCAAGTATCAGGAAGTCCAACAAAATCAGAAATAGCCCCAATGCTAAAAAATATTGGAACCGATCATCGTAATCAGCATAGACCTGAGATTCCATTTCGGTTTTTTCCATTTTGTTTACTTCGTCGAATAGGGTATTCAGGCCATCCTGCGTGTTGTTTGCCCTGATATATATTCCTTTCCCTGCCTGGGCAATTTTTTGAAGCATCGGCTCGTCCAGCTTGGTTACAATGGTATTGCCTTTATTGTCTTTCTTGTAACCTTTTTGCCCATTCGAATTATCCGGAATAAGTCCGCCCTGCGGCAGTCCCATGCCGATGGTATGCACCACTATTGCCTGTTCGGCTGCATTGGTTGCAGCACTGGTAGCGTCATCTTCATGGTTCTCACCATCAGAAATCACAATTATTACTTTACTTCCTGTAAACTGAGGGCTGAACGATTTAATTCCGAGGTCGATCGCCGCGCCAATGGCAGTTCCTTGTGTAGGGACAATTTGCGGACTGATAGTGTTCAGAAATAATTTGGCCGAAACATAATCAACAGTTATTGGCAACTGGGTGTATGCTTCACCAGCGAAAACGATCAATCCGATTTTGTCATCGCTCAGTTTGTCAACCAATTGCGAAATAGCCCTTTTTGACCGCTCCAGTCTGTTGGGGCGAATGTCTTCGGCAAGCATACTGTTCGAGACATCGAGTGCGATAATGAGCTCAATCCCTTCGCGTTTTACAGTCTTTAGTTTAGAGCCAAATTGAGGCCGGGCAATGCCAACAATGATACTGGCAAGTGCCAGTAAAAGCACCGTAAATTTAATCGCCGGGCGACCTGCACTGACGTTAGGCATCAAAACCGAAAGGATTTCTTTCTGCCCGAACCGGTTCAACGCCTTCCTCCGCTGTATCCTGGAATACCAGAAAAAGACAATCAATGCCGGAATCAGCAGCAATGCATATAAATATTCTGGGTTTGCTATTCTAAACATTTTGAGTTTAAAGTTTCTAGTTTAAAGTTCAACGTTTGCTTTTATCTTGGTTATTGGTTATTTAAAATTTCATTTAACAAGTTTAAAGTTGCCATTGACAAGAACAGTCATCGAAACAATGCGATCCGCTCTGTTTTCTGCGACTGAAAACTGCGACTGCATACTTTCCTTTCTATGGTATATTCCTGAAAATGGTTGTCTTCAGAAACATGCCCACCATGAGCAGCAATGCAGCGAACAATGCATACATCAGGTATTCTTCTTCTCTTTTGCTGAATTCCTTGACATCTATTTTTGATTTCTCGAGCTTGTCGATTTCCTCATATATTTCAGTCAGTTTATTATTATTGGTGGCCCTGAAATATTTTCCATCGGTGGTTGCTGCAATTTTTTGCAGGGTGACTTCGTCAATTTTTACTTCAACATCCTGAACCTGCACTCCAAAAGGTGTTTGAACAGGGTAAGGAGCCGTCCCGATTGTTCCAACACCAACGGTATAAACGCGGATTCCGAAAGTTTTTGCAAGTTCGGCAGCAGTTACCGGTGCAATTTCGCCCCGGTTGTTTTCACCGTCAGTCAATAAAATCACCACTTTACTAATTGCATCGCTGTCTTTCAACCTCGAAACAGCTGTTGCCAAACCATTTCCAATGGCTGTCCCATCCTCGATCATGCCACTTTCCATACCTTTAAAAAGGTTGATAACCGTTGCTCGGTCTGTGGTCAGCGGACACTGAGTGAAGCTTTCGCCCGAAAATACAACCAACCCGATCCGGTCATTAGTCCGTCCGGAAATAAATTGGGTAGCGACATCTTTGGCGGCTTCGATTCTGTTTGGCCTGAAATCCATGGCCAGCATCGAGCTCGAAATGTCGAGGGCAATCACGATGTCGATTCCCTGCGTGGTCACGTTCGACCAGCTATTTGACGACTGAGGCCTTGCCAGCGCAACAATCAGAAACGATAAACTGAGTATTTGAAGCACAAATACACTGTGCCTGAAATAATATTTCCAGCTTTTCGGTATCCGGGCAAGGCCCATGTCCGAAGAAAACTGAATACTGGCTCCTGCTTTTTTTTGCTTCCAGATGTACCACACGATCATGGGCAGTAAAACAAGAAGCAAGTAAAAAAACTCTGGATTGTTATAACTTATTCCGTTCATCTTCATTCGTTTTTTATACAGCTACTTCTTCTGCTCTGTCAGGCTCACCGACTGCTTTTTCAGGAGTTTTTATTTCTACTTTTTTTGTTTGGTTGACAAAGAAATAAGCATTCATCAATGTCAGGTTATTATCGTCGGGCAATGGTGCATATTTGGCAAACTTAACCAAATCGGCCAGACTTAAAATATGTTGCACCTGATCGAGCGAAGTGCCATCGATCAATTCTTTGTTTTGTTTGAAAACACCGATTGTTTCAGCCGAAGTCTGTTCCATTGCCGGAATGTTGAACCGGTTTTCAATATAGGCACGCACCGTGTCGGCCACTTCGCTGTAATATTGTTTGATTTTTTCCTGTTGCCACAATTTTTGTGCTTTGATCCTGTCTAGTTCGCGCAAAGCGATGATGTGGGCAGGTTCCATTGGTTTTTCAGGTTTGCGGAACAATGGTACGTTCTTTTTCTTCCACTTGATGTAATAAAAAATGAAAAACAGGATGGCAGCAATCAGTATAATTCCCAGAATATAGGGTGTGACCTCTTTTAAACTTACAGGGGCGCTGTAAGGTGGTTTTATATCGACCGGCCCTTTTGTGGTGTCTATTTTCATTGTAAATACCTGAAATGTGAGTGCTTTTGTCGCTACTGAATCCAGCATTCTGTCAAATTTGAGCTTGAAGAAGAAGGACGGAATCTGGTGGGCCCCACTGTCAAATGAGGTAATGAAATAACTTTGCGACAGTTTTTCCCGTTCCTTATTCTCCAGCTTTATTGTATCAATGGGAAGGCGCTGCACCACTTCAATGCCAGAGCTGAAAGTGTCGGGTATCAAAGGAAACTGAACGTCCATGTTTTTGGGCTTTTCAATTTCCAGGATAAGCTTCAGCTGATCGCCAATGAGTATATTTGTTGAGTCGATACTGGCTTTTACAGTAACTTGTTGTGCTTTAAGTTGCTGTAAGCTTCCTGAAAGCAAAACAAACAGTACGACATATAAAATTCCTGACTTCATTTGAAAAATGTTTTTATCCTCTTTTTTTAAATAAGCTGATCAACGATCTTACATAGTCGTGGTTCGTGCATATGTTCACATAATCGACACGGCTCCTTTTGAAATTGTTATCGAGTTGTGCCGATAAATCATTCCACCATTTGCTGTACATCATCCTGGATCTTCGGTCTGAGCTGTCAACCCAGCTGTAATTGCCGGTTTCAGCATCTTTCATTTTAATCATCCCGATATCGGGCAATAAAGTTTCGCGTTCGTCGTAAATTCTCAGGGCTACTACATCGTGGCGGTTATTGGCAATCGACAGCGCATTTTCCAGTGAACTTTCGTTTTGGATGAAATCGGAAATGATAAATGCGGTACACCTTTTTTTTATCGCGTTGGTCATGTACCTGATTGCCCCGGAAATATCGGTCCCACGCGATTCAGGCTCGAAATTAATAAGCTCGCTGATGATCCGGAGAATATGACTGCGGCCTTTTTTGGGTGGTATAAATTTTTCGATTTTATCAGAAAAGAAAATCACACCGATTTTATCGTTGTTTTCAATGGCTGAAAATGCCAGGATTGCCGCTATTTCGGTGATGATATTCTTTTTAAGCTTGTCAGCCGATCCGAACATGCGCGATCCGCTTACGTCGATCAGCAACATCACTGTCAATTCGCGTTCTTCCTCATAAATTTTCACGAACGGCTTGTTGTAACGTGCAGTCACATTCCAGTCGATGTTCCTGATGTCGTCGCCAAACTGATATTCACGAACCTCGCTGAAAGCCATCCCCCTTCCTTTGAACGCACTGTGGTACTCGCCTGCAAAAATATTGCGGCTCAGTCCACGTGTTTTTATCTCAATTTTCCGGACTCGTTTTATTAGTTCGCTTGTTTCCATCTGTTAAGGCACTTCAACCGTATTTAGTATTTCAGCAATAATTTCTTCGGAAGTAATGTTGTTGGCTTCTGCTTCGTAGCTCAATCCGATACGGTGGCGCATCACATCCATACAAACTGCACGTACATCTTCAGGAATTACATAGCCACGACGTTTGATAAAAGCGAATGCTTTTGCGGCCTGTGCCAGACTGATACTTGCACGTGGCGAACCTCCCCACGAAATCATATCAACATATTTATCGAGTTTGTATGCTTTCGGGTCGCGTGTTGCGAATACGATGTCGACAATGTATTTCTGGATCTTCTCGTCCATATATACATCTTTTACCACTTCGCGGGCTTTGAGGATATCTTCGGGCCGCATAACTTTCGATGCAACCGGGAATACTTTCAGGAGGTTTTGCTGAATAATGAGCTTTTCTTCTTCTTTCGACGGGTATTTAATCACCACTTTCAGCATAAAACGGTCGACCTGTGCTTCGGGCAGCGGATAGGTCCCTTCCTGTTCAATAGGGTTTTGGGTTGCCATGACCAAAAATGGTTCCTGTAATTTATAGGTGGTTTCGCCGATGGTGATCTGGCGTTCCTGCATAGCTTCGAGCAAGGCCGATTGCACTTTGGCGGGAGCACGGTTAATCTCGTCAGCCAGAACAAAGTTGGTGAAAATCGGGCCTTTTTTGACAACAAATTCTTCCTTTTTCTGGCTATAGATCATCGTACCAAGTAAATCGGCAGGCAACAGATCGGGAGTAAACTGGATTCGGGCATATTTGGCATCAATACTTGTAGCAAGTGTGTTGATTGCCAATGTTTTTGCCAATCCAGGAACCCCTTCGAGCAATATGTGGCCACCCGAAAGAAGTCCGACCAGCAGGCTTTCTATAAGGTGTTTTTGCCCAACAATTACCTTGTTCATCTCCATACTGATGATGTCAACAAACGAACTCTCCCTTTGAATTCTTTCGTTTAATTCGCGAATATCAACTTCTTGGTTCATATTTTTTCAGATAATAATTTTAATTGCTTGTTTTTTTTGAGAACACGAAAATAAGCTATCCGTAGATGAAAAAGGATAAATTTTCGTTAAATTTTGTTAAGCTTTTCCGGCTTAAAATGGCCGTGAAATTAATAAAATCGGCGATCGTTAACAGAATAAGGTTTCATTTTTTATTTTTGTCAAAAAAATAACCCATTGACACAAAGGTATTTCATAGAACTGGCATACAAAGGCACAAAATTTCATGGCTGGCAGGTTCAGCCCAACGCTGTTTCTGTTCAGGAATGTTTGGAAAAAGGCCTGAGTACTTTCATCCGCGAACCCATCGCTGTAACAGGTGCAGGCCGCACAGATACCGGTGTTCATGCCAGTTATTTTGTGGCACATTTCAATTCTTCAAAACCCAATTTAGACCATCCTGATTTTACGCACAAATTGAACAGCTTTCTTAATGAAGATGTATCAGTTTTTAGTATCAGCAAAGTTGAGCCAGAAGCACATGCCCGTTTCGATGCTGTTTCAAGAACTTACCAATACCATCTGAATTTGCAGAAAGATCCATTTTCGGTCGAGACATCGTGGTATTTTTTTCGTCGGCCTGATGTGGCAAAAATGAATGAGGCTTGTAAAATTTTGTTCGATTACATTGATTTTACCAGTTTCAGTAAACTGCATACCTATGTAAAAACCAATAATTGTAAGATTATTCAGGCCGAATGGACTCAGCAAGGCAGTCGTTTGGTTTTTACAGTAAAGGCCGACCGCTTTTTGCGGAACATGGTGCGTGCAATGGTTGGAACACTTCTTGAAGTTGGGCTTGACAAAATGAACCTTGAAGCTTTTCGCACTGTAATTGAGCGTAAAGACCGCGGTGCAGCAGGCTTATCTGTTCCGGCACACGGGCTTTTTTTAACTGATATAGAATATCCGGAAACTTTGTTTAAAAGAACTGTTTAATTTTTTATTGAAAACTGGGATGCCACATTTTAAAATATTTATTGCCTGCATTTTTACATTTTTTTGTAGTTTGAAAAAGCGCTAAAAAAAGTTCTAAAACATAAACAATTTCAGGTACTATATAACATTTAGCTTTTTTGCTCGTGTTTTGATTCGTAGTTTTAACAAATAATATTACGACCTATAAATAATAATCCCGAAGTTTAATATTTATCTCTTATGAAAGACTTTTTAAGCAATTACCTAACACAGGCAGGAACGAAAGACAAAGGGAAATTTCATCGTCCCGGTCCCGTTGTTACCATTTCCCGTGAATGCGGATGTTCTGCCAATCGCATTGCCACTAAGCTGTCAAAGATTCTGACAGGCTACAATTACCTCTCGGAAACAAAAACAGATGTTGAATGGAAATGGGTGAGCAAAGAAGTAATTGAACTTGCAGCCGATGAATTGAAAATGCACCCCGAAAGAGTTAAAAATGTTTTTTTAGGTGAAGTGAGACAAAGTATCAACGATGTTTCAGTTGCGTTCTCTACCTCAAAGGTGTATGATTGGGAGGATCAGCAGGTGATTGACACCGTAAAATCTGTTATCCGCAGCATTGCTGAAGAAGGTCATTACATCATTGTCGGGCGGGCAGCCAGCGTTATTGCTCGCGATATTCCCAAACGGTTAAGCATCAAATTGCAGGCACCGCTTGAATGGCGGATCAACCGGATTATGCAGATTAGCAACTTATCGTGGGCCGATGCCCAGGAATATGTGCTCGAAATTGACCGTCAGCGTGACTTGTTTGTGGAGCATGTGGCTGGTCGCAAATTGGACAATAATGACTTCGACCTGATTTTTAATTACTCAACCATGATCGATGACCATATTGTTGACGTTATTGTGAATGTGCTGAAAAACAAAAAGATCATTGCTATTTCAGAAGAAGATTAATTTATTTTTTATGACTTACACTTTACAAATTGGCAGTCAGGCGCCAGATTTTAGCCTGATGGCAACCGATGGAAATATTTATCAGTTAAGTAGTTTTTCGGATGCACGGATTCTTGTTGTATTTTTTACCTGCAATCATTGTCCATACATACTTGGAAGCGATGAGGTGACCAGAAAAACGGCTGATCGTTTTCATCCTGAAGGAATCCGTTTTGTGGCAATCAATTCTAACAGTGCCAACACTTACGAAGAAGACAGTTTCGAAAATATGGTTCTCCGGATGAATGAAAACCAATTTCCGTGGTTTTATTTGCACGACGAATCGCAGCAAGTTGCCTTAGCTTACGGAGCGCTGAAAACACCTCATTTTTATGTGTTTAGCGAAGACCGGAAACTGGTTTATACAGGGAGGGCGGTCGATCAGCCCCGCGAGGCTTCGAAAATTACCGTAAACGATCTGGAACGTACACTTTCTGAAATGCTTGCCGGACGGCAGGTTTCAATACCAATAACCAACCCAATAGGGTGCAGCATTAAATGGGAAGGCAAAGACAAGCATTGGATGCCTGACGAAGCATGTGATTTGGTGTGACCTTGCCAAAAATGTTTTGTAGAGACCTACAGCCGTGCGTCTCTACAGCGTTTATCTCCAACTAATTTCACTCCAAAACAATGAAATAGACTTGGGACATTTCATTGAAATAATACTGCTTCATTTATTTATCTTACACATGCAATAAACCCCGAAAAAAGGGGATTACTGCATTTTTCTTACAAATAAAAGCATAGATTTTTTGCGAAAAGTACCTAAAAATGGTATCTTTCGCAAAAATTTACTCTTATGGAGAAGGTAAAAGAAAATCAACGACTTGAATTTTGGATTGAGGTGCTTCAATCTCAGGGAAGAAATGCCTTCTCCACAGAGCAATTGGAAAAGGATCTGCCTAATTATACATCAATTGGGATCAAAAGAGCATTAAGCAGGTTGTCTCAAAAAGGCAAAATTATTTCGATATTCAAAGGGTATTACCTTATTATTCCACCTCAATATGCTTCAAAGGGTATTTTACCTCCCTCAATTTTTCTGGATGGGTTTATGAAGTTTTTGGAAAGACCATACTATCTGGGACTTCTCAATGCCGCAGCTTTTCATGGTGCAGCTCATCAGCAGCCTCAGGAATTTTATGTTGTAACTAACTTTCCTGTACTTCGCCACACATTGAAAAAGGGTTTGAAAGTAAACTACATTAGCAAAAAAGAAATCCCCGAAAAATTGCTGGAAATCAAAAAAACAGAATCAGGATATCTTAAAATATCAAACCCTGTTCTGACTGCCGCCGATTTAATCCAATTCGAAAAAAGAATGGGTGGAATAAACCGGGTGGCTGCAATTCTGAATGAATTAGCAGAAGTAATAAAGCCTGATGATTTCAATGATTTCATAATTGAGAATACACCGGTAACTGCGCTTCAACGGCTCGGCTATATATTGGATAAAGTGATTGAAAACAACATGTTGGCAGATGCTTTGTTCCAAACCTTAGAACGAGTCGGAGCAAAATTATTTCGCATACCCTTAAAAGCATCTACACCCATAAAAGGCTTTTCTTCTGACGAACGATGGAAAGTTATTATAAATACAGAAATTGAAATAGACGAATGATCCCACAAGCCTATATAACAGAGTGGTCCAACAATGTACCGTGGCAAACAAACGAACAAGTAGAGCAAGACCTTGTAATCTGTCGAGCCCTGGTAGCCATATTCTCAGACGAATTTTTAGCGTCAAGCCTGGCATTCAGAGGTGGTACGGCCTTGCATAAATTGTATTTGCATCCACAGCCACGTTATTCCGAAGATATTGATCTGGTACAGATAAGACCTGAACCAATAAAAGAAACCATCAAACATTTACAGAAACAACTTGGTTTTATAGATGCAAGTTCAGTCGTTGATCAAAGAAAAAATAACAATACGCTTAAGTTTCGCTTTAATTCAGAGTTTCCACCGGTTCAAACTTTACGGATAAAAGTAGAAATCAATTGTAAAGAACACTTCTCAATATTGGATTACCAAAAGTTTCCATTTGAGGTAAAATCATCTTGGGATACCGGTTCTTGTAATATAACAACTTATAAGCTGGAAGAATTATTAGGCACAAAGCTCCGGGCTTTGTATCAACGTAGAAAAGGCCGTGACCTTTACGATATTTACAAAGCGTTAGTACAAGTTCCTGAATTGGACACGCAAGCTGTAATCCAATGTTATCAGGATTACATGAAGTTTGTGGTTAGTCAATTGCCAACCCGGAAACAGTTTTTACAAAACATGGAAGCAAAAATGTTGGATGCTGAATTTCTTGGAGATACAGCGGCATTGATCCGGCCTGATGAAAAATACAATCACGAAGAAGCTTATGAATTGGTACGAACTGAAATCATTGAAAGACTTTAAACCTCTTTGCAACTAAAGTATTTACAAACTTGCTTTTCTCATGCCCATCAGGATTTCGACCGGAGTCCCAACGGTGATTTCGCATCCGGCGGAAAGGATAAACCGTTCGTTACCATACAGGGCAACCGGCTCGCGCTATAACCGTTCAACTTCCTCGGGTGTAGTGTTTCGAATATGTATCGGTTCAATTCAGAATAACCTCAACCGATCGCGTTATTCAGCTTTTTCCATTGCCTGACCAGAAAAAACACCACGATAATTGCTGAACAGAAATCAGCAATTGGCATCGACATCCAAATTCCCTTAAGCCCAAAATGATTGGGAAGAATAAACAAAAGGGGAATCAGTATTATCACCTGCCGGAGCAAGGTGAGCAAAACAGCAATTTTCGCGTTCCCCATCGATTGAAAGAAGTTTCCGGCCACCACCTGAAATCCCACAAAAGGCAATGCCAACAAACCCAAGCGCAGTCCCTCTGTTCCAAAACCCAGAAGGCCTGCATCAGAAGAATTAAAAAGTTTCACAATGGTTTCAGGAAATGTTTGTACCATGGCAAATGCAAACAATGCAATAACGGAGGATGAAATAATGGCAATCCGCAGGGTGTCTTTCACCCTTACAAACGATTTTGCCCCATAATTAAAACTGATGATGGGTTGCGATGCCATGTTGATGGCCACAATTGCCATGATGATCAAGGTCAGCACGCTATTTACAATACCCATTGCGCCAACGGCCAGATCGCCCCCAAAAGCAATAAGTTTGGTATTGAGCAACCCTTGTACGATGCTGTTGGCAATCTGCATAAAAAAGGGGGCCATGCCAATTGCAATAATCTCAAACAAGATTTTAAAGTCGAACCTGATGTTTTCAGGTTTTAGTTTTACTACCGCTTTTGAACTGCGGAAATGAAGCAAAACCCAAACAGTGAGCACCATCATTGAAATAACAGTTGCATAAGCCGATCCTTTGACACCCATTCCGAAGCCAAAGATAAATAAGGGATTAAGGATTATGTTTGTTCCACCGCTGATGAGCATTGAAAACATGGCAATCCGTGCATTTCCTTCGGCCCTGATGATGTTGTTGAGCGAGAACCCAACTACCTGAAAAACTGTACCGGCCAGAATGATATTTAGGTAATCGTTGGCATATCTGATTGTTTCGGCTGTGGCGCCAAATGAACGAAGCAATGGTCCTTTGATAGCAAAACCTATGGCGGTAATCAGGGCCGAAACCAGCAACATCAGTAAAAAACTGCTGCCGAGTACCTGTTCAGCCTTGTTCATATCGTGCTTTCCCATGTTGATCGAAACCAATACTCCGGCTCCGATACCGATCAACATTCCGAATCCCATAACTATCAGCATGACAGGGAAAGTGACCGAAACGCCACTCAAGGCCATTGAACCGACACCCTGACCGATGAAGATACGGTCAACAATGTTGTATAAAGCATTCACAAACACACCAATAAAGGCAGGTATGAAAAACTTGAGCATTAACCTGGAAACATTGAGTTCGGCGAGTTCCTTCGTCTTTTCGTTCATTTAAAGTTGAAATTGTAATGTGCAAAGATATAATTAGATTTGCCGAACACTAAAATGAGTTAATCAATGATAAGCGATCATACACAAAACGACCACAATAACATCCTGAAAGGATTACAATCTGCTGACTATCTAAATGTAATTGAGGCCCTTGAAGAATTGTGTGTTTCAGGAAAAACTTCCGATTTTCCGGTCTTAGTTGAGATTTTGCACCAGAGCCAAAATCCGGAAATTAGAGCCAAAATAACCGGATTGTTTGCAAATTTAAAGGAGAAGGATACCGTACCATTGATGATCGAAGCCATTCAGAATAAGAAATATGCACCCGAATTAAAACAATTGGTTTCGAGTTGCTGGGAAAACGGGCTCAATTACACCAATTATCTATCGCTATTTGTTGATATACTTATCCTGCACGACTTTCTGGTTGCTTTCGAAGCCTATACCGTAATCATGAACATGGAAACAACAATTGATCAGGCTAAAATTGATCAGGAGATAGAAAAGCTTGATCAGGCAATACATACCACTTCTGATGAAAAGAAAGCGCTGATGCTTGATGTAATTGATTTTTTGCCTTCAATCGGAATTTAAATGATCGGAGTCTTTCCTGAAAAATACTTCATGAATTGTGCACGTTCGTAGAGCATTGGATCAGGAATATTTTTGTACGACAAACGTCCACGGAAGTCTTCAATCTTTTTGAAATTTTGTTTCTTCATAAAAGCATTCAGATCGGTCAGCATTCCGGTAATAATCTGTGAGCCGTTTATGTAAATACCTGAACAAACCTGCACTGCCTGCGCACCTGCCAGTAATTGTTTAATTACGGCTTCTCCATCGTGGATTCCTGTGCTCGCGGCAATTTCAACTTTTGGCAATTGCGACGAAATCAGTCCAATCCAGCGCAACGAACGGCGTATGTCAGCCGGTGAACTGAATACTTCTGAGGAAGTGATCTGCATCTTCTCAATATTGATATCAGGCTCATAAAAACGGTTAAACAATACCAGCGCATTGGCTCCGTGGGCAACCAATCTGTCGGCCATTGAAACCAAATTGGTATAATAATATCCGATTTTTACCGATACAGGTATTGTCACCTGTTTTTTCACTTCCGAAACAATTTTAAGGTATAGCTGCTCAATGTCTTCCGAACTTCTTTGCCGCGCTGTTGGTACAAAAAACAGGTTGAGTTCAAGGGCATCGGCACCGGCATTCTCAAAGTCTTTTGCAAAAACGGTCCATTCCAAAGCCGACATGCAGTTGATGCTCGCGATAATCGGTATCTCAGTTTCTTTTTTAGCCTCGCTCAACAAGTTGAGGTGCCTGGTAATCGAATTGTTACGGGTATAATTCCAAATATAATCTTCGGCCTCGGGATATAAATTCTGCGGGTCGCGGTTAATCAGGTCACTCACCTCATTGTTGATTTGTTCTTCAAAAATCGATTTCAGTACAACTGCCCCTGCTCCTGCATTTTCAAGGCCTTTGATTTTTTCAATCGAGTTTGTGAGCCCGGAACTTGCCACGATAATGGGATTCTTCAGTTTCAATCCCATGTATTGAGTTTCTAAGTTTATCATAATCTGTTGGGTTTTAAGGTAATATTAAATAGTAAAAACCATTTTCTTATAGTTTCGAACTGTAATTTCTTTCGCCAAATATAATACTTCCTATGCGCACCATTGTGCTTCCTTCAGTAATTGCGATCAAATAATCGCCCGACATGCCCATCGAGATTTCTATGAAATCAAAATTTTCAGCAAAAAAATCCGATTTTAGCTTTTCAAAACATGTTTTTAAGTTGGCAAATTCTTTCCTGATCTGTGTTTCATCTTCGGTGTAGGTTGCCATTCCCATCACTCCTGAAATTTTTATATTCCCCAACTTTTTATATTCTTCCGAATTCAGCATTTCAACTGCTTCCTGCATCGAAAGTCCAAACTTGGCTTCCTCTTCGGCAATGTAAAATTGAAGCAGACAGTTAATGTTACGCCCCAATTTTTTTGCCTCAGCATCAATGGATTTGAGCAGTTTAAATGAATCGACACCGTGTATAAGATGAACAAATGGCGCGATGTATTTTATTTTGTTGGTTTGCAAATGACCTATAAAATGCCATTCGATATCTTTCGGCAGTTCTTCGTATTTCCAAACTATTTCCTGAACTTTGTTTTCGCCAAAAGACCGCTGCCCGCAATTATAGGCTTCCATAAGAAGTCCGGCAGGTATGGTTTTCGAAACAGCCACCAGCCCCACATTTTCAGGCAAATTTGCTTTTACTTTTTCTATATTTTCAGCTACGCTCATAATGTTCAAAAATAATACACAAAAAATGAAATACCTGCCATATTCAGGATTTTTATTTCGAAGGGAAGTTCCTGTTTACCAAAGTTATTCATGGTCATTAAGTCATTCATTGTCATTAGTCCTTATCAAAAAGACTATTAATGACAACTTTTGGCCTTTGTTTTCGGCAACTGAATACTGAACACTTTTACTTTTGCCTATATTTGACGCCCGATATGAACGAGAGAAAGCAACATACTATAAATCGAATGAACGAATTGGGCGCAAAGGGCATTCCTTTTACTTTTATCATTGATTTTGACTTTGAAAAACCATTGATTTTTGATTACCATGAATCGACAGGATTGCTGTGGAAAACGCCCGGATTAAGTAATTATCTTCCTGAAAAATTCACCGGCGATGAAATTCAATGGAATATCCATCCGGTTGAATTTAAGGAATATGAAAAGGCTTTTGCGAAGGTCCAACATCACATTCATAACGGCGACACCTATTTGTTGAACCTGACCATGCCCTCCAAAGTTGAGACGAACCTCAGTATGGGGGAGATGTTTCAATTGAGCGATGCGCCTTACAAAATCTGGCTTAAAAACCAGTTTGTATGCTTTTCTCCTGAAATATTTGTACGTATAAATGATGGGGTTATTTCTTCGTTTCCGATGAAAGGGACTATTGATGCCAATATTGAAAATGCAGAACAACAGCTTCTTAACGACGAAAAAGAAGTCGCCGAACATCATACCATTGTTGATCTGATCCGTAACGACCTGAGCATGGTTGCTACCGATGTAAAAGTGGACCGTTTCAGATATGTCGATCGGATTTCTACCAACCAGAACGAATTGCTGCAAATGAGTTCAGAAATTTCAGGCAAACTTCCGGGAAATTACGAGCAGTCTATTGGCACAATTCTGGTCCAAATGTTACCTGCCGGTTCAATTTGCGGAGCCCCAAAATCAAAAACAATTGAAATAATAAAGGAAGCCGAGCCATATAAACGTGGTTATTATACCGGAATTTTCGGTGTTTTCGATGGAAAAAACCTAGATAGTTGTGTTTTGATCAGGTACCTTGAACAAGATGACGATCAACTGACATTTAAAAGCGGGGGAGGAATTACCTTTTTAAGTGACTGCCAGGCCGAATACAATGAACTAATTCAGAAAGTATATGTCCCCATTGCTTGAATCGATCAAACTAAAAGACGGAATTCTTCAGAACCTGAACTACCATCGTAGCAGGCTGAATCGATCGATGGACGAATTATTTCCAACTGCCCATAAGATTGATTTGGCAAAGGAGATATCAATTCCGGAGAATTGCAATTCTGGAATATACAAAGTCAGGGTTTTGTATGGTCAAACCATTGAAAAAATTGAAATTGAGCCGTATATTTTCCGCTCAATCCAGAGCCTGAAAGTGGTTCACCACGAAAGCATCGACTATCATTTGAAATTTACTGATCGCCAAATCTTTCAGGAATTGTATGCCATGCGCACAAATTGCGACGATATTATCATTGTTAAAAACGGATTGGTGACCGATTCGTTTGCAGCCAATTTGCTTTTTTTCGATGGAGAAAAATGGTTCACCCCGGAATCTCCGCTTTTAAAAGGTACGAAAAGGCAATTTTTAATTGATGGGGGAATCATTTCTGAAAAGAAAATCAGAGAAGAGGATATTCGAAGCTACCACAAAATTGGGCTGATAAATGCCATGATTGATTTTGAAGAAATGCCGGTGATCCCAGTTGAACAAATATTCTAATGTTTTATTTGACGGCTCATCGCAGTTGATTTTTTTTAGAAATTAAATTCTTTGAAGATATTGTCCTGCAGTCAGCACTGGTATCTTCGATTTTTGAAAATATTTCAAGTTTCGTGTAATAATCATATTTATCGGCCAAAGAGAATAGTTGAGCAGCCGAACGGTAGAATGGTTCCCGTTTCGCGAGCAAATCAATTACCTTCTTTTTTAACCGGATTGTAAGTTTTGTTTCCATTGAATTAATCTTGACGTACAAATATAATATTTCCATACGGCAATGACAAAAAATATAAAAATCAAACCTCAAGTTCCAATCCGTCATACGACAAAAACACACCCTCAGGAAGTTCCGATTGCACCTCTTCATGAAATCCCATCTGATGTGAAAGGTGTGTCAGATATGCTTTTTCTGGTTTTACTTCAGCAATAATTTCAAGTGCCTGATCAAGATTGTAATGCGAAATGTGGTCTTCTTTACGCAGCGCGTTCAGCACCAAAACTTCCAGTCCACGCAGTTTGTCAATTTCAGCAGCTTCCAACCGGTTTACATCGGTTACATAGGCGATTTTCCCGAACCTGAACCCAAAAACCGGCAGTTTATAATGAAAACCACGGATTGGCACCACTTCCAAATCCCCAATCATGAATGGTTTATTTTCAAACAGGTGCAGGTGCATTTGTGGTATTCCGGGATATTTATAGCTGGCAAATACGTAGTCGAAAATGCGATGGATCGCAATCTGCACGCGCTCTTCAGCATAAATGTCGGTGTGTTGTTTTTGTACCCAGTTAAAGGCGCGTATATCGTCGAGGCCAAATATATGATCGGTATGTTCGTGGGTGAGCAATATGCCGTTTAAATGACGAACATGGTGGGTAAGCATTTGCTGGCGGAAATCGGGCCCGGCATCAATTACCAGACATTGAGTTTCGGTTTCAATCATTACCGATGCGCGCAACCGCTGATCTTTTGGATTGTTTGACAAACACACCGGGCATTGGCAGGCAACCACCGGAACTCCCTGCGAGGTACCTGTTCCTAAAAAAGTAAGTTTCACGCTTTGAATATTGATTTATGCAAAAATAAGGATTGCCCTGTCGCTACCGAAGGTTTTTGACTATTTTTGAGAAAAATTTAAAAATGGCAAAACTTTATATGATCCCGACCATGTTGGGCGATACCAGTACCGAACGGGTATTGCCACCCGATTTGAAACAGTTGATCTCGTCAATTTCGGTATTCATCGTCGAAAATATCCGCACTGCCCGCCGTTTTCTGAAAAAAATGAATCCTGCCATTGTGATTGATGATCTGACCTTTTTTGAACTCGACCAGCACACCGACAAGAAAGAAATAAGCCGGTTTTTGGAATCCAACCGACAGGGGCTCGACATTGGCATTATTTCGGAAGCAGGTTGTCCGGGAATCGCTGATCCGGGCACCGAAGTGGTTCGCATTGCACATACCCGAAACATTCAGGTGGTGCCGCTGGTGGGGCCATCGTCTATTTTACTGGCATTAATGGCTTCAGGAATGAGCGGACAGAATTTCGCATTCAATGGTTATCTGCCCATTAAAAATCCGGAGAAATCGCAGCAGATTAAAATGCTTGAAAAACGGATGCAAACAGAAGGGCAGACACAGATTTTCATTGAAACTCCATATCGGAATGCTCAATTGCTCGATGAATTGATCAAAAACTGCGAACCTCAGACCATGCTTTGTATTGCAGCCGACATCACGCTCGACACCGAATTTATACTTGCCAAACCCATTTCATTCTGGAAAACAAATATTCCGGACATACAGAAACGACCTGCCATTTTTATGATCGGGAAGATTTAGCGCAAATTCTCAATACCGCTCAGTTTTTGAGAAGAAAAAGTCACTTTCGAGGATTGCGTTTTCGTCGCTATCGGAACCATGAACCGCATTGCGCGACATCGATTCAGCAAAAAGTTTACGGATAGTACCTTCAGCAGCTTTTGCCGGATCAGTTGAACCGATCAGTTCCCTGAAATCGGCTACCGCATTTTCTTTTTCAAGAATGGCTGCCACGATGGGGCCAGAACTCATAAAAGATGTTAAATCTTCAAAAAATGATTTATCAGCATGGACGGCATAAAATTCACCCGCCTGTTTCTTGTTTAAGTGGGTGAATTTCATCGCTTTTATACTGAAACCTGCTTCATTGACCATCTTTAAAACCAGACCAATATTGTTTTTACTTACTGTTTCCGGTTTAATCATTGTAAACGTCTGGTTACCTGACATGTTGATAGTATTTTATGTGTTTGTTTTGTGAACCCAAGTTAGTGAAATATAGTTTTAATGATCAGTCACCGTCGGCATTATTTTTATCTTTGTGGTTTAATTTAAAATTGAATAATTGGAAAGAGTTGATATAGCGTTAATTAAGCAATTTGAGGGGTTAATTAAGTCCAGTTCTAAATCCATCGTTTTGGTTCCTCATATTC
>JANONW010000224.1:0-1833 GCA_031421065.1 Prolixibacteraceae bacterium
GCTCTCGTTGCGGCTTCGAAATGTTGGAAATCATCTACCAATGCCCGCGCTGCGGCGAAATCCCGTCCCGCGAGCTCGACAACTCCGCAACTCAACCTCAATGGGTCATCTTCACTGCTCTGGTGCTGGTCGGCGTCATTCTGTGCTGGATTCTGATTTGAGGGGTTGTCTGGGATCAAACGGCTGCGGCAGGTTGTCACCTTGGCCTACTGATTTCGACCATTTTTCACGGCGGGTGCGGACAGTGGGTTTTCGGGCCAGGCATGTTTCGGGTAGCGGCGTTTGAGTTCTTTTCGGACGTCGGGATAGGTGTTCGCCCAGAAGCTGGCAATGTCGTCCGTGACCTGTTGCGGTCGCATGTTCGGGGCAAGCAGATGCAGGAGTACCGGAATGCGCCCACCGGCGATCCGCGGCGTCTGCTTCAATCCAAATACTTCCTGAATACGGACGGACAGCACCGGGGGACGGCCGGTCTCATAGATCAGTCGAATGCGACTGCCGCTCGGGACAGTGATACGTTCCGGAGCTTCCCTCTCAATGGTCTGCACGACAGCATATTCGAGTCTCGATTGCAGCGCTGCGAGCCACGGAGCCGCCTTAAGTTCGGAAAAGGCTCGTCGCCCCGGACAAAGATCACGCAGCACATTCCGCAGCAGTTCTTCGTCGAACGGCGGCAATGCCAGTTCCGGCATCCAGCCACGGAGGCAGCCACTGCGGGCCACAAAACTGCTGAACTCATCGTCGTCGTGCGGCATGACGCATTCCATTTGAAACTGACCCGCCTGAAACAACACGTCCGCCGCAGCAATCGGATCGACAATCGCTGCAGGTGTCTCTTCCAGGACCAGATCGTCGAACGATACGCGACGCCGCGCGACAACCTGCTTCTGCGTCGGATGAAAAAATAGTTCATCACGGACACGAATTAACGACTCCGGCAACCATTCACGCAGCACTTCCGAAGCCTGTCGAACGGTGGCTTCTGGTCCCGCTCCGTCAATATCAACACACAGAAACAGAGGCGATTTCGTAACCGCAGACCGTGGTCCCAGCCGAACGCCGCGACCACCAACCATCAGACCTCGTTCTCCGGTTGTATCACGCCGCTTCGCAACTCGATCAGGAAAACCGGCAACCAGTGCACGGAGCAGAGCTTGATCCGGATCGATGCACGTGACGGCATTGTTCGCCGCTGATTGATCCCCCGTCAAGGAATCATCACACAGCACCGACGTCAGTTGCTTCGCCACCTGAGTCAACGTCGTCACCGCGCCGCGATTGATTTCGCCGCAGTTCGAATGACTTTGTCCAGTTGCCAGATAATCTTCAACGGCGTGCAGCCGATCCAGCACATCTGAACGTGACCGATGGACGGCCGTCGTGCTGATGGTTGGGCCACGATCCGGCCGAAGATCGCGCTGGTTGCCAGAAAATGGATCACGTTCGGACAGCAGAGCTGCCATGAGTGCAGCTCGGTCCGACTGGCCAAATTGTTGAGCCTCTACCAGCAGTCGGGCAATTCGCGGCGCGAGAGGAAATCGCACCAGCCGTCGGCCTAGGCGCGTAATTCCGACATTGTCAATCGCCCCCAAAAGCTGGAGCAGTTTCTGCGCGTGCTCAACGGACGCGGCTGGCGGAGCTTCAAACCACGGGAATGCGGCAATGTCAGTTTCACCCCAGTCATACAGTCGCAGAACAGCGGAGGACAGATCGACCCGATGCAACTCGGCAACTTCGAAATCCGCACGAAAGCGTTGCGCCGCTTCTTCCCACAATCGCAGACAAATTCCTGGCTTTGTTCTTCCGGCACGCCCCGCACGTTGGTCGGCGGAC
>JANONW010000225.1:0-1659 GCA_031421065.1 Prolixibacteraceae bacterium
GCAGAATGCTCGCGTCGGCCCCGCTCTCGCATTTTATTTGAGCGGCCACAGCACAACCCAACGTTAGCCAGATACACATCCCTCGCAGTGAGGATAGACGCATGTCCCCACGGCACCCTCTTGTTCGGGCGCTTTGCAAACCAGTAACAGGGCAGGTGTTCGAGGTTGGCGGAGTGTCATACGTGCTCGAGGGCAAGCTGGGCAACGGTGCGGTTGGCACTGTTCGCAGAGCGCGCAACAGAACGACGGGCCGATTGGTCGCCGTGAAGTTCTTGGCGCCGGACCCGAAGTACATCGACGTGTCCGCGTTTGATGATGTCAAGGAGCGCTTCAGGCGCGAAGGGCAACGTGGAGCGGCGCTCCGGCATGAGAATCTCGTCGAGATCCTCGCGTACGAAGAGAATGCCGATGGAGCTGCCTTTCGGAGCGGACATCCAAAGAACCCGTTCATTCTCATGGAGTATGTGCGAGGACGGACTCTCGAGTCGCTCGTTCACCGTCTCGGACCGAAGGATGACGGCGGCCTCCACATCACGCGGCAGACTCTGGGAATCGCGGCCGCAGTCGCGAACGCTCTCCTGCACTTGCACGAACGGAAGATCATTCATCGCGACATTAAGCCAGCGAACGTCTATCTGTCGTCGCTCGCGCCTGGTGCGTTGCCTTCGCAGATAAAGGTGGGCGACTTCGGAGTAACCAAGTGGGGGGACTTCCTCGCGGCGGTCACGACGGGCACGCTGACGATGACCAGCCAGAAGGGGCTTGGAACGCTGAAGTACATGTCGCCTGAGCAGGCGGTTCGACCTCGTGAGGTGACCGTGCGATCGGACATGTTCTCGTTCGGAATAACTCTCTTCGAGCTCTTCACCGGCACCATCCTTCCCGGCCCCCATCATGTATTTGAGATCATGCGCGCCCGAGGAATGCGCGGGTCGCTCGCGGGCAAATTGATGCCACTTGGAATAAGGCGCCTCGCGCCGGGAGAAGACTCCGTCATGGAACCCGTTCTTGAGATGTTTAGCGCGGCGTCGGGTCGCCCTACTTCGAAGCAGATGGCCGGACGACTCGCGTTCTGGTCCGAGCGACTCGGGGGCGTACCCGAGGAACGGTGAGGTACTGGCTAACGGCAGTTGGTGCCGACGGCCGTGTCAGTGTAGCAGGTGGGCGGCCGCACCTTGTCGTACCTTTCGGTACGGCGCGGCCGCCCACCTGCATTTTATGAAAGCGGCCGCAGCACAACTTGACGTTAGGCCGTCTCAACCATCATCCTCGCGAAGGAAATGACCAACGTGTCGAACCTCCTTCAGCGCCTCGTAGCACTCTCCCTACTCATCTGGTTTCCGCTGTCGTTCTTCCTGCCGCCTGCCCTTGTCCTGATCGCGATCCGCTGGTTCCAGCATGGCTGGGTTGGCATTCTCGGCGGACTCATCGCACTCGCCATTGCGATTCCTACAGGTTTCACGATCATCCTTCTCGAACTGAAGACGCTCAACAAAAGGCCTCTCGACGTCAGCGGAACGCTTCTGGTTGTCGCATACAATACCGCCGTGTACGTGGCGTTCAGGTACTTCCTGTAGTCGCGTGTGCATTTGTGTTTCGGTTGCATGTCGTTGAACCGAAAAGAATCGTCACGCCGAACGGCGAAGCGAATATCGGACC
>JANONW010000226.1:0-5164 GCA_031421065.1 Prolixibacteraceae bacterium
TTGATAAAACCAAAGAAGGCACAGGACCGACAGTTGTAGCTGGAAATACTGTAACCGTAAAATACACGGGGATGTTCCTTGACGGACAGGTTTTTGATGCTTCTGCTTTTCGTGGCGACGGAACAATGACCTATGTGCACAAAACTGATCGGTTAATTCAGGGGTGGGAGGAAGGAATTGAAGTATTGAGCAAAGGAGGAGGCGCTGGCTTCCTGATCCCATCGGCCAAAGCTTATGGAATAACTGGTCAGGGGCCCATTCCGCCAAACACCCCGTTAATTTTTATCATCGAAGTGTTAGACATTAAATAGAAGCTGGTTCAAAATTCGTACTTTCGCAAAAAATTAAAGTTTATGAAGCAAATATTGTTCATTCTCGGGTTAGCCGTTTTGCTCTCCGGAATTTTTACCTCGTGTAAACCAGATGCCCTGGACGCATTGCGTGAAGACGAGATTGCTGCGCTTGATAAGTATGTAAAAGACAATAATCTGGCTAAAAAAGATGTTTCAGGTATTTATTTTAAGCTTTTAGAACGCAGTGCCGACACTACCCTGGTTCGATCAGGGTTCAAACTGTTGCTGGAATTTACCATCACATTTATCGACGGAACTGTTATCCCTGTTAATTATTATTTTACTACTGATGATGGTTATGGACGCCATTACGAGACAAGGAATTTTTTTGTTGATGTAAACGATGAATTTGTGAATCAAGAATATGTTCAGCAAATTGCAGGGTTACACCGTGGATTAAAGAAAATGCATGTTGGAGACAGGGCTTTTATGGTTATTCCTTCCGAGTTGGCATTTAAAGCAGTCGATAATTCTTCAACGATTGGTGTTCCCCGCTTTTCGACTTTGCTGGCAACTGTTTATGTAAAAAAAGGATATTCGCCTGCGCAACAACAATAACGATTATTCATTCCACTCTTCGTATTCATAGCGGTTGACGAGATTTGGGGAACCCGTGCCGGTCTGGTTGAGTTGATTCTGTGCACGGTTCTTGGAGTGTCTGCCTTCTCACAACTGAACATCACCGGACTGATGACGAAACGTTACATGAAGGATATGTAGCTGAACGAACAGCAGGTGGTGCAGTTTCGGAAGACCATGCAACTGATGTTTTTTGTGTTTCTGTCCCATACAATTCTTTTATTTTTTTCTGCCTTTTTTCTCTCGAACGAAGCTTGGGCATTCATTAGCGGAGGTTTTGTTTTAAATATTATTTGCAGTGGTTTTCGGGTATGAATTTGTAAAACAGAAACTAAAATTACGCATACAAGTTGAAATTCCTGACAATGAAGAATGGCTTCCATTGGTAAACGAACAAGGCGGGATCATTGGCAAAGGTGTTTTTACCCCTAATTTTGAATATGAATATCAGCTGCTAAAGAAAGAAATATTTTTGTAAGAGCGGATTTTATCTTTTCGAAATGCGTTGAATGGTATTTGTAAGAATCTGAAAAAAATCAGATCCTCGTTTTGAAATGTTCGAAGTCAGCTTTTGTACATTAGTTGCAAAGTGGCTTTTAGACTGTGGAAACGATGTGTGGTTTAACAGTTCTGCAAAGCTTGGAGTGGAAATAATTACATCGGCATGATGCTTTAATAATTCGTCATTTGAACAAAATGCGATGCCGATACCCGCTTCTTTTATCATGTCGAAGACTATCAGTTTATTAAGCTTGCGAAGATGGTTTTTTATTGCATATCCCATTTGCGAAGGAATTTCCGTGTGTACACGAGATTCATCAGCAAAGTAAGGTGGTTTCTTCGTTGTGGCACCTTTTGAAATAATAGCTTGAGCAACCTCTTTGCTCATTTTTCCAAGTTCCTGCCAGGGTTTACTTTTATTTTCAATGTACCCGATTTCAATGTCGCGGATGCGTAGCTTTAGCAGGTGCATATCAATGAGCATGCCTATGTCAACGCCGTAATCTTCGCGGTAATCTAATTTTCGTAAAAAAGATTTTTCCCCGGCAATCATTCCGCTCAAAGGCTGTTTGTGATGAAGTAATTAGGGGAAGAAAATGCTAAGAAGCGGTTTTGCTACCAGTTCGCTGACCCTGCCTGCATTTCGGCTGAATGATGATTTCACAAAATCAGCTTCTCCGCTTAGGATCGGATTAGCCAGTAGATTAATCGTGTCCGGGGGATAAGGATTGATATCCCCGTCCAAAAAGACAATTGTCTCGTTTGAGGAATAAAGTACTCCCTCTTTCATCGAAGTGCCCTTTCCAAGCTTGGTGCTGGTGATCACTTTTGCGCCGCATTGAAGAGCAATGGGAACAGTCTGGTCGTTTGATTTATCATCCGCCACAATAACTTCACTTACATTCGGCTGTCCTTTTGCAAAGTTGACTACAGATGCAATATGGGCTTCTTCATTAAATGTGGGTATGATTACTGTAATCATGTCACTTGGGTTTTAGTTTGAACAAAAGGTTTCAGGGCCAAAGACTGATTAATATATTCAAAATTAAACCTTTGGAACTGTCATTTTAGAACTTGACAACAATTTAATAAAAATTCTTCTAACGTTTTTACCCCTTCAGTATCAGAATCGAAGGTGCCTGATTGATCCAGTTGCTTCGCGATTCAACCAGTTTTTCCCATCCCTCTGCCGATATGACCATTAATTGGAATTGCATGATAAACTGTTCGTCAATCACTTTTTCGTTGTTCAGGGTAATATGATTCGGCGCTTCCTGTTCAATCGCCCTGATGGCTTCCTTTATTTCAGTGTGGTTTCTGATCAGGCCTACCGGATCGGTTACAGTTACCTGAGCTTCTGAGTTATTAATAAGGCGCTGAAGGTATTCGATCAGGAAACCGTCTTTTTCAGAATAAAACGGGGCAATAATTTGTTCCCACTTACCTGTATTTTTATCAACTAAAATTCCGACCGGAGATTTGCTGTTCGAAAGAATATTTTGGGTGCGATCGTCAAAAGGCGAGTTGCCAAACAATTTCTCTTTTCCCGATACTTTCTGAATCAGACGGTCGGGGTTTACAATACTGGTGGTATAACCAAGAATTTTCCCCAAAAGGGTTCCTTCAAAAATCGACTGTCCGATACCGATAAGCAACAGATCGAAGTCGCCTCTGTTGGTTATTTCAGTAATGTCAGAGTCAATGTCGTCAGAAGGTTTAAAAAGGGTGGTAATTTTTTGATTGATGACTTCTGATTCATGTATTATGGGGGCAAAACTTTCATTTTCGTATTCATCCATGTTGTAATGATGAAGCACATTGTTTGCGCACAAATGTAAGGCAGTAATTGTGGCATTTTCTTTTTGCTTTCTGATCAGGCTGTTAGCTAGTCTTAGCAGTGATCGTCCCATGTCAGGATTACCAAATGAAATGATGATCTTGAATTTGCGTAGTTGGTTGATCTTTTCATAAATAATATTGGTCTTTTCCCTGAATATCCTTTCAATCAGATCCAACGCAGGACTAGTCATAAAGGTTGTAACCAGAGCCATGATGACCATCATCGAGAATATTTCAGGAGATATGATACCAAGATCGTAGCCAATGTTCAGTACCACCAGTTCCATTAATCCGCGTGTGTTCATCAATGCCCCGATGGTGAGGCTGTCGCGCCAGTTTTGACCAACAAATTTTGCTGCCAGCGCGCTTCCTATAAATTTACCGACAACTGCAACTAAAATAATTAGCCCGGTTATTTTCCATAGATAGGGATCATTGATTAACCCTATTTCTGTCCTTAAACCAGTATAAACAAAGAATAACGGAAGCAATAGTATAAGTGCAACATCTTCAACCTTTTCAGTAAGGATATTTCTGAATTTTGTGCTTTCCGGCATTATCGTTCCGGCCATAAATGCACCAAACAGTGCATGGATACCGATAACTTCAGTTGCATATGCCGAAAGGATTAGGGTGAGAAAGAATATAGCAACTACTTGTTTGCTCATGGTTTCACGCGAAGGGTACAGATCGCCAACCCGTTTCAAAAATGGCCTTACTATTTTAAGCATTACAAATACATAACCGACAGCAATTGCAATGGTATATAACGAACTTACAAATGAGCCCGCTTTTACAATGGCAATCACTGCGGCCAGCAAACTCCATGCGGTAATATCATCGGCAGCGGCACAAGTAATCACAATGGCCCCCAACCTTGTTTTATGAATTCCCCTTTCATGTACGATCCGCGCCAAAACAGGAAATGCAGTGATGCTCATTGCAATTCCGATAAATAAACCAAACGAAAGAAATTGAACACCTTTTGGGGCAAAGGTTTGATAAATATAATACGCCAACGCCATTCCAAGGGCAAACGGGATAATAATACTTGCATGACTGATTACGATTGCATCGTGGGCTTTATTTCTTAAAGTTTTCAGATCGAGTTCCATTCCAACCATGAACATAAACAGGATTAGACCAATCTGACTTAAAAAATGAAGATTTCCCAATGAATGATCAGGAAATAAGGCATTTGAAAATTCGGGGAAGTACATTCCAATAAGTGAAGGCCCCAGCACAATGCCTGCTGCAATTTCACCGATCACGGTTGGTTGTCCAATTTTTTTGCAAATCCAGCCTAATATGCGGGCTGCTAATATTATGGTTATTATTTGGGCCAAAAGTATGGCCAACGGATGTTGTAAATTATGCACAAATGAATTTAAAAACTCCATCCATTGACTTTCGCCTACTTCAGGAAGGTGAATGTTTCTCCCAATTTCAAGCAGTTTTCCACGTTGAACAACCCAATACATCGACATTGAAAAAACGCCAATAATGCTGATGTAAAAGAATACATTTCTAAATTTTCGCATATTGTTAGACTTCGTAATAAAAGTAAAAATTAATTGGCAAAACTGGACATTTTACCCAACACCTATGTCAAAAAATATTTTCTTGCCATTATCCAGTTTGGCGTCCATGTCATTTAATCTTCTGCAAAATTGAATTTGTGCCTGCCTGAATTTTTGTCTTTCCAATGGTTCAAGTTTTCCAATGATCGAGTTTTTCGTACTTTTAACAATCCCCCTGCATTTTGTAATAGCCTCTAATACCGGGATTAAATCTCTTTCATCCGGCAAAAATTCTTTAAGGACCGCAATTAGTTTTTTTCGGGACAGGCTTTAAATTCTGATTTAGTCCTCTCTATATCAATTATTAACTGG
>JANONW010000227.1:0-8560 GCA_031421065.1 Prolixibacteraceae bacterium
GGCCCAATTCAGCCCCGAGGAGCCCAATGGATACCATTTACCCCAAATCGTGAACAAACCACTTTTCGAAATGGCCGACATTGCACGGGCGCATGGCTGCGAACTTGCTGAAAGGGGTAAGTTAACCGCTCATCAGAAAAAAGTGATGACGGCCATCTGCAACTGCCGAACCGCCGAACTTGGCGGCCACAAAGAGCGGTGCAACGATCCGGGATGTTCATACGAACGCTATGCATACAACGGCTGCCGCGACCGCCATTGCCCCAAATGCAACGGCATGAAGCGCGAAAAATGGGTGGCAGAACGCAAAGCAGATGCCCTGCCCGTGCCCTATTTCCATATCGTGTTTACCCTGCCCGCCCCGCTCGAAAGCCAGTGCATGAAACATGGAACCCAGATGTACAACCTGTTGTTTGCATCGGCATGGGAAACGATCGGTGTATTTGCCCGGCAGCACAAGTACCTTGGGGCGCAAATGGGCATGGTGGCGTTGCTCCATACCTGCCTGCACGCCGTACACTTTGGCAGGCGGGGGGGCAGAACCTGATGCGCCACACCCATATCCACTGCCTGGTACCAGCCGGGGGGATCGATGCCCAGAGGTGGTGGAGGGAATGCAAACAGGGGGGCAAGTTCTTTGTCCATGTAAAACAGTTGTCGGAGGTATTTCGCGGAAAATTTACCGACGGGCTGATCAAGCTCCAGCAAAAAGGCATTGTTGAGCTTGAAGGCGGGCCGTTGGTTATCGGAAAGAAATACCTGCACCCCTTGTACCGGACCAAATGGGTGGTCTATGCCAAAAAACCGCTACCCACAAGCGAACATGTCATCGAATACATTGCCCGCTACTCGCACCGGGTGGCCATCAGCAACCACCGCATCAAGGCGTTTTCCGATGGAAAGGTGACCTTCTCGTGGATAGACTACCGGACATCGAAACCGGGGCTGATGACCATCGAAGCTACCGACTTTTTGCAGCGGTTTGTTACCCATGTCCTACCAGTTGGGTTTATGAAGATAAGGCATTTCGGCATTTTGTCTTCGCGCAATAAAGCCAGGTGCATCGAATCGGTACGCGAACAGTTTGACGTTGCGCCTATTGCCAAACCCGCAAAAGGCCGTAACTGGATGGAAACCTTCGAGGCCCTTTATGGCCGGCACCCAAAGCAGTGCCCTTGTTGCCAAAAAGGGATCATGCTGGTGGTCGTAACCATTGAACCGGGCTACCGCATCCGACAGCGCGACGGGCCTAAACTAACGGCCAATCCTGGCTTCGGCAGACGGCAGGCATGAAATAGCCGCAACTAAAGTATGCCCCGAATAACCGGGGCTGGAACCGTATTGCCCAAACTGCCGGGAAATGACTGGTTTTATACCGGAAACCGGAAAAACAGGCTGAAAAAAAGTTCGGATAAATGAAAAAAAGCCATCCTGAAATAAAATGGCACAGCGGGGAAACTAAATCCCCAACCTTAAAAACACAAAATCCCAATTCAATTCCTATAAGAGGCCTGCTGTCGGAGGTAACGTTCAACACCGTTCATAATCAAACTGCGTTCCTGGTTTGGATTATGATCTAATTGTTACCAATAGTTCAAAAATAAAACCCCTTGGGGTCATATTCTCAAATGTTAATTATGTAACACGAAAGTAAATATTTATTATAAAATACCTACTTCATTTTCGCTAAAATTCACAGATTATAAAATTCCAGGAGTTAATGCTTCAAAAATACAAATTACTGAAATGGGGCATGATTTGGGCTAAACCAATAATCCTTAGCACTTTCCTCTGCTACACGGGCTGTTCACCAGGAAAAATCCCATCATTCCACCCCAGAATGTACTCATAAACGGACTGCTTGTAATCGCACATGTTCCTGAAGTACAACCAACAAAGTGATAATACGAATAGCCGGCAAGTGCACCGATTGTAATGGCTAAAAATGGTTTCCAGAAATTCCAGGATGTAAAAAATTCTTTGATTGTTCGTGGTCTTGGCTTAGCTTCGCAATTATTTTCCATAGCAAATCTTCTAAATTGTTTGTTTGCAAAACTAATAAAAGAAAGTCATGAATCGCATTGGTATCACTTAAATCTTTTTGGTGACACTAATTTGTTTACATTTGCAACAGAACAAAATTGATTATGAGCGAAATTTTCAGCAATAGCCTTGGTCCTGAACAGCTTGATGAAATGTTCAAAAGTGATGATAAATGCCTCGAATTTCTGGCAGATATAAAATGGGCCAATGGTTTTGTCTGTAAGAAATGCGGAAATGGAAACTCATGTGCCGGACAGGAACCTTTTTCGCGCCGCTGTACGAAATGCAAAGCCAAAGAAACCGCGACCAACGGAACCATTTTTCATGGCGTTAAATTTCCGATCAGTAAAGCTTTTTATATTGCTTATCAGGTTTGCAAAGGAAAAGAGGATATTTCGTCGTATGAATTTGGCCGCCGGCTTTCTTTGCGCCAAATGACCTGCTGGAATTTCAAAACCAAAATACAACATGCACTCAGCGAAATGGATTCGCTCTCTGAAAAGGAACGAAACACAATGAGAAAAATTCTAACAAGCTGATTTTCTGATTATTTCAGCGGATACAATTCCATACTTCCGCAGGAGGGACAAACTTCAACTTTATCACTCCCGGAGCAGGTTTCAACAACTTCCCAGTCAACTTCTTCGGGAGATCCTTGCCAATTGCATTTTTTGCATTTCAAAATAGCTGATTCCATCTTCAGATTGATTTATTTTTGCGCCACCAATAAAAATACCGGATATTTTAAACCCGATTCACGTTTTACTTCGAAACAAGTTTTGTATTGGATGTTCTTAAAACCAACCAGTTTATGCATTCTGGAAAGACGTAAAGCGTCGAAACCCAAATGTACATTAACATCCGGACCATGAAACGAGCCGTCTTCAGGATATAAATCGGCAATTGCCAGATAGCCACCCGGATTTAGCAATGAATAAAATGTTCCAATAATGCTTTCATAATCAACAACATGGTGTAAAACCATTTGATTGTAAATGACATCGAAATGACCATCATAATCCTTGTGCTCCAGATCGAAACAAATGGGTAAAATGTGTTTGGTTTTGTGATATTCAGTCTTTTCAACACAAACTTTGATCATTTCTGTTGAATTGTCCATCAGGGTAATTTCTGCAAACCGATCCTTCAGCAGAAAGCTTAAAATCCCGGTTCCCGCGCCATATTCGAGGGCTTTCATCGATGGTTCAAGCGGTATCATTTCTTCCAGTCCGGCAGCTATTGCCAGCGAACGATCCATGTGCATTTTATCTTTGTCCCACTCACGGGCACGGGCATCAAATTCACTCATAATATATTTATTCTTCATTGTAAATGCTTTGAATAACCAATCCTGCAAGCGTAAATCCGTAAATGGCTGTAATGTGTGCCACAGTTCCGTTGATCACCGCTTTCTGGCTGCACCATTCATGATCGGCCAAATCAGGATCGCCCGGCGCATTTTTTAATTTGGGGCACAAACATTTGTCGGTTCCGCACGATGAACCTGCTCCTTTGTTTTCGAGCAGTTCTTCGCTGTAAATGCACATAAATTTTTTGGCCGGTAAATCACCTTTGCGGATTTTTTTCCGAACAATGTGACCCAGCGGGCAACCTTTTACTTTCCAGAATTCAGCCACGCGAATTTTGGTTGGGTCAAGTTTCAGCGAAGCGCCCATTGAAGAAAAGAAAACAGCATGGGTGCGGGTCGCTTGCCGGATCAAATGGATTTTGTTGCTCAAACTGTCGATGGCATCGATGATAAAATCGTACGAATCCAGTTCGAATGAATCGGAAGTTTCAGGATTGTATATTTTCTGAATGGTTTGAATTTCGGCTGAAGGATTGATTTCAAGCAAACGATTTTTCAGCGCGTCGGTTTTTACTTCGCCAACAGTTTGGGTGGTAGCATGTAATTGCCGGTTGATGTTGGTGATGCAAATCAGGTCAGAATCGACAATGGTCAACCTTCGGATTCCGCTTCGCACAAGGCTTTCGGCGCACCAGCTTCCAACTCCCCCAATTCCGAAGATGATCACGTTTTTCGATGCAATCTTTTCCATCACCTCTTTGCCCAACAGTAACTCGGTACGCTGAAATATTCCCTTCCCTAAATTTGCCATCAACTGAAACGTTTTGAATTACTGATAATTAGCTAAAATAAATCAATTATTTTGTCCGCCGAAAGTACAAAAAATCTGATTTGGAACAAGTCGCTTGTGGCTACTTTCATGATGTTTGCTTACTTTGCAATGCTAAGCGCTTGAACAATTGGAACAAATCAGTAAAATGAAGTTTACATCAAACAGGATTTGCTTCCAGAACTAAAACACAAATAGAATGAGTACGAACAATTCTTCGAAGAAAATAGTAATTGCGGATAGCCAGTTTCTGGTTGTCGAAACGCTGAAAACAATTCTGGGCGCCGACGAGCGGTTTATTGTTGCAGGTATTGTTAATTCTCAAATGGAACTAATAAAGGTCTTGGAGAATGGACTTTACGATCTGCTTATTACTGATTTTTCGCTAATTGATTACGACAGCATTGAGTATCTTTTGAAAATAAAGCAAAAATTTCAGCATATAACCATACTAATTCTGACCAATTCAATCAGCAAAACCGAATTTGCCGAACTTTCTAAAATCGGGATTAAAAACATCATTTACAAAACGGCTGACCGTGACGAAATTCTATCGGCAGTTGATGCAGCTTTGAGAGGAAAAAAATACTATTCCGAAGAAATACTTGATATGATTCTTGAATTGGGCGAAAGTAAATCGGTATCCGACGAACCAACCCATCTGACCAGTTCTGAAATTGAGATTGTTCGCCTGATCGCCGGAGGTTTAACCACCAAAGAGATTGCAAGCCAGAAAAACATCAGCTTTCACACCGTAAACACTCACCGCAAGAATATCTTCCGGAAAATGGGCGTTTCCAATGCTTCCGAATTGATTATGCACGCCATTAAAGCAGGTTGGATTGATAACATTGAGTATTTTATTTAAAATATGACTTAACTGTGGCAGCTTCACTTTGGCCATTTGAAACAGAACGGGCAATCAATTAATTTAATTTTCCATATCTTGCGACCAATCAACCAGTAAAACCAATCATTTCAATTCAGGTCAATGGAATTAATCAATGTCGAAGCCCAAATAAAGAACAGCAATTCGGCTTTATTAAAGAAGCTTCCTCGTTTCGTTGTCAGATGGTTAGCTAAGATTACTTATCAGGATGAAATCAATGGTATCTTAACTAAATTTGAAGATTCTGTTGGCGTTGAGTTCCTTCCCAAAGTTTTGAAAGAGTTAAATATTCAGGTCGAAATTGAAGGTCTGGAAAACCTTCCGGAGAATGGGAAGTGCTTTTTTGTGGCCAACCATCCGTTTGGAATTGCCGATGGTTTAATACTTACCCATACAGTTGCATCAAAATATGGCGATTTCAGGGCCATTGGCAACGAAGTCTTTGTACTCATTCCACAATTAAGACCAGTGATAGCTGCGGTGAATGTTTTCGGAACCAATCCAAAGGAATATCTTCAGGCACTTGACAATGTTTTCAATTCAGAAATTCCAATCACCCATTTTCCTGCCGGATTGGTTTCGCGAATACGAGACTGGAAAGTTCGGGATTCGAAGTGGCATAAAAGTTTTGTTTCCAAATCAGTTTCGTGTGAAAGAGATATTGTGCCGTTCTATTTTTACGGAAGAAATTCCAACCTTTTCTATGCTGTTTTTTTGTTTCGGAAACTCTTCAGAATAAAAGCAACCTTTGAATTGGCGCTGCTTCCCCACGAACTATTCAATAAAAGAAACAAAACAATCAGGGTTAAAATTGGCAACCCAATTTCGCACCTGACATTCGATAAATCAAAGTCGCATCAGGAATGGACGGATTATGTGCAGGGTTTGGTGGTTGGGATGAAATATAAATAACAAACAACTTTCGTAATCCGGTTTCCCGATTTTGACAATGTGTCATTCAACGCTTTCAAGTCTTCCGGAAACCTATTCGAAGCGTCATCCCACGTCATCCTGAACTCGTTTCAGGATGACGCGGGATCCCCTCGAACATCGATTACACTTAATTGGAAGATTCCCTTGCTTCCTGATCCCTATTTATTGGTGGATATTTTCTATTGTTTCTTTGATTGTTATTCCAATTGTTTCCGTTTTGTGTTTTGACCAACCTCGTGACAAATGATTCATTGAAATAACTTTCGTCTTTATTCCGAGTAATTCAATATCATTTACTTCTTCTCCTTTTATAAGTTCAATTTTATAAATGCTTTCAAGATAATCCTTCACTTCTTTTCCATGAGTAAATATAATCTTGGGTTTTATTGTTTGTATTAAATATTCAAAAACCAAGCTTTTTCTATCTTCAAATTTTAATTCTTTGGATGTTCAGACATCCAATACTATCGCAGATTAAAGCGCGACTGTTTCGTAAACCAGCCTTAAATTTGTGAGTGGAAACCGGGTTTCGGTCTGGTTTAAAAAGGAACATAATTCTTTCACTGCCTGATTTGCCCTTGGAGTTGAGAGTGAATGTAACTTGATGGTAAGTGTATGATTTTCATAATCAGGTATCATATCTGCATCGCTGGTAAATATCTCTTTTAAAATAACACGCCCTTCTTTATCGGTGGCTTTATAAAACTCTGACAACGTATTGTATAATGCTGATTCTGCCCTGTAAACAACCATTATTATTGCATTCTTTAGCTTCTTGCTTTCTATCATCAACTTATTGTAACGTTGCTGCGGTGGCATTTCGGCAATGCTGATTCGTGAAGGTTGATCTTTCCTTTTGGCCAAAAGGACTTTAATTTCATCCGTATATCCATTTATCTTCTCAATCAGGTTGGCACTTTTTATAATGACCTGGTTTAGACCGTCATTGCCTGTTGTTGCGTCTTTCCCTTCCATTTGTTGGAAAATACGGGCTTCAAGCCTGGCTTTTTTCTCCCTGGCTTTTTTTATTTGGTAAGTAAGTTGTTTGTGCTCAGGATTTGGAATGGTGCGTTTTTGATCAACCGATTCTGTTCCATATTCGATCATCCGGTCGAAATCAAAATCTGTGATCATGTATTTAAAGAAGTTTTCCTGTGACCACCTTGAAAACATTTTCAGGGCTGTGTCGGGCAGCGACAAGCTTGGATGTGTTGTCAATACCGATGTCTGGTGCCCATTTTCAGAAAGCCTGCGGATTTCCCTGAACCAGTGGCCGTCCAACTGGGTTCCCATTTCGCAGAGTTGCATCGTTACATCAGTGTTATATATTTGTGTTTTAACATCATAGAACAATGAAGTATCCCATTCATCTTTAACGTTTTTACGATAGGTGATTATGGCCACATGGTGCTGATCCCATAACTTTTTAAACCATGCAGGCTCATAAGCTTCGCGGTCAACAATAATGGTGAAGGTTGGTTCGCCGGGTTTGGCTGGCTGGGTTATCTCACTGATTATCTTTGGTATGATTTGCTCTATGGCCCACTTTAACTTTTCATTCAACTCTCCGGTGACAACCATCAGGGGAAGACCTTGCTGATCGTTTACCCAGAATTCGGTGGTGCCACTTAAACAAAGCTTTTCACGCGATACAAAACGCTTGGGAAGGTTTGCCAGATCTCCATGGTAAACCCTGACATGGCCATCGATATAAAAAAACAGCTCCGGCATTTCCTCTGCATACCAGCGGAACAGCTCTACATGCAGTTCATCAGACTTGGACTGGTCGGTTATTTGCTTTATTTTGGTCCTAAAATACCCAACTTCGGGTATGCGGTCCAGGCCAAGCAGTTTGCCTAGTTCTCCAGGTGGGTGCTTTTTTAATTGTTCAGGGTTTTTTATCCGGCAAAGTGCCATGAAGCACAAGATGAGTATAACATGGTGCAAACCATAAAAACCCGGGGCAGAGGGTTAAACACTTTGAAGAACCGCTCTAACCCTTGTGATATTAATGCCGGCAAGGCAAACAGTACCCCGGCATTAAGCACGCTTTGCTGATGCTCGAATAAACTGGGTGCATAATCTTGTTTGCCTGTTACTGCCAATCCCCGTTCCTCTTCGCGTGTTGCCGCTATACCGATGCCTCCTGCCGCTTTGGCATCTTCGCAACTTCGCTGGCTGCGGGTTTTGGCTGCATTTATTTCAGCTTTGGGTTTTTTTTAACCGCCCAAGATTTATTGCATACCGGATGCTGCCTTCAGATATCCCTTCCTCTTTGGCAATGGAACAGGAACTTTGCCCTTGATCAAGCTTCAACTGTATGCGATCCAATACAGTGGGCAATAATTTATGGCTCCGCCCATGACGTGACTCCTCCTTAAAAAAAGCACCATCTCCTTCTTCCGAAAGTTTCTTTTTCCAGCGGCGAACACTATCTGTTGATACATGAAACGTATCAGCAATATCTTGATTGTTGCACAGCCCCTGTAAAATAAGGTTAGAGGTAATGTAGCGGAACTTGGTCAAATCATCTGATAAATGCGAAAAGATAGGCACC
>JANONW010000228.1:0-7995 GCA_031421065.1 Prolixibacteraceae bacterium
GAATTGCTTGATTATGAAAACTTTAAGAAGGTAACGATTGAGCCTGGTGGTGGTATTGCATGGTTCAATGGCTTCGATTTTTGTCCGAATTACCTGAAAGAATTATGAAACGAGGTGAACCAATTGATTGTTTACTTTGTCTAAATGATTTAAACCTTTCTGTTTAATCAAATGACGGCAAATATTAAACAAACCGAGAAACGGATCCATACTGCTGAATTTCAGGAAAAAGTCAGTAATTATCGGGAGATATTGAAATTTTTTCGTGAAAAGCTGGCCGGGGTCAGTTCGCACGGTTCCAAATCTGCTATAGAAAAACATCGTTCCCGCGGTAAGTTGCTTGCCCGCGAACGAATCAATCTGTTAATTGATCAGCAAACTCCGTTTCTCGAACTTTCGTCCTTTGCTGCTTACAATCAATACGATAATGCGTTTCCATCGGCCGGAATTATAACCGGGATCGGGGTTGTAAATGGTCGCGAATGCCTGATTATTGCCAATGATGCCACCGTCAAAGGCGGAACTTACCTCCGCGAAACCATCAAAAAACACGTTCGCGCACAGGAAATTGCCCGCCAAAATAAACTGATCTGTATTTACCTTGTCGATTCAGGAGGGATTTACCTGCCCGAGCAAGCCAATGTTTTCCCCGACCGTTTCGATTTTGGCCGGGTTTTTTACAATCAGGCTCGCATGTCGGCCGAAGGAATTCCGCAAATTTCGGTAGTGATGGGCTCATGTACAGCCGGTGGCGCATACATTCCGGCCATGAGCGACGAAACCATCATGGTTCGAAACCAGGCAACCATTTTTATCGGCGGTCCACCGCTTGTTTTGGCAGCTACAGGAGAAGAAGTGACTGCTGAAGAATTGGGTGGAGCTGAGGTACATACAGGCATTTCCGGTGTTGCCGATCATATTGCCGAAGATGATGTCCATGCACTGCAAATCTGCCGGACGATTGTTGCAGGATTACCTGTTCAGGAGAAACAGAAACTCGATGTTCAGCCAACAAAAGAACCACTCTATCCTGCGGAAGAATTGTATGGGTTCCTGCCAGCCGACTTAAAAAAACCAATCAATGCGCACGCCATCATCGAACGATTGGTGGATAGAAGTGAATTTCAGGAATTTAAAGCCAACTACGGGAAAACGCTAATCACGGGCTTTGCGCGAATCTGGGGCTTTCCAGTTGGAGTAATCGCCAATAACAGTTTTTTAACTTCAGAAAGTTCGCTGAAAGGCGCCCATTTTATTCAATTGTGCGTTCAGCGAAAAATTCCTTTGCTATTTTTACAGAATATTACTGGCTTTATAGTCGGAAAAAAATACGAACACCAGGGCATTGCCCGCGATGGTGCCAAGCTTATAAATGCTGTTGCAAATGCGGCAGTCCCAAAGTTTACCGTGATTATTGGCGGATCATTTGGCGCCGGAAATTACGCGATGGCCGGTCGATCATTCGATCCTCATTTTCTGTTTATGTGGCCACATTCGCGCATTTCGGTGATGGGCGGAGAACAGGCTGCCGGGGTTCTGAAAAGCATTGGAAATAATGGATCGGGAGGTAAATTGCTTGAACAATTTAATGAGGAAAGTTCGGCATATTACAGTTCATCGCGCTTGTGGGACGATGGCATTATTGATCCGATTGACACCCGAAAAGTATTGGCAATGGCAATTTCTGTCTCGCTGAACCGTTCCTTCGGAGAGCCGGGATATGGAGTATTTAGAATGTAAAGCCTCATCCCCAACCCTTCTCCGAGGGAGAAGGGAGTTGATTGTACATATTCTGAAAGCTACTCCATGAATGAGCATTTTTCAATTTAAAATTATTCAAATGACAAAGAGCAAATCAACGAGTGCCAGTTCTTCACCCCCTCTTGAGGAGGGGGCAGGGGGAGGCTCTTACCGATATATTGAAATTCAAATTTCCGGGCCGGTTGCCCGGATTAATCTGAACCGCCCGGAGCGGCACAATGCGCTTATTCTGGAGATGATTGCGGAATTGGATCAGGCACTGGAGGAGGTTTCAGAAAGGAACGAACTGCTTTTTGTGGTACTTTCAGGCAATGGACGGTCGTTTTGTACCGGAGCCGATTTGAACTGGTTTTACAACTCCGAACAACTTTCATTAGAACAAAATACTGAACGATACAAGCATTTGGCTGATCTTTTATTGAAATTGCACCAGTTGCCTTTGGTAACCATTGGGTGTGTTAGAGGTAATGTTTTTGGCGGTGGTATTGGACTGATGGCTGCCTGCGATTTTGTGCTGGCCGAAGCGAACACCCGTTTCATGTTCAGTGAAGTAAAACTGGGACTATTGCCAGCTACAATTTTGCCGTTTGTCGCGAATAGATTGTCACCGCAAGATTTGCGGAAATGGATTTTAACAGGCAGTCTTTTCAATGCACAGGAAGCACACAAGGCTGGATTGATAGATGTTTTATGCGATGAAGATCAGTTGGGGATGACATTGTCAGACTTTATGAACTCTTTTGATTCAGCAGTGCCTTCAGCAATAAAAAAAGCGAAAAACATGATCAATCAGGTAATATCAGGAGCTATTGGGCTAAACGATACTGAATTAACTGCAGGAATTTTAGCCAAAGCCCTTTTATCTCCTGATGGTCAGGAAGGAATTCATGCCTTTCTGGACAAACGAAAACCGGAGTGGAAAAAGTAGGCAGTCTCAGTAATCAGTTTTCAGATAAAAAGCAATCGGCTGGCAGACAGCAACTAGCTGTTGGCAAAAAACAACAATAAATAAGCGTGAAGTCAATAAAAATAATTCTCATCGCCAACAGGGGTGAAATTGCGGTTCGGATTATCCGGGCAGCCCAAAAATCAGGTATCAGAACGGTAGCTGTTTATGCGGCCGATGATGCTGGATCATTGCACGTTTCGTTGGCTGATGAGGCGGTCCTGCTTTCAGGGAAAACCTTGAACGAAACATATCTGAATCAGCAAAAAATCATTCAGATTGCAAAAAAATCAGGAGCTGAAGCCATTCATCCCGGATATGGGTTTCTATCCGAAAATGCCGGGTTTGCCCAAAAAGTGATTGATTCCGGCTTGGTATTTATTGGTCCTTCTCCTGAAAATATCCGGTTGATGGGCGAAAAAAATCAGGCGCTACAATACGTTGAATCTCTGGGAATATCTGTATTGCCCTCGTTTCGCGGAACGTTAGCAGAATTGGTTCAACATACTTCAGAAATGAAATTTCCGGTGATGGTAAAAGCTTCGGCTGGCGGAGGCGGAAAAGGGATGGTAATTTGCAATTCGAAGGAAGAGTTGTTGCCTGCATTGCAAAAAGCGGAACGGCAGGCGATCGGCTATTTTGGAAGCGGGGAATTGTTCGTTGAAAAATATTTGCCGAGAGCGCGGCACATTGAAGTGCAGCTTTTGGCCGATCATCACGGAAATGTACTTCATTTTTACGAACGCGAATGTTCCGTTCAGCGCAACTTTCAGAAGATTATCGAAGAAGCGCCATCGCCTTCAATCAGCGCAGTTCTTCGGGCTCAACTGACTTCCGCCGCAGTAAAAATTGCCCGCTCGATGAATTACCGGAACGCAGGCACGATCGAGTTTTTGTTGGACGAGCAAGGCCATTTTTATTTTCTGGAGATGAATACCCGCATTCAGGTGGAACATCCGGTTACCGAGATGATTACCAACACCGATTTGGTTTCGTTGCAGTTGCTGGCAGCAACCGGAAATCCTTTGCCAATGAATCAGGAAGATATTCAGATTTCGGGGCATGCCATAGAAGTGCGGATTTGTGCCGAAGATGCAACCCGGGATTTTCTTCCATCGGCAGGGAAACTCACAGCCTGGGAAATTCCTGAAGAACAAATGATGCGGATTGAAACTTTTGCTTCGGAAGGCATGACCGTTTCTCCCAATTACGATTCTCTGCTGGCCAAAATACTGGTTTGGGGAGAAAACCGTGAATTGGCAATTGGCAAAATGGAGCAATTGCTGTCAAAAACCTGCATTTCAGGAATCCGCACCAACCTTTCGTTTTTATCTGGATTGGTCGAAAGCAATGTATTTCAGGAGAATAAAATTTTCACACGATATATCGACGAAGGTTTAAAATTGATCAACCTGCAAATTCAGGTAAAAAGAGAAAACCTGAACAAGCATAAAATGATTATTGCGTTCCAGATTTTTCATTTTCAGCAAAAAAAATACGCCAAGAATTCCGTTTGGAACCAGATTGGATTCTGGAGAATAATGCCTCAATTGGAGATTTCGATTGAAGGTAAAAAATACGCATGTTTAATTGAACCTGCCAAAAACGGACAAATTTTCAGGATAAATCATCAGGAATATTTGGTGACCGACTGGCATTTGATGGATAAAAAACTCGAAATTAATATTGATCAGCAAAAGGAAATATTTTACTTTGTTGAAGGAGATCGAAAGACATTGATTGGAATTCAAGGTTTTTTATTTGAATTGCAAAGCAACAGTTTGCTGGACCAGGCGAAAGTTGACCGTAAAAATATGGAAACCATAAAGATTTTTCAGAACCTTATTTGCGCCGATTTGTTTGGTAGTGTATTGAAAATAAATGTATGTGAGGGAGATGCGGTCAGTTTGGGACAAACTTTGCTGACTCTGGAATCGATGAAAACTGAGATTCATTTTCTTTGTGCGGTTGATGCACAGGTTAAAAAGGTTCACATCAAAGAAGGAAGTGCCGTAATTGAAGGGCAATTGCTGCTTGAATTGGAGCAGAATAGTGGTCGGTCACATTAATTAGTTTTCAGAAAAAAGTAGCTGCAAAAACTTGGAACTTATTATATATGAATGCATTACTAAAGGAAAAACATCATCAGATACGGGCGAAAGTCAGGCATTTTGCCGAGATATTTATCAAGCCGGTAATTGATGATTTTGATGAAAAGGAGATATTCCCAGTTGAACTGGTCCGCGAAATTGGCAAAACCGGTGTACTGGGGATGCAGGTTCCTGAAGCACTTGGCGGACAGGGAGCCGACTATCTTTCTTACATCATTGCCATTGAGGAAGTTGCACGGATCGACAGTTCGATGGCTGCCACGCTGGCCGCACACAACTCTCTGGGCGTTGGCCCAATCCTCGAATTTGGTACGCAGCAGCAAAAAGAGAAGTTTCTTCCTGCATTTTGTACCGGAGAAAAACTTTGGGCTTTTGGACTGACCGAAGAGAATGCGGGTTCTGATGCACAAGGTGTTGAAACAACTGCGGTGATTACCGGAGATGAATTTCTGGTAAACGGTTCAAAAAAATACATCACCAACGGAACATCTGAAATTTCGGCCGGAATGACCATTTTGGCTATTACGGGCGAAAAGGACGGAAGAAAGGAAATGACCGCTATTTTGGTTGAAAAAGAACGCGAAGGATTTATCCGTGAAACCATGAAGAACAAATTAGTATGGCGAGCCGCCGACAATGGGATTTTATACTTCCATGATTGTTTGGTGCCGATCGAAAACCAGTTGGGCGAACGAGGATATGGTTTTAAAATCATGCTAAAAACGCTCGATTCTGGACGGTTGTCGATTGCAGCCATTGGTCTCGGGCTTGCACAGGGAGCTTACGAAATTGCCCTTGCCTATTCTAAACATCGCAAACAGTTTGGAAAATCGCTGAGCGAATTTCAGGTCATCGCATTTAAATTGGCTGACATGGCCGTGAAAATTGAAAATGCGCGAAACTCGTTGTACAATGCCTGCTGGCTGAAAGACAACGGCCATTCTTATGCGCAACAAGCTGCCATGTCGAAACTGTATTGTTCTGAAATTGCACGTGAAGTGGCCGACGAAGCGGTTCAGATTTTGGGTGGGGCAGGATTGTTTAAAAACCGCGAATGGCCCATCGAACGCTTTTATCGCGACCAGCGATTGCTCCAGATTGGAGAGGGAACCTCCGAAATATTGAGAATGGTAATTTCGAGGAATATTTTAAAAGAGTAAAAAAAAATTCCGCCTGCCTGCAATGCAGGGAAGTGTTTAAAGTTTGAATTTGTAATCAATCATAACTGAAAAAGCATTAATTTCCCGATAATTTTAAACTTTGATAATATTTAGATAGTGAAAAATCTTAATGGCTGATTTCGTGTACATTAAATTATTAAAAAACTTATTTTTTAATCCATCAAAAAAATAGAAATTACAATTAGCAATATTGAATCCACAAAGAATAAATCTCACTATAAATGGCTTCCGACCGAAAACTCGAACATATAAAACTGGCACTCGATTCGCAGACCAAACTGGCGGAGCAGGATTTGCGTTTCAACTACGAGCCCATGCTTGCGGCGCATCCTGAGATTTCGGATTTGAGCATTAATCTCCTCGGAAAAACAATGCGTACGCCCATCTGGGTGTCGAGTATGACCGGCGGAACCGGTGTTGCTAAAACAATCAACCGAAACATTGCCCGCGCCTGCCACGAATTCGGAATGGGAATGGGACTCGGCTCCTGCCGCAAACTACTGTTCGATAAAACCCATTGGGACGATTTTAACTTCAGAAATGAAATCGGTGATGACCAGCCATTTTGGGCCAATCTGGGAATTGCACAGGTGGAAGAATTGCTGGACTCTAAAAATCTTCAGGCGGTGGTCGATCTGGTCGGTGACCTGCGTGCTGACGGACTTATTGTGCATGTCAATCCCTTGCAGGAATGGTTTCAACCTGAAGGGAACCGCTTGAAACAATCACCTTTGCAAACCATTCAGCAACTGCTCGTTCAGGTTGATTTTAAAATTATCGTGAAAGAAGTGGGACAAGGTTTTGGTCCCGAAAGTTTACGGCAACTGATTGCCCTTCCGATCGAAGCGATCGAATTTGGAGCTTACGGGGGAACCAACTTTTCTAAACTGGAAATGTTACGTGGCGATCAGCAAAAACTCGAAGCCAGTTTGCCGTTTGCATTTATCGGGCAGTCAGCCAACCAAATGGTCGGTTCAGTCAACCAAATCCTGTCAGAAAACCCGAATCCGGCTTGTCGCCAACTGATCATTTCTGGCGGCATTCAAAACGCGCTCGACGGTTATTTCCTGACTTCCAAAAGTCAGTTGCCGGCTGTTTTTGGCATGGCCTCTGCCGTTTTGAAACATGCTTCCGAAAGTTACGAATCGCTGGCCGCCTTCCTTGAAAACCAAATTCAGGTACTTCGCCTGGCACAAGCCTATTTGAAAATTAATCCCGATTATCATGGTTGATTCCATTATACAGGGTTTTTCAAAATACACCAAACAGCAGCGAATCAATGAATTGATTCAGAAATGCGGTTTTGAAACAGATTTGGCCAACTGGCTGGGTTCCTTTGAAGCAACCGATGGAACAATCCGAAAAATCATCGACGATTTGAGCGAAAACCCAGTTTCGAGCTTTCATCTTCCATTTTCTATCGCCCCAAATTTTGTGGTGAACGGAAAAAATTTATTCTTCCCACTGGTTTCCGAAGAAAGTTCGGTAGTTGCGGCCTTGGCCAATGCTGCCGGTTTTTGGGCGAAGCGCGGTGGTTTTCATGCTGAAGTTTTGGGCACAGAAAAAAAAGGACAGGTTCATTTCAAATGGAATGGAAATCCGGAGTACCTGCAATCACTATTTCCTGAAATAAAGTCAAAATTGCTGGCCGATAGTGCTTTTCTGACTGCAAAAATGGAAAGGCGCGGAGGTGGAATTACCCACATTGAACTGAAAACATTGCCCCATATTTTGCCCAACTATTTTCAGTTGGATGCCGATTTTGAAACCTGCGACGCGATGGGGGCCAACTTCATCAATTCCTGTCTGGAACAGTTTGGGAAAAGCCTTCAGAACTATTTTCTGACCAGCGAAAAAGTTTCAACTGGCCAGCGCGAATGTGAAATTATCATGGCTATTCTTTCAAATTACACACCTGAAAGCAGGGTTCGCGCATGGGTGGAATGCCCGGTTACTGATTTGCTTGAGGGAAAATCTGCTGATGAAAATATTTTTT
>JANONW010000229.1:0-2145 GCA_031421065.1 Prolixibacteraceae bacterium
CCGAATCCGCCGAGCACGCGGCCGCTCGCCAGCCGAGGGACGAACTGCCGCTTCTGCGCCGCCGTCCCGAAATTCACGATCGGCGAAGTGCCAAGCGTGGTGTGGGCGGAGATCGTGATCGAGTGTGACGCGCACACGCGCGCGAGCTCCTCGATCGCGATGATGAACGAAAGGGTGTCGAGCCCCGAGCCGCCGAGCTCTTCGCTCCACGGTATTCCAAGCAGGCCGAGGTCGGCCATCTTCTTGACGTTCTCCCACGGAAACTCCTGGGATTCGTCGAACTTGCGGGCAACCGGCGCCACTTCGTCGGTTGCGAACGCGCGGACCATCTCGCGCGTGGCGAGGTGGTGGTCCTGGAAATAGATGGAATCGTGCATTGGACGAAGCTAGTCGGGCAACGGGACAAAGGTGCGCGCGAGGACATGTCCGTCGAGTCGCTGCAGCGGAGCGACACCGAGCAGGTGCGCGAGCGTCGGAGCGAGGTCCACCACACGCACGGCTGAGGAATCCGCGAAGTGCCTGAAATGACGGCCCCAGAGGATCAACGGCACCAGCGCGTCGTAGTCGTGCGGCGTGCCGTGAGCCGCAATGTTGCTGCCGCCGTAGTTGAACGGGCGAAGCGTGATCACGACGAGTTCTTCGCCGCCTGGCCGAAACGTGTGTAGCCACCGCCGCGCGATCGCGTCCCTCACGGTGTCGGCAAGAACCAAGTCGTCCACGACGTCGGCACGGAGGACGCTGGGGATCTTGCGGACCTCGGCAGCAAACGAGCGCGCGACCGTACGCAGCTCGCGCGTCCGGAGCCCGACCTTTGAGCGATCCACGTTCAACGTCGGAAAATCGAACGTGAACGCGTCGGCCGGGATCCGCGACAGGATCACCTTCTCGGAGACGCGAGTGAACGCAGGGTCGAAGTCCTCACGAGAGATCCTCGTGGCGCGGGAGTTGTCGCCCCAGCTCGATCGGAACTCGGGGATCGGCGCCACGCCGTGATCGGAGGTGAGCGCGATGGCGATGTTCTCTTTCCCGCGCAACGCGATGAGTGAATCGAGAAAAACACCAAGGACGCGGTCCAGACGGAGCACTTGATCGTGCAGCTCACGCGAGTCCGGCCCCCAGCGGTGGCCAACGGCATCGGTCGTACTCAGCGAGATCGCGAGAAGGTCGGTCTTCGAGCCGCCGCCGAGATCGAGCGCTCGCACGCCCTTCCAGGCGAAGTCGAGCGTGAGCTCATCCATCGAGGGTTGGCCGATGATCCCGCTCTGCGCTGCGGTGGCGTCATTCGCCAGCGCGTGCGGAAAGGTGAAGCCCTGCCCTGCGCTTTCCTGCTCCACCGAATCGGACTCGGGATACGCCGACTCCGCCAACAGCAGATCCCACGACCGGCCGGCGTATCGCCTCGCCACCCGGTCCTCGGCGTTGAACTCCTGCACCCACGTGGGTAGCGAATCGGCGTACCAGGTGCTGGTCACGAATCGGCCGCTGGCCAGAGCGTACCAGTAGACCGAGTGTTTGCCCGACCCGACGGGAAGGATCGCACCGCGGTCCTTGCGCGAGACGGAGAGAACACGGGTGCGGGTATCTGCGGCGGTCATCCAGTCGGCAAGCGTCGTACCGCGGAAGCGGAAGGGCGACGCCCCTGGACCCTCAGAGCCGACGAGCGGCCAGTCGGGGCTGTCCACGCCGGCCGAGTTGGAGGCGATCCCAGTGCTGTATGGGAAGCGGCCGGAGAGCGTCACGGCGTGGCCGGGGGCAGTCTCGGTGATCGCGTGGTCCTGGAGCGCGTGAGAGTAGAAGGCGCCCTCGTCGAGCAGTCGCCGAAGACCGCCGGTCAACTGAGCGTCCCATCGCGTGAGGTAGTCGGGCCGCATTTGATCGACCGTGATGAGCACTACGAGTTTGGGCCGTTCTGCGGCAGGGATCGCCGGCGCCACGGGAGCGGAGGGCCGGCGCTGCGCTCTGGCGTCGGCCGCGAGACTGCTCGCGGGGCCGCAGGCAGTGCCGAGCGTAATCCCGACAGCTAGGCCGGCGAAAAGGAGCGCACGGAGTGAGAGGCGGGCACGCGGCATCGCGGATCTGTGGGCGTCTGGGTTCACGGCTGGGTCACGGACTCGTCGCAAGATACCCGCTCGACACCCTTGGGGG
>JANONW010000230.1:0-2323 GCA_031421065.1 Prolixibacteraceae bacterium
ATATCAGAAATGAATAAATTCAACCCTTTGCAGGGTTGCATAAACTATCCTTCCCTTGTACCCACTGAGTTTCACTCAGGGCTATTCACATTCAACCACTTCGTGGTTAATTTTTCAAAAAGGGATTTTTGTCGTACACCCTCTGGCTAACCTGGTGCCCAAAAACCATTATTACCTCGCTAGTGCAGATTTGCAATCTGCACTTCTTAATGTTGGATCTGTGATCCGTTCAATAAAAATTTGTGTAATTTTTTAAGCTTACTGCCTATAAAAGTCACTTCAATGATTGGATAGGCGGAAATGATGCAGATTACTTTCTATAATGTATCAGACCTTTCCGTAAAAATAGTTTTATCGGGTGAACTAGTTCAAAATTCGTTTGGTCAGTTTGGAATAGAGATGACTGCACTTCCAAAGGGATTCTGCTTTGTAGAATTTAGTGGTGAAGGTATTAAAAGGTAGTAAAGGGGATTAAAGATTGAAAATGGAAAAAGAAACTGGCTGCCAGCTGCTGGCGAAATGGTTAAATGGGTTAATGTGTCAATGGTTTTGTGGCAAATATTTACATCACTTCACTTCGTATCTGTGATCGTTACAATCTTATCATTTGTCTTCGTTGATAAAGCTTAGCTATTCGTTTGGAAATCTATTTTAATAAATGGCCTGAAACATGATTATTCGTGATAAAACGAATTAAATACCGGTTTTCGTTAACGTTAAAGAAAATATACCAGGTAGTTTGATTGTTGGGCTGATAAGAAATATAAAACATATTTTTACCGTACTTATTAAAATACGGAGGAGCCTTTTTATGGAGTTTAATATGGATATTGGAGCTAATATCATCAACCATTCGATCGATATATTCACAAGCTGAATCATAGAACCCAAAATACCCATTCTCATATAATGCAAAAGTAAGTTGTTCCAAAAAGTCAATTACAAGTGGATGGAATGCAACTTTCATTTATCGAACCATTTTTTTATACGGATATGCATTTGACTTTTGAATTGGCCGGGGGTTAAACTTTGTTCCCAATCGTGCTCGAATTGCTCATCGCGTTCAATATTTAACTTTTGGAGAAAAGGTTCAATTTCTTTACCATATTTTTTAAGGTCAATACGTATATACCGCTTAACACCCTCATTGTCTTTTTCAAATCGTATTCCTGTTACGTGTGCCATAAGGTGATATTTTTTACAAAAATAATAAAAACGAACAGCAATTGAATAATTTATTTTGCACCCGCTGTGGCGGGATTAAATGGTTGCCTTCGACTGCTTCGCGCGTTCGACTGAACGTTCGACTGAGCTCACGTCGAAGTCTCACGCCGAAGGCTCAGGCACCAGTAAATGGTTAAATGGTTGTAATAAAATTGAAAATTGAAAATAGAAATAAGGAAAAAAGTGATCAGTCGCAGTCGCAGTTTTCAGTGCAAAGAAATAGTAAATGGTTAAATAATTAAATTGTAAATTGTAAATGGTTAAATGGTTGTATGGTTATGATGGTTGTAATCATTAATCATTAATCGTTAATGGTTGTAATGGTTGTGATGGTTGTGTTGTTTGTAATGGACGGGATGTAATGAAATTATCTCTTTTCACAGCTTCGCCCCCTCAGTCACATGAATATTGTGCGCCGAGTGTTATAATATTTTCTCCATCGTAAATAAAGAGTTGCAAAAGTATAAAAACTATTTGTTTTATTTTTTTTACATGTCTTTAGTGTATATGAGAAACCAAGTGTCAAGTTAAGTGTATATTTTCCGGTACGTCATTCCGAACTTCCTGCCCGGCAGGTCAGACGGGGTTTCGGAATCTCTTTATCCACCAGGGATGCTGAAATGAATTCAGCATGACGTCCTGAAAGGGTTGTCTTGACTTGACACTAGTCATTTGAGAAAACAATCCCATCAGCCGGAATATCCAACATAAAATTTATACCTAATGAATCTATTCGAAGAATAAACCGGTTCTTTCCATGAGTTTTGACCAACTCTCCCTTTAACCCGGTCAATGGCGGTACAATAATTTCTACCTGTTGTCCGGAAATAAAATTCTCAAATGAAACTTCAACAGGAAACAGAGATTGTTCAACCATTTCCCGTATTCTTTCTATCTGGTTATCGGGCACAATCGCAGCTTTTCTTTCAAAAATAACATACGAAATCACATTTTTGATATACAACACACGGTCATAGTCAACCCGATTAATATGTACAAAACAGTATCCGGGCAACAGAGGCATTTCTACTATCTTTTTACGGTCCTTCCACTGCCGGAGTTTCTTCTGCATTGGAACAAAACAGGTAATTCCATTTGC
>JANONW010000231.1:0-40677 GCA_031421065.1 Prolixibacteraceae bacterium
ATCAACAAACGCTTCGACTTAACTCAGCGCAAGCCAAAAAACCTTGATAAATACATAGAAGAAATTAGGTAGTCGCCTGGGATTACGTGCAACCCAGACTTCATGCTGGGTCGTACCGACCACATGAAGTCCTATTTATTATATGCGGTTTTTCTTCTGTCAGTAATAGTTTAAAGTTTGATTGAAAGTTCTAAATGTCCACCAAAACCAAGTTCAACGATTTTTTGAAGTGTCGAAATGCGCGCTTCTTTAATGTTGTTCTCAATTTTAGAAATGTATGATTTGGTGGTTCCAACTTTTTCTGCAAGTTGTTCCTGAGTCATACCCATTTCTACACGAGTGTCGTGGATTAACGCACCAATTTTAAAGTTTTCGTAACCAGCTTCAAGTTCGTCACGCTCTTTAGTCCCACGTTTGCCGTAGTTTTTTTCTTTAAACTCTTCAAGAGTTATTAAATTTTTATCTTTCGTTTTCATATTCTACTTTTATTTTAAGAGCAAATTCAATTTCTTTTTTCGGTGTCTTTTGAGTTTTCTTTTGAAAACCGTTTACCAAGATGACAAGTTGTCCTTGGTCGAAAAAACAGAAAATACGGAATATGTCGTTTCCAAGTTGAACTCTGATTTCATAAAGTCCGTCTGTACTTTCAATGTGTTTGAGATACGTTTCTGGAACTCTTTGCAGGCCTTCAACCAAGTCAAAAGTCCAAACTATTTTGGCTTTAACTTTTTTCGATTGTTTGTTAAAGAACTTTTGGAAGTAGTCCTTGTAAAACGTAATCTTTCTATATTTCTGATTTTTGTCCACGAAACAAAGATACAATAGTTTCCCTAAAGTGAAACATAAATTTAAAAATCTTTGCAGGCTTTTTCGTGCGGTCGGGTTTCTAAAATTGCCTATAACGAGTAAATATACGCAATCATTTATTGTGTTGTCATTTATAGCTTTTCTAATCCTAAACTGTATTTCTGGTTGCATCGAATCGGCAAATAACAAATCACAACAGGCATTAAATGATTGCAAATACAATTATTACCTGTTTATTTTCAGCATCTTAAATCGTTCAACTTTGCCTTCTGAACGGATAGTGAGGATCAAAAAACCATTAGACAAATTACCAAGATTCTTCAATAAAATGATTCCCTCTGTTTTGAGATTTGATTGCCAAAGGCAAACTCCCTGAAGGTTACAAATGCTGATGTGACAATTATCTCCCGAAACCGGATTCAAATTTCTGATGAATATATAATCAGAAAATGGGTTTGGCGAAACTATCCAGTCTGAACTGTTTCCCATTGTTCTTATACCTGTATTTTTCAGTATAATATCAGCCTTTTGAAAATCAGGAATTCCATAACCTAACAATGAATCTGGCTGGTTGTATTGATGGGCGCTTTGTTCGATGGCCATTTTTACCTGTTTGACGTTTGCATAAGGATTGGCCTGCAGCAAACATGCACCCATACCGGCCATAACCGGCGATGAGAAGGAAGTTCCACTTGAATAGCCAAGCACTCCGCCACTGGTAACCAGATAAGTTGATGAACCCAAAGCAGCCACATTGGGCTTGATTGCTCCACCAAAAGCCGGACCGACCGAACTGAATGATGCGCGGATACTGTTTTTATCGACTGCTGCGATGGCGAGCACATTTTCGCCATCGGCTGGTGCGATGATGCGTTTCCATAAATTGTTGCCTTCGTTTCCGGCACTCGTAAAAACAAGTATTCCCTTTTGAAATGCCATGTTGGCCCCTTGTGTCACCCGTGTCTTTTTGCCGTTCATGTCAGAATACGGGTGGCTCATTTTGGGGTCATCAAAATCGTAATATCCCAGCGATGAGTTGATAACATCCACACCAACACTATCGGCAAGTTCCGCAGCAGCCACCCAGTTGTCTTCCTCTATCAGATATTCAGTTGCCGCATCTTCAGAACGAAACAGGTAAAAAGAAGCATCAGGGGAAGTCCCGACCAATGTTCCCGGAATATTACCTCCCATGGTCGAAAGTACACTCATGCCATGAGAGTGTTGCTGGTAAATATCAGATTTTGGATCAACAAAATCGCGGGTACCCAAAATGCGGTTCGAATTGCGCAAACTATCGAATGCCATTATTTGGTTGACCTGCCAGAATCCGGCATCTAAAACAGCAATCTGAATTCCTTTTCCACGGAAGCCTTGATTGTGCAAGTATTGGCCATTTAACTGATTTAGCTGATTGAAAGCATTTCCGTAGTTGTAATTTGAAACGACCGAAATTTCGTCAGATTCGGATTCGTTAAATTTGATTTGGGTCGATTTTAACACAATTGCCGGTTTGGTCAACTGAACCATTTTAACAAACGGAAGTGAGGCAATGGTCTTGATCAGAACCGTATCTGAAGTTCTTACGGTTACACCATTCAGCCATTTCGAAGTATGAACAACTTCAAGTCCCCGTTTCCGGAGAGTATCCAAATAAACTGATGATACTGGCAAGTCGGTTTCGTCGATGGCAATATGCTGTTTGATTCGCCTGTTTATAGCCCGTTGAGATAGAAATTCCTCTGGTTGATTGATATGAAAGGACGTTCCTTTTTTGTCAATGAGCTTAACCCAATAGGTATCTGGCTGATTTTGACCTGACAGGAATAAGCCTGTCAGCATTGCGAATAAAAGGAATATCCATCTCTTTTTCATACGATTGTATGTTATTGGATTTTCATCAAATTCATGTATTCTTCAGGATTTTGCATAAATTCTTCAGGATCAGGAATGTTGTCTTCCTTGGTTTTATAAGTGTCGAACTGGGCAGCATCAATGCTGTCCTGAACTTCAGGATTCAGCAAATTACCCAGCTCAAATTTCAGCGTGTATATTAAATTACCGGTTTTATCGAAGTATTTCCAATCCTTGTCGCGAACATTGCCGGTATAATTGGCATCCAGTTCAGGCGTTCCGTCGGCAAACCAGGTCTTAAACGGTCCATTTAGCACTCCTTCTGAATAATTAAATTCCAGATAAACCTGACCATCCTGAAAATACGAACGGTAAAGTCCGTTCAGATTGTCGTTCCGCCAGTTCGATTCTTCCAGTAGTTCACCAGTTTTGTAGTATCTTTTACTTGATCCGTCTTTCTGTCCATTCAGATAATTCTCTGTCGATACTATTTTTGTTTCCTGAAAATGAGACCATTCCCCGGTTTTATTTTGTCCGATGTATTTCCCCTGAGCGATCAGATTTTCACGTTCATCATACATGCTTGCATCAGAAATTTGGCTTCCTTCGACAAAGTTCAAAACCGCTTTTAATTTTCCGTTAGGATGGAAACGTTTCATTTCGCCCACCGGCTGATCATTTTTGAAGGTTCCCTGATACAACAATTTCCCGTCAGCATCTTTTTTTGTCCAGAAACCTTGTTTTCTACCCTGTGCATCCACTTGATTTACTGAATTCTGAGCAACAATGCTTCCAGCGAAAAGGAGAACAATACAAATGATCAATACACGCATAGTTTTTACTTTTTACAAGCCACGAAGTTAAAGATTTATTTGGCGGAAACTGAATTCAAAACTTCCCATTTTAAGCGATGGTTTTAAACTCATGAGGAAATTTAACCTTATTTTTATGCCCGGAAAAACTAAACTTATGCAAACTACCGAATCGCCCGAATTCATCCGAACCACCAGTGAATATATCGATTTCAGGAAAATGGCCAATGCTTTGGATGAAGATTTAATTCTTCGAAATGGAGAAATCCAGAAGCAATACGATCAGTACAATAAAATCGACAAAATAAAACATGCGATAGTTGTTTATGTCGATGCAAAACCGGTTGGTTGCGGTTGCTTCGAACGGTTTGATGACGAAACCGTAGAAATAAAACGGATGTCCGTTCTTCCTGAGATGCGTGGCAAACAGATTGCCGGTTTATTACTTCAGGAGTTGGAACAATGGGCCGTTGAAGAAGGTTACAGCAAGGCGGTACTCGAAACCGGAGTCCGTCAGGTGGAAGCCATTCGACTTTACACACTTGCAGGTTATTCGCTCACCGGAAACTATGGGCAATACATCGGAATGGAAGACAGTATTTGCTACCGGAAAGAATTATAATAAAGGATTTATACATAGTGAGCGGTTGGCTCACCCGCTCACTAAAAAAGCGCTGTCGGAAATTTACAATATCAGATTCAACTTATTAAGTTCCCCTGTGATCAATCCAACTTCTTCGGCACTCAGCTTAATGTCCAGTGCTTTGGCATTTTGAACCGCCTGAAACGTATTTCTGGCTCCAACCAATGCAATGGTTATCCCCGGTTGTTCAACGGTCCAGCGGATAACTAACTGACCGATTGTCGCATTCTTTTCTTCAGCCAGTGGTTTGATTTTTTCAAGAAATGCATTGGTCCGTTTGATATTTTCATCGCTGAAAAACGAAAGGCCTGCCCGATGATCACCTTCGGCAAATTTGTGTCCTGGTTTCATTTTACCGGTAAGCAGTCCACGTTCCAAGGGGCTATATGCAAGGATTGATTTTTTATTTTCTATGATATAAGGGATTAATTCGTTTTCAATTCCACGCTTAACCATGCTGTAAGGAACCTGATCGGATACAAGTGTGATGTATTTTTCAGCTTCCTTCATTTGTTCTGCGTTATAGTTACACACGCCGGCGTATCTAACTTTGCCATCCTGAATAAGCCGGGCAACAGCTTCCATTGTTTCCTGAATGGGTGTAGTCGGATCGGCCCAATGAATCTGGTAAAGATCAATATAATCAGTTCCCAGCAAGCGTAAACTGTCTTCGCACTCTTTGATGATACTTTCTCTGCCTGAATAGCGATACAGGTCAATCGCTTTGCCCTGGTTATCAAAACTGTTAAAAAAAAATTCACCCTGTTTGGTATCCCAACGTAAACCATATTTGGTAAGGATTTGCACCTTATCACGAGGAATATTCTTTATGGCTTCACCCACAATTTCCTCACTTGTTCCCTGTCCGTAAACCGGGGCAGTGTCTATTGATGTGACACCCAGGTCGTAAGAAGCTTGTATTGCTTTAACTGAATCACGACGTTCTGTTCCTCCCCACATCCATCCACCGGCAGCCCAGGCTCCAAATGTTACAACAGATATCTCTAAATCTGAAGTTCCTAATTTTCGATATTCCATGATAATTAATTTTATAAATAATATTTAATCGTAAAGTCCATCCTGAAACCGATCTTTCATTTTACTTTTAAAACAAAAATAGAAGCTTTATTCCTATGAAACAAGTACTCATTTTTTTTCAGGACTAGACAAGGCAATCCAAAAAAGCCCCGCCGGAAATTCCGACAGGACTTTTAATATTTGTTGTCAAAACCGGGACATCAGTAACCGGCGTATGTTTTTTAAAACTTCTGCCTTCTAACTTCTGCCTTCTGTCTTGTCCTTTACTTCACTTCTTCAAAATCGACATCAGTCACTTCACTGTCCTGTTTGCTGTTTCCGCCTGCGTTGGCTTGCGGTTCGCCCTTTGGCTGCTGAGGGTTTCCGTTTGCCTGTGCCTGTGCATTGTACATTTCTTGCGATGCAGCCTGGAAAACGGCATTCAGTTCGGTTGTCGCAGCATCAATTCCTGCAATATCCTGAGATGCGTGTGCAGTTTTCAGTTTGCCCAATGCTTCTTCTATTGGGCCTTTTTTATCGGCCGGCAATTTCTCGCCAAATTCCTTCAGCTGTTTTTCTGTTGTGAAAATCAAACTGTCAGCCTGATTGAGCTTGTCAACTTTTTCGCGTGCAGCTTTGTCAGATGATTCGTTGGCGGCAGCCTCGTCGCGCATACGTTTGATTTCGGCATCGGTCAAACCAGAAGAAGCTTCGATGCGTATCGACTGCGATTTACCGGTTGCTTTATCTTTTGCAGCGACATGCAGAATGCCGTTGGCATCGATGTCGAACGTTACCTCAATTTGAGGAACTCCGCGTTGTGCAGGTGGAAGTCCGTCGAGATGGAAACGGCCTATGGTTTTGTTTCCGTTTGCTATTGGGCGTTCGCCCTGCAAAACATGTATTTCAACTGATGGCTGATTGTCCGAGGCAGTGGTAAATGTTTCAGATTTTTTTGTCGGAATGGTCGTGTTCGATTCGATCAAACGGGTCATTACGCCACCCATGGTTTCGATACCAAGTGAAAGCGGGGTAACGTCTAACAAAAGAACGTCTTTTACTTCGCCGGTCAATACACCACCCTGAATTGCTGCTCCGATAGCTACAACTTCGTCAGGATTAACACCTTTTGAAGGGGCTTTCCCGAATAACTGCTGTACTTTTTCCTGAACGGCAGGGATACGGGTTGAACCACCAACCAGAATTACCTCGTCAATGTCACTAGCTTGTAAGCCAGCATTCTTCAGTGCTTTGCGGCAAGGTTCCATCGTCGCCTGAATCAGTTTGTCACACAATTGTTCGAATTTGGCACGGGTCAAAGTTTTTACCAAGTGTTTTGGAATACCGTTCACCGGCATAATATATGGCAAATTGATTTCGGTCGATGTTGAGCTTGATAATTCGATTTTCGCTTTTTCTGCAGCTTCTTTCAAACGCTGCAAGGCCATTGGATCCAGACGCAGGTCGATTCCTTCGTCTTTTTTAAATTCGGCTGCCAACCAGTCGATGATTTCCTGATCGAAGTCGTCGCCACCAAGGTGGGTATCACCGTCAGTTGATTTAACTTCGAACACGCCTTCGCCAAGTTCGAGGATAGAAATATCGAAAGTACCGCCACCGAGGTCGAATACAGCGATTTTCATTTCGCGGTGCATTTTATCTAATCCGTAAGCCAAAGCAGCAGCAGTTGGTTCGTTAATGATACGACGAACATTCAGGCCTGCAATTTCGCCGGCTTCTTTGGTTGCCTGACGTTGCGAATCGTTGAAGTACGCCGGAACTGTAATAACAGCATCGGTAACTTCCTGGCCGAGGTAATCTTCAGCAGTTTTCTTCATTTTCTGAAGGATCATGGCCGAGATTTCCTGTGGTGAATATTTGCGGTCATCAATAACTACACGCGGAGTGTTGTTGTCGCCCTGAACCACTGTGAATGGAACACGTTTAATTTCTTTGGTCAGGTTGGCATAGTTTTCACCCATGAACCGTTTGATTGAAGAGATCGTTTTTACAGGGTTGGTAATCGCCTGACGTTTTGCCGGATCGCCAACTTTGCGTTCGCCGTTTTCAACAAATCCCACGATTGACGGAGTTGTACGTTTGCCTTCGCTGTTTGGGATAACAACAGGCTCGTTGCCTTCCATAACTGATACGCAAGAGTTGGTGGTACCTAAGTCAATTCCAATAATTTTTCCCATTTTGATATTATTTTTTAATCTGATTGTTTCTAAAATAAATTAACACGGGCTTGAAATATCAATCATTATGCCATTCAGGAGGAAACAGAAAATGGAGCAATATTGACACCTGAAACGTTTGGCATAGGTTTAATCATGACATTTTTAGTGACAAAAAGACAGCGGAAAACGAGGAATTGGTTGGCATCGGTAGTCATTCATTGTCATTAAATAGTGAACGTACCTGTGTTTAAAACCAATGCTCGCATTTTGATTTTCAAATTCTTGAATCATCGAATTCCATAAATCACTACCTTCAACCATTCTTAAACTATAATTAATGAAACACAAACCAATACAGGCAGTTCCACGCGAACGCCTTTTTTCACTCGATGCTTTGCGGGGATCTGACATGTTCTGGATAACCGGTGGCAGTTATCTGGTGACCGTTATCGCCAATTATAGGTGCTGCCTGGCTCAAACCGGTTGTTGAACAAATGGAGCATGTTCCATGGAACGGATTTCATTTTTACGACCTGATTTTTCCGCTGTTCATGTTTATCAGCGGTGTTGCCATTCCCTTTGCACTGGTTTCAAAGCTCGAAAAACATATCCCCAAAAATGAATTGCTTGAAACAAACCGGAAATTACAATCTATAAATTCTTACTTTTGTAGCCAAATTGAATACGAATACTATGTCAGTCTATAAAGAAATAAAAAGGGTTACTACCCATGTGCTTTCGGAAATGAAGCTGAAAGGCGAAAAAATTGCGATGCTCACATCTTACGATTTCAGTATGGCCAGGCTGGTTGATGAGGCCGGAATTGACATCATCCTGGTGGGCGACTCGGCTTCCAACGTGATGGCCGGTAACGAAACAACTTTGCCAATCACGCTCGACCAAATGATTTATCACGGCAAATCGGTGGTGAGGGCAGTGAACCGTGCTTTGGTGGTGGTTGATATGCCTTTTGGAAGTTACCAGGGAAATCCGTTGGAAGCGCTGAATTCGGCCATTAAAATCATGAAAGTAACACATGCGGATGCAGTAAAAGTAGAAGGTGGAAAAGAAATCATCGAATCGGTTGAGCGTATTTTATCGGCCGGAATTCCGGTGATGGGACATCTTGGCCTTATGCCACAATCAATCAACAAATACGGGACCTACACGGTTCGTGCCAAGGAAGAAGATGAGGCTCAGAAGTTGATCGAAGATGCCAAATTGCTGGAAGCGGTTGGTTGTTTTGCGATCGTACTTGAAAAAATCCCGGCCGTATTGGGAACCAAAATAGCCAAGGCACTGAAGATCCCAATAATCGGTATTGGTGCAGGCGGGGGAGTAGATGGACAAGTACTTGTAATTCATGATATGCTCGGGCTGACACAATCATTTTCACCTCGTTTCCTTAGAAGGTACCTGAATCTTTCAGAAGAGATCAAAGGTGCAGTGAGCCACTATGTTCAGGATGTGAAATCGAGCGACTTTCCCAACGAACGGGAACAATACTAAAAAAATCAAAATGGAAGTAATTTACGAAGACAATCATATCATTGCCATCAACAAAGCTTGTGGCGAGATCGTTCAGGGCGACAAAACCGGTGATGAAACCTTAATCGACAAGGTGAAGGAATACATCAAGGTGAAATACAAAAAGCCGGGAGATGTTTATCTTGGCTCGCCCCACCGTCTTGACCGCCCTTCAAGTGGCGTGATCTTGTTTGCCCGCACCAGCAAAGCGCTTACCCGCCTGAATGAAATGTTTCAGGATAAGGACACAATGAAAAAGACATACTGGGCTGTGGTCGATGCACTTCCGGAACTTGAAGAAGGAACTTTGCACCACTGGCTGGTAAAGGACGAGGAAAAAAACAAATCGCACGCCCACAACAAGGAACGCAAAGGTGCGAAAGAAGGAATTCTGCACTATCGCCATGTTGCGACCCTCAATCATTATCATCTGTTGGAAATTGATTTGAAAACCGGACGTCACCACCAGATTCGCGCTCAGTTGAACCGCATTGGCCTGCACATTAAGGGCGACCTGAAATACGGCGCTGCACGAAGCAATGAAAATGCCGGGATCCATTTGCATGCGCGCAAAATAGAATTCATCCATCCTGTTACCAAAGTCCCGGTAAAAATAGTTGCTGCCCCGCCAAAAAAGGATGCTATCTGGAACGATCTGGTTCAGATTGATTACCTGAAAGGCTGACCCCTAATATTTAAACTTTTGTAAAAAATGGCCCATGCGGTCGCGTTTGGTCTTCAGGTAAAACTGATTGTATTGGTTGGGTTCAATTTCGATATTTACAGTCGAAACTATTTCCAGGTTATAGGCTTCGAGACCGACACGTTTAATCGGGTTATTGGTGATCAGGCGCATTTTGGTAATACCAAGGCTGCGCAGAATCTGGGCCCCCACTCCATAATCACGTTCATCAGCATCAAATCCCAGGTGAATATTTGCCTCGTATGTATCAAAACCTTCATCCTGAAGTTTATACGCTGCTATTTTATTCATCAGACCTATTCCACGGCCTTCCTGTTGCATGTAAACCAATACGCCTTTGCCCTCCTTATCGATCAGTGCCATGGCTTGTTCGAGCTGGTCGCCACAGTCACAACGCTTCGAACCAAAAATATCACCGGTCATGCATGATGAATGCACCCTTACAAGGATTGGTTCGTCAACAGTCCATTCGCCCTTGATTAAAGCAATATGCTCAATACCGGTTGACAGTTGCTTGAAAGGAATAATCCTAAAGTTACCATGTTGGGTAGGCAAAAAAACTTCGTCACCGCGTTCTATCAGGCTTTCATTTTGCAATCGGAAAGTAATCAGGTCTTTGATCGAAACAATTTTCAGATTAAACCGCCCGGCAAGCACTATTAACTCCGGTAGTCGCGCCATGGTCCCGTCTTCATTCATAATTTCAATAAGTACTCCGGCAGGGTTTAGTCCGGCCAGACGAGCTAAATCGACGGCAGCTTCGGTATGGCCTGCACGGCGAAGTACCCCCCTGCTGCGCGCCCTGAGAGGGAAAATATGTCCCGGGCGGCCCAATTCTTCAGGTTTCAAATTCGGATTGGCCAAAGAATTTAATGTTTTGGCCCTATCCCTTGCTGAAATTCCGGTGGTACATCCGTATCCAAGCAAATCAACCGAAACGGTAAAAGGTGTTTCGTGCGATGAAGTATTGTTTCCGACCATCATTTCAAGTTCCAGTTCGGTGCAGCGTTCTTCTGTAATCGGTGCACACACCAGGCCCCGTCCGATGGTGGTCATAAAGTTGACCATTTCAGTAGTTACCAACTCGGCTGCAGCAATAAAATCACCCTCATTTTCACGATCTTCATCGTCAACAACTATGATCATTTCTCCCCGTTTTATAGCTTCAACAGCATCATGAATTGTATCCAAAATAAATTCTGTCATTGTGTTTTAAATTTTCAATGGGCATGCCATTAAGGAGGGCGAAATTACTAAATTTATTTGTGCTTTTCTCCAGAGCGGGCAGCCTTTTCCCACAGCACATTTTGTTTTCCTTTCAGAAACCTGTATAAACCTTTGAACATGGCATAGTTCATTGCCACAAAATAGAAAGGAGCGTATATATATTTAATGCGTATCGACTGGTTCTGTGTTAAAAAACCAACAACAGCCAACATGTAAAATAAAACCTGCAGGTATAATAATATGGAATAGACTGAAAACATCTGGAATTGATCTTGCCCAATCAGGATAAAGAGGTTAGAAACCATCATACTTATTAGAGCCAAAGGGGCCAATGTCCAGCGCAAAACTTTGTGCGAAACGTATTGAAAAAACAGTTTGAAATTGAAAAACGGGTTGAGCAGTTTTTTCAGGCGGAAGAACGATTGGTAACAACCGGCGGCGATGCGCACTTTGCGCTTCATTTCTTCTTTCACGTTCGATGAACCATGTTCGGAAGCCACCGCCATTGGCTCGTATGCTATCCGGAACCCTTGCTGGGCAATGCGCATCGAGATCATAAAATCGTCGAGTATTGTGTCAGGTTCAACCCGCTGATACAATTCGCGCCTGACAGCGAATAATTCGCCTGTTGCCCCAATGGTACTGTAGAACTGATAATCGAGCCGTTTCAACCACGATTCAATTATCCAGTAAAACCCTTCGCCCACAGACGCAACAGGTTGGTCCTTTTCTTTGTAAAATTGTTTTTCGCCTGCCACACATCCAACTGTTTTATCCTGAAAATGTCTAACGACCGCCCTTAATGAATTTTTTGAAAGTACTGTGTTTGCATCGCTAAACATCAATATCGGGGCAGTCGAGAACTCAACGCCACGATTCATCGCCTCAATTTTTCCACTCCTTTTGGGATTGTGCAATAAAGTAACCTTCGGATATTTTGCAGCCAGTTCAGGAGTACCATCGTCCGATCCGTCGTTTACCCATATAACCTTGAGTTTATCGGAAGGGTAATCGAGCGACAATGAATTTTTTATTTTCATATCGACATAATCGCGTTCATTGTAGGCCGCAATGATCAGGCAAACCTCCGGAAGGTCTTTATTTGCCATTTCTCTGGAAATATTTTTGGTGCGAAAGAAAATACTTCTTAATTTCAGTAAAATGAGCAAAACAATTCCGTACCCGCCAAATACGTAAAAAACAATAAATCCGGAGAACCAAAAGATTATTTCCAAATAATTACCCACGGGAAAGTCTGTTTTTATTTGATTTGTTTTTTATAAAAATCGATCAAAGCACCAGCTTGGGCCAGGTTGTCATATTTTTCCTGAATAAATCCGATTGCATTTTTCCCGATCCCATCAAACAAATTACGATTGTTGATTAAACTGGTGATCGATCCTATAAACTGATCGGCATCATTTGCAATCATGATGTTATGGCCGTCTTCGGTAGGAATCCCTTCTGTTCCAATATCTGTTGTTACAATGGGTTTTCCCAACGCCATTCCCTCAATAATCTTGATCCGCATACCACTTCCGGAGAAAAGCGGGACTACCATTATTGCCTTGGAATTTATGAAGCCATACGCATCGTTGATTTCGCCAAGGTACTCTACACCGTTGAGTTTGAACCTGCGTTCGAGCCATTCGGGGGCATTCCTTCCGGCAAGGTAAAACTTCAAATCCGGATTCTCGCTGTGGATGCGCGGCCAGCAATGATCAAAAAACCAGATCAACCCTTCCTGGTTGGGCGCCCAGTCCAATGCTCCGATGTGGAACAACGATGGGAATTCAAGTTTTTTGGCTGTTGGCACAAGCGATGCGAAATCAATTCCGGTTTGGGAAGTATGGCGCGGTTTTGTGTTGCCGAGCGAATCGAGGATCTTTCCGTCCCGATCGGTAATCGGTATCAGTAAATCGTAGGTGTTCAGATAGCTTATTTCGAAGCGTTTGATTCGTCTGGAAAGATTATGCAGGTATTTCGAGCGTAATCCTTTAGATAATTTGGCAGTCCGGTCCCATATTTCATACTCAATATTGTGGGCCCGATATACAATAAGGGCATCAGAATATTTACGGATATATGGAATATACGGACAGAGATACAATCCTTCGAGCTGTATCACATCGAATGTTCTCACGGTTAAAAGCTGCACCAGTTGCTGGATATATTCATCGGATATGAATCTCTGGGCATTGTATGGTAAATCAGAAAACATCAGGTTCAGGACTGCTTCAACCCAATTGGTGGAAGCGGGAACTTCAACCAGAAAAAAATCAGCCTGTTTGCGGATATTGGCAGGCAGTTCATTAATGCCGATGTGATGCTTGGAAGTATTCATGCTTAACACTGTCACTTCATGGCCCAGCATTGAAAATCCCTTCATCATGTTCAGACAGGCAATTGCCCCTCCGTCTTTTGGGGGCCATGGCACTTTGTTCATTAATTGTAGTATTCGCATCAGCTTAAATTTCAGGTTTTTGACGCTTTAAAAATTTCATTTCCAGCAGGTTCTTGAAGAACAATTGATAGCTTTCAATATTCATTATGCTCGAATCTGTAGCAGCTTTGTAGGTTAGCCAAATGCCAAGAGGCAGAAAAACCAGGGAGGCGAACCACATGCCTGACATCATTGACCATGCATCTTCACGCGCAAACTTCTCGCCCGTTATCATTAATATATAATAGGCAATAAACAATAGGATCGAAACAACGACAGGCATTCCGAGCCCACCTTTACGGATAATTGCTCCGAGCGGTGCCCCAATGAAAAAGAAAATCAGACAAGCTATTGAAAGTGTAAATTTTCGGTGCCACTCCATCGGATAGTTGTTCACCATCTTTTTTCGGGTGTACATCTCATCCATTTGCTGGGTAATTAAATGTGAGTTACTACGCACATTTCCAATGGCTTTCTGGTATAATTCTTCTTTTTCAAAAGTGCTTAAAGCAGGCAATATTTTGTCGATGTCAACTATGGTGTCAGGCTTGATCATTGGGTTAACCCGCATTGAATCGAAGGGCATTGCAAGCCATGAGACCTGGCGGTTGATATCGGTTTGATAATTTAATGAAGTCACAAACCGCCAAAGACGGATTTTGTAATCCATAAATAATGAATCGCCCTGATTTTGTAATTGACTGGTATTCATCATCCTTGCACCGTTGCTAAACAGCTTTTCATCTCTTCGGTTAAACTCAAAATCGCGCAAGCTTATGTTGATGACTTCCTTTTTAAATGATTCGCGCCTGAAAGGGTATCGCTTATCATTAATTGACCTGTTCTCCTTTTGGTCAGCATAACTTTGCCCGTCGAACAGGGTGACCGTCATAAATTTTTTATCCTCGGTGATTTCCATTTTTCCTGAATCAGCCACCGTCACATTCAAATTTCCTTCGTTATTCGTATGGTTGTAGATCATTACATCGTACAACATATTGTTATTACGTCCTTTGCGTTCCACTTTGATACTGTAGCTCTCCAAATCGTTCGAAAAAACACCTTCTTTAATTACCATTTCCGGTTTCTGTTGCTTCACACTATAAAGCAGGGCATAAAATTCCAGATTTGTCTTCGGAAGAATATTGTTGGAAAAATAGAAGGCAATCGATGTAAGAACCATCGTAACCACGAATAGGGGCTTCATAATCCTGAAAAGTGAAATTCCGGATGCTTTCATGGCTACCAGTTCGTAATTTTCGCCCAGGTTACCAAAGGTCATAATGGATGATAGGAGCATGGCAAGCGGAAACGCAAGCGGTACAAGTCCGAATGCGGCATATGTCAATAATTCCAAAACAATCTTCCATTCCAAACCTTTTCCAACCATGTCATCTATGTATTTCCACAGAAATTGCATCAGCAGGATAAACACACAAATAAAAAAGGTCATAAAGAAAGGGCCCAGAAAGCTTTTAATGATAAACCGGTGTAATCGCTTCATTCTTTAAGTTGCCTAATTATCGAATACAAAACTAAGGTATTTTGAAGAATTAAAAAGGAAAACAGGCTGTTGTGCCTGATTTAATTAATCGGATATTCAGAAATGGATGAATAAAACTCAAAAAATATGGATATAATATAATGAAGTGTTTTGTTCTGCTATGTCAGTAATCCCAGAGATATTTTTGTGTCAGGAACCTAGCAATTGTTTTAGTTTGGTAATTTGGGTGTTCCATAGATCAGTCGTTTCATCAATTTCATCTTCCTCTGCAAAATCAGTAATTATAAGAGAAACATCGTTGGTGAGTTCATCTTGCGTAACAACAAACTCAAAAAAGTTTTCATCCTTTTCCAGATCATCATCCAGCCATTCATAACGGACCATTTTATTTTCCTTGTGCATTTTCTTTTCCGCACTTTGATCGGTGTCGCCCCAAATAAATGTAAACAAATTTCCATTGACACGAACATCGTCGGCAAACCATTCAGTAAGTCCTGCCGCAGTGCTCAGCCTGTTAAAGAACACTCTGGGCGAACAATTAATAATGTATTCCAATTGTAATTTTGATTTTCCAGCCATAAATAATTTGATTTTCTGCAATATATGGAATTAAAAACTAAGATACAAAATATGGAAATTCCAGACATATAAAAATAAGCTATTTTTTTCTCCTCAGATGATGGGCGAAAAAATAAAGTACTATATTTGCAACCGCAAAAAAGGAGTGATTCGTTCTTCTTTGGTTGTAAATGTTCACAAAACAATGGCGAGGTAGCTCAGCTGGTTAGAGCGCGTGATTCATAATCACGAGGTCGCGAGTTCAAGTCTCGCTCTCGCTACTTGAAAATAAAGCAGTTGCGAAATGTTCGTAACTGCTTTATTTTTCATTTGATACATACCAGATACATACAAATTTGACAAACAAGTGATGTTAGATAGTCACTAAATCGAGTAGGTAGGGGGATTGCTCCATTGTTTGCTGACATCAAGAATAAGCACAACACGATGAATAGCAGCGCTGCCGAAGCTCTTTTTCAAAAATTGGCTCGTTATGCAAACGACTATAAAAAAGCGAAGTGTTATTGAGTTCAGATTTTAGCGAAAAGTAGTTTTTGTGAGTTATGGAGTGGAGATATCAACGGCAAGGAATACAGCCACAGCCGAGTTTATAAAATTTCAGGCGACCAGTTTTACGCTTTACTTTCAGGACAAGAAGATGCAATGTTTCAACTTTACAAAGTACTCCCAATTGCCATCAAAGACTATTTGAAATCTTCCGACCAAAATGAAGAAATTGCAGAAAATTCTGCGTTGAACGAAATACAATCAGAAACCAAGTCATCCAAAAGAACCATTTTAGACCAAATTACTTTTGAAAACTATAGCTACTATCTGGGTTTTAATAAGTTGTAGTATTGGTTTAAGAATTTCACAATAGAATAGCCAATTTCTGTTCCAAAATTAACCGGAAAGGTACTTGCAATTTGCTTATATTGCTGTGTCATTGAACCCTCAAATTTCCAATCATCAGGAAAAGTTTGAATTCTAGCATATTCACGGACAGTAAACGGACGGGTTTCGTCAGGATGGCAACGTTCGGTTTGCTTTTGAGCCGGACTACAAGTTAAAGTTAAACAAGGTTCGTCCCAACCAATTCTTCGAGCCATGCCAGTTTTTCCACCACCAAGATAAAAACTTCCGCCCATAAATTGTTTTTGAATTTCTATTGGCAAATCACGCCAATACCCTTTGGGCGGCACTAAATCCAAGACATCAATTTTACTCTTTGGATATTTAGCACCATCGGACTTTGGAACACTATTTTCAAATAAATCTCCCTTTTTTAGGGCATCTTTTAGAGTGTATATTTTCTTATGTGGTTTTGGATATTCGTATTTTAAATTAATATCCTTTCGTATTCCTACTAAAATTAAACGTTCTCTTTTTTGTGGAACTCTATAATTTATGGCTTTTAGTACCTGGAAAGGAACAACATTATATCCAATCTCATCTAAAATTGAAATCATACCTTGCAATGTTCTTCCATTTTCATGGCTCAACAATCCTCGAACATTTTCGCCAATACAAATGGGTGGATTTACTTCTTTGACAACTCTTGCAAATTCATAAAATAGAGTTCCTCTTGCATCGGCTAGACCCAATTTTTTGCCAGCATAACTAAATGCTTGACAAGGAAAACCACCTGCAACAACATCAACTCTATCATGGTATTCTGAAAAATCAAAATCCTTTATATCTCCTTCCAAGACTTTCCAGTTTGGACGGTTTTTGCGCAACGTTTGACAAGCCCATTTGTCTATATCATTCAAGGCAACACACTTCAGACCAGCTTTCTCCATTCCGACAGCCAAACCACCAGCACCTGCAAATAATTCTAACACATTGTAATCATTTTCAGGTTCAACATAATTGGAAGTCGTATCTTTTGTATCTTTAACCAGAAAATTGGTAAATAATGTTTGGACTTCAACTCTATTATAGACACGATAATTACTCATTGGCTCACGGACAGCAGACAATCTGCCTTCCCGATCCCAACGTCTTAACGTTTCTTTACTTTTGCCAATGAGTTCAGAAGCTTCTGAGAGTGTTAGATATTCATTCATAACCACATAGTTTAACCTTATACAATGGTTACAAATTTATAATTTAAAATGACACAACCAACACCAACAGAAAAAAAGAACGAACCGCCAACAGCAAAATACCCGCAAGCCGGGTTTTGGTGCTTCGTTGACAGGGAATTAGTAAATATAAGAAATGAACGATCAACAATTATCACTTTCTGAATTACAGCGACAGGTAAAAGGCAGTCTGGATGACACTTTTTCGATGCCGGTATGGGTAAAAGCCGAAATAAGTGAGATGACTGTGAACCGAAGCGGGCATTGTTACCTCGACCTGGTTGAAACCGAACAGGGAACCGACACCGTAATTGCACGTTGCCGCGCCACGATATGGTCGTACACTTTCAGGATGTTAAAACCATATTTCGAAACTACTACCGGGCAGGTTTTTACTGAAGGGCTGAAAGTGCTGTTGCAGGCCAAGATTGAATACCACGAGGTATATGGCTTAAGCCTGAATATCCGCGACATCGATCCGGTTTACACACTGGGCGACATGGCACGGCAAAGGCGCGAAATAATCCATCGGCTTGAGGAAGATGGTGTGTTCGGAATGAACAAGGAGCTCGAATTGCCGCTTGTTCCACAGCGTATAGCTGTTATTTCATCGCCCACTGCTGCCGGCTTGCAGGATTTTTTAGACCAGTTGCACAACAACCCGCACCAATTCGTCTTTTACACCAAATTGTTTCCGGCAGTGATGCAGGGCAACGAAGCGCAGGGCAGCATCACCAAAGCACTTGAGCAGATTTTCGAATACGAAGATTTGTTTGATGCCGTAGCAATTATCCGAGGCGGAGGGGCGCAAATCGATCTCGCTTGCTTCGATAATTACGAACTGGCGTTCAATGTCGCACAATTTCCACTTCCGGTGATTACCGGCATTGGGCACGACAAAGACGACACGGTGATAGACATGGTAGCACACACCCGAATGAAAACACCTACCGCAGTTGCCGAGTTCCTGATTTCGGGAGCATTGCAGTTTTCGCAGCAACTGAATGAATTGGAGAAACATTTTACCGAACTGGTGAACGATCAGCTCGAAGAAAATAAAAACCGCCTGAATGATGCAGCAGACCAACTAAGCAATCTGGTAAATCAAATGATTGTTACTCAGCAAAACAGGCTAAATATTGCCCGGATTCAGTTAAAAAACCGTTCCGAAGTTTTCCTGAAAAACCAATTTACGGAGCTGAAACAGTTAACGACTGACACGAAAAACCAGACTAACAGCTACGTAACACGTCAGAACCATCAGCTTGAACAATCAGGAAGTAAACTGAATTACATTTTCAAAGGTCATGTTTTGAAGAATAAAAACCTTTTGCAACAATTTCAGAACCTTATCAAATTCCGAAGTATCGAAACCATCAAAACTGAAAAGAAAAACCTGAACCTGATTCAGGAAAAACTTCGTTTGGTGGATCCGCAAAACATACTGAAACGTGGTTATTCGCTGACAATGCTGAATGGTAAGATTGTGAAATCGGTAAAATTGGTAAAAGAAGGAGACCTATTAGAAACAAGATTGAGTGATGGAATTGTTGAAAGCAAAGTGAAGGGAATAATCAATAACCAATAATGAATTTCCAATATTGAATATCCAATATCCAATATTCAATAACCAAATAAGAAACAAGAAATAAGAAAGTAAGAAAGTAAACGAGTGCCGGTTTTTAAGCCCCCTCTTATGGAGGGGGTTTGGGGGAGGCTTTAAAACTAAATAAATATGGCAACGAAAAAAGTAACTTACAAAGAAGCAATCGCAGAGATTGAAGAAATTCTGGAAAAGATTGAAAACGAAGAACTGGATGTTGATGAACTTTCGGAACATGTAACCCGTGTTTCGGCACTGATTGGCATCTGCAAAGACAAACTGCACAAAACAGAGGCAGAGGTTGAGAAAATTTTAAAGGATATGAACCAGTAAATATCAGTGGTCAGTCGCAGTGGTCAGAAAAAAAATATTGCAAGACTGTTGCATAAATGCAAACGGCAAAGGATAAAGCGATTATCGTCCGTTGCTGATATCCTTTGCCGTCTGGCTTTAGCCGACGGATTTAATTAAAATTTAATATCAATCCCAGCCAAAAAATGTATTCCTGCTTGAGGAAAATAGCCGTCCATAGCGAAGCGTTCACCACCTGTTACATAAGAATAAACCCACGCGTTACTTTCATATTCGGTATCAAACAGGTTGTTCGCCATCAGGTGCAGGTTCAGCTCCTTTGCGAATTTCGGCTGAACCCGATAAGTAAATTTCAGATTATTCAACAGGTAGCCATCCAGTTTTCGATCGTTACTTGAGGTATTGTCGATATACTGTTTGCTCACCGAATACGACTGCAAACTGATATTCAATCCTTTGGCTGCCATCCAGCTGATTTGGCTGTTGGCAATCATTTCAGGAGAGAAAGCCAGGTCGGTAGTTCCCAACCTAGTTGCAATTTGCCCGCCATTGTCCCAGTCATCCACATAATCGGTAAAATCTTTGATTTTGTTTTTGCTCAAAGTAACATTTACATCCCATTTCAACTTTTCGGTGAGCTTCATTCCGGCCATCAGTTCCAATCCGGCGCGGTAACTGTCGTCCACATTGGCCATTATCGGCGCACCAACATCATTGATTTCACCAGTCAGGATTAACTGGTTCTGATACAACATGTAATATGCATTCACTCCCAAAGCAAAACGGGAAGTATTGTATTTGTAGCCAAGTTCGAAGTCGTTAAGTGTTTCAAAGGTCGGCTGCTTTCCTTCAGGATCAGCATCCACATAATTAGAGCGATTGGGTTCGCGGTTGGCACGGGCGAAGTTTACATACATGTTTTGCTGATCGTTCAACTGATAGAAAACACCCACTTTCGGATTGAAAAATTCAAAATTGTGCGATTGTTTAAGGCCGCGTAAATCATCATCGGTACCATCAATGTCGTAAACAATGGTACGATACTGAAAATCAGCAAACAAGTTCAGGTTTTCAGCCAGCTCATAATTGTATTTGGCATACACGTTAAAATCTTTTTTCAGACCGGTTCCACGATACCACTCGTGGTTCATTTCCGAATTTCCGGCATTTCGTGCCCAGATTACTTTCCCAAAGCGGTTTCCATCATAAACATTGTAGCCGCCACCAAATGTAAATTCGCTGGTTTCCTGCTCCCTGTCCACCGAAAATGTCATTCCGTAGAAATCATTTTCGAGCCATTTCCTGCGGATCAAATCCGACTTTTTAATTGTTTCTCCTCCAAATACAGGTGGCGTAATCAAGTAGCCTGCAAGTTTGCTGTTTTCTTTAAATTGTTCGTAATAACCATTCCCGGCGGTATAAAACAGACTGGTGTTTACATGCATAAACTCGTTTAACTTGTGCGAAAACAACAATTGATAATGATCCTGCTGATAATTGTCGATCTCATTTTCGTAGGTGTACAAATTGTAAGTGCGGCTGTCAGAATTCTCCATTTCGTCCACCTGCTTCTGGCTATAAAGATAATGGTCGGCATAGCGCTGCATACCCTCTGCATCATTGTTCAGGCGCACCGAGGGCACACCGTTCCATGCCTGATAGGTCTTTTCCAATCCTGAAAAAATATTGGCTTTCAAAATGGTGTTCGCAGTAAAATATCCTCCTGAAAGAAAAAATGATTTCAGGTCAGCTGAGGCGCGGTCGATAAAACCATCGGAACTGATTTTCGACAACCTGGCATCGAAGGTAAATTTCTCTTTTATAATTCCGGAACCCACGCCGACCGAATGTTTCATGGTTCCAAACGAACCGGCAGAGGCGCTGTATTCGGCAAAAGCATCTTTGTTGATGGTGGTTGTCTGCAAATTGATGGTGGCGCCAAAAGCCGCAGCACCGTTGGTTGAAGTTCCGACACCACGCTGAACCTGAATGTTATCAGTCGATGAAGCCAGATCGGGAACATCGACCCACCATGTCCCGTGCGATTCGGCATCGTTCATCGGAATACCGTTAATAGTCACATTAATTCGGTTTAAATCAGTTCCCCGAATCCTGAAGTTCGTGTAACCCACACCGGTTCCGGCATCCGAAGTGGCAACAAATGATGGCGTCAAGCCAAGCAAATAAGGAATATCCTGTCCCATGTTTTTGTCCTGAATTTCAGATTTTTCAACTGTCGTAAAAGCGACCGGTGTCTTTTCCTTCACACGTGTAGCCGATACAAGCACTTCTTCCGCCAGGATATTGTCATGTTTCATAACAATTTCGAGGCTTTGATCTCTGGTCAGTTTAACTTCTGCAGTTTGCTTTTCATAACCGATGTAGGAAATAGTCAAATTGCAAGTTCCGGCTTTCAGGTTCTTAAACAGAAAAGCACCGTTTACATCAGTTGTTGTACCACTGAAACTGTTAGAAATCGCGAGGTTGGCGCCAATCAGCCGCTCACCTGTTTCATTTTTTACAGTCCCGTTCAGTGTAAATTGGGCGATTGCCAAAAACACCGCGCATTGCATCAGCAATGTCAAATAAATCCGTTTCATTGTTGTCTTTTAAATGGTTAATAAATAACCAATGAGGCAAGTTATCCCTTTCGCCATCCCTTCGCCGGCATTATCCGTATCAGGTTCGGTGGGTGTGATCTCAGCCTTTAATTACCCCGACTTTCGTCGGGCAGGCACCCCATTGCGTAAATTGATGGGTGCAAAGATAGGTTTTTAAGCATACGAAACAAATATATTCTGAAAATAAGTGTTTGAAGTCTTTTCGGGTGTACGACAAAATTCCATTTATTAGATTTTTCAACATACTCACCCCGGGTGCGCTTCGCTTACCCTGCCCCCTCTACTCGTAGAGAGGGGAAAAGCCCTGCTTGCAGGGCTTGGGGCGAGTGAGGAAAACGTAAAAAGAAGAAAAAGGAAAAGGGAAGGTAGTTCGCTCTGAATTCAGGCACTCTTCGTTCCAGCGGTCGTTCTCCTTGCCGCATGAAATTGATGCAACTGCGATCAATGCCACTCACAAAAATGGTGTTTTGACGATTGCGCTTCCAAAGAAAATTGAGTGCAAAAACAATTTGTCCCGTCAGATCGAAATCCAATAAGCGCTTAGTTTATAGTGCTCTTTTCGAAAAGGTCAAAGGCAATAAACTCTCAACACCCTGCAAAACCAATATTGAATCCTGCCCATCGAGAACAATCCGGATGGGAGTTTCAAATCGCACTTCAGATTCGGCCAATGCCTGTCGGCACGCACCACAAGGTTTTACCGATTCATTCACCAAAACGCCATTTTTAGCCGCTGAAACAGCAATTGCTTTCACTCCTGAATCAGGATAATTGGCATTGGCATAAAACAACGCGACCCTTTCGGCGCACAAACCTGAAGGATATGCCGAATTTTCCTGGTTATTTCCGGTAACAATTAAACCGCTATCCAATAAAACGGCTGCTCCAACATGAAATCCTGAGTATGGCGCATAAGCCAGGGCAGTAATTCTTCTGGCTTCATTCAACAACCGCTGATCATTTTCAGGCAATTCGCCAATGTTTTGAAACTCGTGTACTACAATCGTGATTTCAGTCGTTTTCATTATCGAACAGTTTTGCCCAAATGTACATTAATAGTTTTTATTTGCCAATTGACTTTGATAACAACATTTTCTTATTTTTGTAGCAATCACATTAAAATGGCCATGATTAAAAACACGATTTTATTTATTTTTCTGTTTTCGTCAATTCAGTTAATTGCAGAACCAACGAAACTTACCCGAGAGGAATACATCCGGAAATTCTATAAATTAGCTATATCGGAAATGCAGCGTAGCGGCATTCCTGCCAGTATAACGCTGGCTCAGGGCTGCTGGGAGTCGGGTAACGGAAACAGCCGGTTGGCTACCGAGGCGAACAATCACTTCGGGATAAAATGCAAAAGCCATTGGAAAGGCAAAAAGATTTATCATGATGATGATGCCAGTCAGGAATGTTTCAGGAAATATGCACACGCCGAAGCTTCATATATTGACCATTCAAATTTTCTGATGATCGGAAGCCGTTACAGTTTCCTTTTTCAACTTGACCCCAAAGACTATGTAGCCTGGGCGCATGGATTAAAAACAGCAGGATATGCCACCGATCCAACCTATGCCCAACGACTGATCAAAATCATAGAGGAATTTAAACTCAATGTTTACGATGAATATGTTGATAACCGGCAAATTGCGTCCTTGAAAAATGAAACTACAACTGCTAAACTACAACCTTCGACCCTTGGTAAAATAAATTCAAGGCATAAGATTGAAATGCGGAACGGCTTGCGAACCATTGTGGTGGAGGAAGGTGATGACTACCAAACTATTACCAAAGATTTAGCATTGAAAGACTGGGAATTACACACATACAACGATATAGAAAAAGGCAGTAAAGTACGGGTAAACGAAATTCTCTATATCGAAGCAAAATATAAAAAAGGGAATAAGACACACAAACAACATGTTGCCGAAGATGGCGACACGATGCACTACATTGCACAAAGATATGCCCTGAAAATGAAACCGCTATTGAAGAGAAACCGGATGAAAAAGGGAGAAGAACCCAGTGCAGGTCAGATCATTTACCTAAGAAGCAAAAAACCAAGGATATAGCCTCATCCCCAACCCTTCTCCAAAAGAGAAGGGAGCAAGACAATGACGGTTCTGAAATTTTTAGCATTTTCAGAAGATATGTCAAGAAGTCGAAACTCCCCTCCTTGGGAGGGGATGCCCGCCTGCCGGCGAGGCAGGGGGGAGGCTTCTAAAAAGAAGGCGCAAAAGTACACGGTCGGCAAATAGGATAAAATTCAGCAAAAATACAACCAGAAATACCTGAATAACATTTTCGGAGAGAATAGAGAAAACCTGAATAACAATCTCTTTGTCAAGGTAATAATACAATCCACACACAACAGAAAGTAGTGATACTGAACAACCAGTTTCTGGTAACGGTTGACCAGAAACGTAAATGCATTCATATTCCCTTTTAAAATCTGATTGATTAATTCGGTATCCTCCATATTGATAGTTTGACAACAATTCGTGATAAAATGTTGCACTAATTTGCGAATTTATTGTCAGTGTTGAATTCTTAGAACGGTTATAACAACCCATCAAGTTTCCAAGCTTGAATATGCTTTATACCAGAATTGGATGGGAACATAACATCATCAAGCGATACAACAAATTTTTCGTAATTATCATTGATCGAATTAAATGCACCATATTCCCGTTCAATTGTCTTTGCATCGGCAAGCAAATAGGCAACTTGAAAGTAAAGCACCCGGTCTTCTTTTTTAGCCACAAAATCAATATCGCCTTTTCTCATTGTACCCACAAAAACCTCGTATCCGGCTTGGCGAAGTTGCAGATATACAGCATTTTCTAGCAAAAAGCCAATCCCGTAACCATAACCTGAATAGAGATAGTTCTTAAATGCAAGGTCGTTGATATAAAATTTGCATGTGCCCGAAACGATTTCTTTGCCTTTAATATTGAAACGCTCTACACGATGAATCAAAAAAGTGTTTTCGATATATTGAATGTAGTTTGCTATTGTTTCGTAATTGACCTTACGGTTTTTCGACTTGAAATAATTCACGATATTACTTACCGAAACAAGGTTTGAAGCATTGTTTACCAAATAGGCGAAAATGTCGTCCAGTAACCTAGCGTCTTTGATGTTATAGCGCTGAATAATATCGCGCAAAAGTACTGTGTCTTTTATTGCCGACACATAATGTCTTTTGGTTTCAGGTTCGGGCAAGTGAAATAATTCGGGTAAAGCCCCTGTCTGTAAATAATCGAGGTACGATGACTTAGATTGCTCCACTTGTTTGTATTGACAGAATTCCAGAAAACTAAATGGATAAACCTGAAAAGAAACATAACGGCCTGATAATAAGGTTGCTAATTCGCCTGACAACATTTGCGAATTGGACCCACTGATAAATAATTCGTAAGAATCAACAAAGTCCTGTGAATAAGAATCGACGAGCCGCTCCCAGCCCTCAATTGTTTGGATCTCGTCAATAAATAAATAGACCTTTCCAGACGGCTTTAGTTCTGCTTTATAGGCAGCAACCATCGAAGCCAATGCTTTGTAATCCGACAAAAAATCAAATTCTACAAATTCTTTATTAATATATAAAGTGTTTTGAGGAGGCACACCTGATTGGATAAATTGTCGCAGAATTTGGCGCAAAAGATAGCTTTTCCCTGTCCGTCTTTGGCCAACCAATACCTTTACAAGCTTGTTTCCCGAAAAAAGGTTTATCTTTTCAAGGTATTCTTTTCGTTCAAACCCTAAATCAGGAGTATTGCTGTTCCAAAAATTGTATTTTGCTATTGATGCAATATTTTCTGTCATAACCGAATATTTGTTCAAATATGCAATTATTTCTGATACAACCGTAAATATTTACAATTTATTATTTGTTTTCTATTTGTTGTTTTAAGCTTAATGCCTTGTCTTTTGGCTACTTCACAAATAAAAACTTAAACATCTGCAACATTTTGCAAACCCTTGCTGTCACATCTTACAAACACTAAAAACTCAAAATTATGAATGATGTATTAATGGCCGCCGTAGTTTTTTTCGCTTTCTATCAGATTATAAAAAGTTTTACTGATTTTTTATTGAAAAGAAAGATAATTAAAGCTGGGCATTTTGAAAATGCCGGAATCCTGGATCAGAAAATTGCTTCTGCAAATGTAGAAAGCCAGGAGGCAAACAAATATCCTTCGCTGAAATGGGGTCTGGTTGCTTTTTTTGCCGGAATTGGGTTTATCATTATTGATCAAATGACCCCTGGTGGAAATGACAATGAAAACTACCGAAATTTTATGCAGAATAGCATGTTGCCTTTTGGTATCGAGCTGGTTTCCATTTCGATGGGCTTCATTGTTTATTTTTTGATTGTAAATTTCAGCAAGAGAAAGTAGGCAGAAGGCAGAAGAAAAAAGACTTCTGCCTTCTGCCTACTGCCTTTTAACCTTCTGCCTTTCCCTAAATTTTTACCCGCCAGTCTCCTAAATCCTTAAACCCGCGCAACAGCTCATCGATCTTCATCCGTTTCTTTCCTGAAAGTTGCAATTCCGTAATCGACAACCATCCATCGGGGCAGGAAACTTTCAGGAATCTTTTGCCATCGGTCTGAAGTGTGCCGGGGGCGGCAGGTAAACTCGTGCCATCACGATTGGCCGAGTAGATCTTCGCGGTCAGAATTTCAGCTTTGTCCGGGTGCACCAGCTCAGTCCAGGCAGTTGGATAAGGCGACAACCCACGGATCAGATTGCGAACTGATTCCGTATCTCTGGTCCAGTCGATGCGGCAATCGTCTTTAAATATTTTAGGAGCTTGTCTTATTCTTGTTTCATTGTCAATTAATTGAGCCTGGTCAATAGCTTCTACCTTGCCATCGGCCAATGCATCAACCGTTTTTAAAACCAGTTTGGCGCCAATTCCCATCATCTGGTCGTGCAAATCGCCCACAGAATCGTTTTCAGCAATTTCCACTTTTTCCTGAAAAATAATCTGCCCGGTATCAATTTCATGAGAAAGTAAAAAAGTTGTCACGCCCGTTTCCGTTTCGCCATTGATAATTGCCCAGTTGAGCGGCGCTGCCCCACGGTATTGGGGCAATAGCGAACCATGCAAATTGATTGTGCCAAGCGGAGGCATATTCCAGACAATTTCAGGCAGCATCCTGAAAGCAACAACGATCTGAAGATCGGCTTTCAGGCTTTCCAGTTCAGCAATAAATTCAGGATTTTTCAGCTTTTCGGGCTGAAGCACACGCAATCCGTTTTCAGCGGCATACTTTTTAACTGCCGATTCGGTTAATTGGCGCCCACGGCCAGCGGGCTTGTCGGGAGCAGTAATAACGCCAACAACATTATAACCATTTTCGACCAAAGCTTTCAAACTCTCAACGGCAAAGTCGGGAGTTCCCATAAATACGATTCGGATTTGTTTCGGATGCATTGTTTTTTTATATTTTGTATTTGTTTTCCACATCCGGTCTGAGTTTCCGGTTTCCTTTCTGCGCTTTGGGCGAATACGGACAATTCATGCATCCGTTCGAACAGCAATACCCGCGTTTCACGAGGTAAAATTCTGTCATCACCCGATATCCGTCAGAATTCATGTAATAATCAACTCCTTCCACCTGAGTCTGGCCAAATCCCGACTCAAACATATCATCAAACATTCCCATAAAGTAAGTTTAAAGCTCGGTTTCAAAACTGAATTTCGCTGAACCGTTTTCTATTGTGTACATAAAACTGAAAGACGATGCTTTTTGCTAATTTTCCGGTTGTAGGCCGAATGCTATCATTCTGTCCGGCTTGTTTACGTTTGCGGTTCAACACAGGCAATGACCAGTAAAAATGATAGTGGGCCTTCAATATACTACGGATGCCATTAAAATTGAATTCGGCCAACAGCTTGATGGCTGCCACAGCATCAAGGATCATTCTGATAGACAGTATGTAAAAAAGTTGGTTGGCGGGCAGGTTTTTATACAAAAGCCAAAGATTGTTCCTGAAGTTCAAATACAGTTTCTGAGGATTATCGTACGAAAGCGTGCCGCCACCTACATGATATACAATGCTTTCAGGAGTAAAAACAATTCGGTAACCCCTGTTTTTTAATCGCCAGCAAAGGTCAATTTCTTCCATGTGCGCCCAAAAATCAGCATCAAAACCTCCCACCTCACGAAAAAGATCGGAACGGACAAACATACAGGCGCCGGTTGCCCAGAAAATATCTGCAATTTCATCGTATTGACCGGAATCTTTTTCCACTTCATCGAATATCCGGCCACGGCAAAACGGATAGCCAAACCTGTCGATGAAACCACCGGCAGCTCCCGCGTATTCGAAATGCGTTTTCTGGTTATAACTGAGTATTTTTGGCTGAACCGCAGCTATCTTCTTATCGGCCTCCATCAGCCGGATTGGTGACTCCAACCATCCGGCAGTAACTTCCACATCCGAATTCAGGATGACAAAATAGTCGGCTTCAATCTGTTTCAGGGTTTCGTTGTATCCACGGGCAAACCCGAAATTTTGATGAAGGTCAATGATTGTTACATCTGGGAACTTATTTCTGAGAATAGGAATCGATTCGTCAGTTGAACCATTATCAGCTACAATAATTTCAGTTGAACCGCCTTTGCTGAACTGGATAACAGAAGGCAGAAACTGCTGCAAGAGATTGGCCCCGTTCCAGTTAAGAATTACAATGGCAATTTTAGGATTCATGCAAGACTGATGGATTGATTTACTGAAGGACTGAGAATTGAAGTAATATGCTGTTAAATGAAATGAGTTGCATTTGCCTACTGCGACTGAACACTGAACACTTTCTTATCTCAAGGGATCAACAGTTTGGCCAGAACCACCGCCATGCTTTCCTTTTCGAGGTTATACAAAATATTGGCGATTTTTTCCATTTTTTCATTCTCGTCCGACTGCAAAACCAGTTTAATCTCCCGAATTTGTTTTCCTGTCATTTCTTCTTCGAGCAGCGACCATATTTTCAGGTTTTCTTCTTCCTGTTTCGGAACGCCCAGATGTTCCAATTCAAGTTTGGTGGCTTCCATAATTTCACGTGCTTTCATGATAACCGGATCGGCATCCTTTCCGGTACCGGCAGCATCGCGCAAATTCCAACTCGAATAATCGTATCTCAGTTCTTTGATCATGCGGAGTTTACTGCTTTCCTTGCCGAAAATACGTTCAAGAAAAATGATGGTGTGGCTTTTCCACGCTTCCAGATCGAAGTTTTTAGCATCCAGGCTTTCAAGCTGTTTATTTATCAGGGCAATTTCTTTTTCGATCATTTTATTAATTGTTAGATTTGTATTTACGATGTAAAGATTATTAAGCGTTCCCCTTTTATTGAATGTTCGTCCGTTTCGGACATTCCTATTTTCAACTCGTAACGGACAAATTTCATTTCTGTGTTTTCTCCCATCAGTTTGTTGACCGATTCTGGAATCTTACATTCCAAAGCCATTTCGATATCACCTCCTGACCCTGACCATGTTAAGTCAAGATAATTTTGTGATCGTGCAATGATAGCATCATCCGGTCCATTATTGACAATATCTGATATAAAGGTTATGACATCAAGAAAAGTTGTTTTCCCACTTGCATTTGGGCCAACAAGAATCTGACATGGATGGAGGTCTTGAGTAATTCTTTTAAGACATCTGTAATTTGAAACTTCAATTCTGGAAATCATTCGCTAAACTATTTTAGGTAAAGTTAAAAGTTTACCCCAGATGTTTGTTCACAATCCCGTAAAATTCGTCAAAATAATTGGTATTACAGGCAATCATTTCGCCACCGAACAAATAGTTTTCGCCGCCATTAAAATCACAAATCCTTCCACCAGCCTGTTTTACGATGATGATTCCGGCCGCCACATCCCACGAATGTAGTGCATGTTCGTAAAAACATTCGAACCTTCCGGCAGCCACATAAGCCATGTCGGCAGCAGCCGATCCCAGACGGCGCAATCCGTGGGAGTTGCGCATGAAGTAGTTCATAGTGGTCATGTATTGGTCGAGCTTAGTGAAATCGTAATACGGAAAACCGGTGGCAATAAGCGCATCTGCAGTGGTGGCGGCTGTTGAAACATGAATTTCACGTCCATTCATATATGCTTTGCTGCCTTTCCATGCATAGAACATTTCATTCAGGTTAATTTCATAAATCACACCAAGCACAACTTCCTGATCTTCCATCAGGCCGATGCTAACCGAGAAAGGAGAAATGCCATGAATATAATTGGTGGTACCATCCAGCGGATCGATGACCCAACGGTACTTCTCGCCATTATCGACAGCGGTACCTTCTTCAGCAATAAAACCTGAACCGGGCAGCAATTCACGAAGGGCTGAAACGATGCGGGTTTCAGCAGTTTTATCCACATAAGTCACCATGTCCGATTTCCCTTTGTGGATAATATCTTCGGCTGTAAATTTCAGGCGTTCTTCAAAAATAAACTGGCCAACTTCGCGGGCCAGCGACTGCACTTGTGTGCAAAGTATTTCAAGGTCCATCTTATTTTTGTTTAAATAAACTAAAGTAAATCGCTGGCGAGTTCAGCCAAATAACTGCGTTCGCCTTTGATCAGGTTAACATGCGCAAAAATTTCATGGTTCTTCATCCTTTCGGTCATGTAAGCTAATCCGTTCGATTTCATATCAAGGTATGGCGAGTCTATTTGTTGCAGGTCGCCGGTAAATATTAGCTTCGTCCCTTCGCCTGCCCGGGTAATAATTGTTTTTATTTCGTGTGGGGTGAGGTTTTGTGCCTCATCAATAATGAAATACGAATTGGACAAACTACGTCCGCGGATGTAAGCCAAAGGTGTGATAATCAATTTCTCTTCCTTCAAAAGTTCTTCAATTTTCTGGTATTCAGTGCTTCGGGTATTGTAGTTGTGCTTGATGACCGAAAGGTTGTCGAAAAGTGGTTGCATGTATGGGCTGATTTTTTCCTGCGCATCGCCGGGCAAATAGCCCAAATCGCGGTTGCTCAGTGCTACAATGGGACGGGCAAGTAAAATCTGTCCGAAGTTCTTGTGTTGTTCGAGTGCGGCAGCCAGTGCCAGCAATGTTTTCCCTGTTCCGGCCTTTCCTGTAAGGGCAACCAATTTAATTTCAGGATTAAAAAGTGCATCGAGGCTGAAGGTCTGTTCTGCATTTCGGGGCTTGATTCCGTAGGCTGTTTTTTTCTCAACCCGCACCATTTTTTTCAGTCCGCCATCATAACGGCCTAAAACACTTGCCTTGGAAGATTTCATGATGAAATACTCGTTGATGTCAGGAGTTTTTGGCAACCCCATCAATTCAACAGGAAACGTATTTTCATGGTAAAATTTTTCAATCGAATTGTCGTCAAAATTTTCCAGCTCAGTAACAGATTTGTTCAGTACCTGAATGTCTTTTACCTTGTCGTTATAATAATCTTCAGCGTGAATTTTCAACGATTTGGCTTTCATTCGAAGGTTGATATCCTTGGTAACCAGAATACAGGGACGGGACGGGAACTGCTGGGCAATATGCATTGTAATGGCCAGTATCCGGTGATCGGGAATATCCTCAAGGAACGATTGTTTGATTTCTTCTGAAAAAGGTTTGCCTGTTTCAATGATCAGTTTCCCTTTGCCGGGCCCCAGTTTTATGCCACCGTTAAAAAGTTTGTCGCCGATAATTTCGTCCAGTTCGCGCACAAACTCACGTGCCTGAAAGTTAATCGGGTCGTTCCCGCGTTTGAATTTGTCGAGCTCCTCCAAAACTGTAATCGGAATTACTATGTCATTATCCTGAAATTGATAGATGCATGTATGGTCGTGCAGAATCACATTTGTATCGAGCACGAAAGTCTTTGTTTGTTTTTTAGTTGCCATCCCGCGTTGCTTTAAGGTTTCGATAAAAATAGAAAAAAACAGATGTATTGTATTTTTCACAGCACTTTAATTGTCAACTTTGCAGAAGTAATTTGTTAATAAGATTTGAAGGGATGAAGACCTATCAGGAAGTACTTGATTATTTATACAGTCAATTGCCAATGTTTCAACGCACTGGCCCCGCCGCTTACAAAGACAACCTTGACAATACCATCCGGCTGGATGAAATGTTTGACTATCCGCACCGGTCGTTCAGGAGTATTCATGTAGGCGGAACCAACGGGAAAGGTTCCGTTTCGCACATGCTAGCTTCAGTTTTGCAGGAAGCAGGTTATAAAACCGGACTTTATACCTCGCCACATTTGAAGGATTTCAGGGAGCGTGTTCGCGTAAATGGCGAAATGATTACTGAAGAAGCAGTGGTACAGTTCACTGAATCGTTCCTGAAGAAAAACGAAGCAGAAAAACTGGAACCTTCTTTTTTTGAACTGACCGTGTCGATGGCTTTCGATTATTTCCGCACAATGCAGGTTGATGTGGCTGTAATCGAAGTCGGGTTGGGTGGCCGTCTCGATTCTACCAATATTATCACTCCTGAAGTATCGGTCATTACCAATATAAGTTTCGACCACATGGCGTTACTGGGCAATACATTGCAGAAAATTGCAACAGAGAAAGCGGGGATTATAAAACAAAATACTCCTGTAGTAATTGGGGAATCTTCTTCTGAAACGGATGCTGTTTTTGAACAAATCGCTAGCAAAGCCGGATCTACGCTCGCATTTGCCAGTCAATATTACGAATCGACCTATGGAATGCTGACCATTGATGGCAAGCAAAGCCTGAATATTCGAAGTAACGGCAAAGTGGTTTATGCTGATTTACAATTGGATTTGCTGGGAATTTATCAACGGCACAATGTTCCAACGGTATTAAAAACCATTGACATCCTGAACAAAAAAGGATGGAACTTGCCGGAAGAAGTTATCAGGCATGGATTGATGAATACTATAAGGAATACAGGTTTGATGGGTCGGTGGCAGATTATCGGATACAATCCGCTCACGATTTGCGATACCGGGCACAATCCTGCGGGCATCAAAATAGTGATCGAACAAATCGATCAAACAGCTTGGGAGAAACTTCATATTGTAATTGGCATGGTAAACGACAAGGATCAGGATGAAGTTTTATCACTTCTTCCGACCTATGCGCACTATTATTTCACAAAAGCGGAAATACCACGTGCAACCGATCCTGAAGAACTTGCGGCCAAAGCCGCCAAATTTTGCTTGGTTGGAAATTGTTACCCGTCTGTTCGTCAGGCACTCACTGAAGCCCTTGCAAGTGCCGGCAAAAACGATTTGGTTTTTGTGGGTGGCAGCAACTTCGTAGTGGCTGAAGTTTTATAGTATTTTTTAATTATTTTGTTTGCACATTTCAAAAATGGGTATATCTTTGCATCGCTTTAAAAACAAAGCGCGTTCATAAAAACAAAACGGGCGATTAGCTCAGCTGGTTCAGAGCATCTGGTTTACACCCAGAGGGTCGGCGGTTCGAATCCGTCATCGCCCACAAAAGAGATAAAACCGTAATTGACAGTCAGTTAGTTCCGGTTTTTGTTTTTGTATTTGCACAACATTTGCACAACTCATATTAAAATCACCTTCAAAACCCATCTGTTTTTTATTTTTAAAACATCTTTTTTGGCGAGGTTTAAGGTCGGAAAATGGAGACCCCTTTACAATGGTCAATCACTGCTTTTGCAGAATTTCCCGTTGTCATGGGAATAACTTATTGCTCAGGATACCATCGTAAAGATGAAAAACCAACTTGAATTATAAGGTGGTATAAATATTGGAAAGTGATATTTTGCCATCCTTGATTTTCAGGCAATTATAAACCCATAATTTGCAGATAAAGTCATACTATGCAAACATTGCATTACTGCCAGACCTATCTTTAAATAAGCATGTTAGTATGTTAATTATATCGAATTGTCAGAGCTTACAACTGATTGAAATATAAAAGAATTTAGAATGTATAATTTAGAGGGCAAAAATAGGTACAAAAACAGGCCTAATTATAGGTTTTTACAGGTATAGTCCTGATAAATCAGTAATTCAGCGTTCAGGAACCATTAAGGACACTACAATCCCAGGTAGTCACGAATTAGAAAGGATATTGAAGGTTATATTTGATGCAGTAACTGATAAGATGCCTAGGAAAGTCAAAAATTGTACTGTCAAATCAATTAGCAATATAAATTATTGATAATGAGTCCTTAGCTTATATTGTAGTGGTGTTTCCAAACATGGAGAGGCTATCTATATTGTGTGGCATTTTATAATAAAATATTTTTAGGTGTGAAATACGAGTCTTATATTTCGTGGTTTTCACCTCCTTGTGCCTACTGTGGCATCAGCAAGCTACTATCAGGGATTTCATGCTTCGTTGATAGGAAATTAATAATTTGAAAAGCAGTACTTTGCAGGAGGTTCATTGGTTAAATCCTTGTCTGTGTATAACTGCAAAGCGTAATATGCAATCGTTGACAATATAAACTACCTAACTTTTTAAAATTAGAAACAATATTTCGTTTGTGATTTTGTAACTTGCAAGTTTTGAAAATTAGTAAATCTTTATAGTAATATTATTTGATCGATTTAAATCTGTGAACCCAACTAAAACTATACATACAAGCCGGACCATCATGTTTGCAGAGTTGCAAAAGGTGATGGATTTTGCAATTCTGGATAACAATTACCTCGATTCATTGAATCAGAATGTGATCAATAAAAAAACCCAATCGGGTATCGAAAAAACTACCCGTTACCTGACCAACCTTTATTGCTTCGATCTGAACTACTCTCCATTCAAAGCTTTCAAATACTTCTGGCAAATTTCGGATGGAAGGGATAAACCACTTTTGGCCCTTTTGTACGCTATTGGTCAGGATTACCTTTTGGCAGAAAGTGTTTCGGTTGTGGCGGAAACGAAGCTGGGTGATAAAGTGACGGTAGAAAAAATGGAAGAAAACATTGAATCGATCAGTATCAAACCCATCAACTAAACTATTTTAATACCCCATAATGATGAACTCTAATCCAATTTTATCAAAAACTCATGAAGCTTTTTTGACTCTGGCAGCAATCACTACAAATCTATTGGTTACCAGTCCATTATTTGCTTCAGTCCCTGTTCCTGATAAAGGAAGACCTAACGTAATTATTGTAATTACCGACGATCAGGGTACAGGAGACCTTGCATGCGAGGGAAACCCTTACATCAAAACCCCGAGCATCGATCAATTTTATGGCGATGCGGTGCGGTTTACCAATTACCATGTTTCAACGACCTGCGCACCCTCACGCGGGTCTATCATGACAGGTCGGCATACCAACAAAATCAATACTTATCACACCATTACCGGACGTTCGCTTCTTTTTGAGGATGAAGTCACCATGGCTCAGGTATTTGCTCAGAATGGTTATACCAACGGAATGTTTGGCAAATGGCATTTGGGTGATAATTATCCTTATCGTCCCGAAGACAGAGGTTTTCATGAAGTAGTGCGGCACGGAGGTGGCGGAATTACTCAAGGCCCCGATTATTGGGGAAATGATTATTTCGACGATACCTACTGGCACAATGGCGAAACTGAAAAATATACAGGTTATTGCACTGACGTTTTCTTTTCAGAAGCCTTAAATTTTATCGAAGACAATAAGGACAAACCGTTCTTCTGCTATATTTCAACCAACGCACCTCATGGACCATTAAACCTGCCTGAAAATTACTATAACATTTATAAGAATATTGATGACAAAAAGCTGCCTGACCAATTTAAAAGGTTTTACGGGATGATTACCAACATCGATGATAATTTTAAAATTTTACAGAAAAAGCTGGATGGTCTTGGTTTAACGGATAACACAATCCTTATATTCACGACTGATAATGGAACCGCAGGTGGCAACAGAGTTTACGATGCCGGGTTAAAAGGCTCAAAAGGAAGCGAGTATGAAGGTGGTCACCGTGTACCTCTGTTTATTCGCTGGCCAAACGGTAATCTTACCGGCGGGAAAGATATTGATAAGCTGGTTGCTCATTATGACTTGCTTCCAACTTTTGTTGAGCTTTTAGGATTAGATTTTAATCCTGTAAAACCATTGGATGGAACCAGCCTGAAACCACTTTTATACCCTGCCGGACAAAAATGGCCGAACAGAATTTTATATATAGATACCCAAAGGCTACAAAACCTGGTTAAATACAAGAATTACGCTGTGATGGACGACAACTGGCGGTTGATTAATGGGACTGAATTGTATGATATGAAAGTGGATCGCAGTCAAAAGGTTAATGTAATCGAACAACACCCTGAAGTGGTTGAAAAACTAGCCGAAGGCTATGAAAAATGGTGGCAGTCGTTTATGAATGAAGGTGTAAACGAAAGGTATGCATATATAAAAGTAGGGTCATATCACGAAAACCCATGCCGCATCTCTGCACACGATATGCTGACTGGAAAATTTGGTCATATGTGGCACCAGTACGGTGCTGTTACCGCATCGCAGGCCACCGGACGATGGAAAATCGAATTTGTTGAAGATGCAGAATATAAAATAAGCCTTCGCAGGTTTCCCCGTGAAAGTGGACTGGCTATTAACGAAACCTTTCCGGCACAGGAAAAGATAATTGAATTACAGCAGACTATGCCAGCAAGTGTGAAATCAGATTTTGACCAGGCATATATTTATGTGGCCAATTTAGAGAAAACTGCTACGATTGCACCCGGCGAAAAGGAAGTGAGTTTTATGGCAAAAATTTCAGCAGGCAAATACGATATGGAAGCTCAGTTGATTGATAAAGATGGCCGGGTCTATCCTTCCTATTACGTTTACATAGAAAAATTATAAATATTTAAAATTCAAAAGTTGGATCTTTCAGGCTTTGTTATTCTGGAAGATAATTTTACCTTTAGGAGATTTTTTTGATCAAAAGCACACACATTTATATTACCTAAATCAATTTAAAATTATTAACCAATGAAAGACAAATTTAGCAGAAGATCATTTCTGGCAACTACTGCAACTGCTGCTGCCGGGATTACAATTCTTCCGAGCAATGTAATTGCTGGCATGGGGCATAAAGCACCCAGTGACAAATTGAATATTGCCGGTGTTGGAGTCGGCGGCATGGGTTTCGCTAACCTGAAAAACCTTGCCTCTGAAAATATCATCGGACTTTGCGATGTTGACTGGAAATATACCGGTGGAAACGGTGTATTTAATAAGTTTCCAGGTGCCAAAAAGTACAAAGACTGGAGAGTCATGTACGATGAACTGGGCAAATCAATTGACGGTGTAGTGATTGCGACTGCCGACCACACGCACGCCATTACTGCAGCTCATGCCATCAAAATGGGCAAACATGTTTATGTGCAAAAACCATTGACCCACTCGGTTTACGAATCGCGTTTGCTTACCAAACTGGCCGACAAATACAAAGTTGCCACTCAGATGGGTAATCAGGGTTCGTCTCAGGAAGGTGTAAACCTTACCTGCGAATGGCTTGCGAATGGCGAAATTGGTGAAGTAACCAAAGTTGAGGCATTTACCGACCGTCCGATCTGGCCGCAGGGATTGAATACTCCAAAACAAGGACAATGGGTTTCTGAAACTTTGGATTGGGATTTATTTACCGGTCCGGCTAAAATGCGTCCATACAACGAAATTTTCCACCCATGGAACTGGCGCGGCTGGTGGGATTACGGTACAGGTGCTTTGGGCGACATGGCTTGCCATATTTTGCACCCGGTATTTGTAGGCCTCGAATTGGGTTATCCAACCAAAGCACAGGGGAATTCAACTTTGTTGCTTCAGGATTGCGCTCCAACTGCACAGTCGGTAAAATTGACCTTTCCTGCCCGTGCACCAAAACGTGCTTGGAAAGGATCTAAAAAAGGAGCTCAACTTCCGCAGGTTGAAGTATTCTGGTACGATGGTGGTATCAAACAAATGCTTCCTGAAGGATGGCCAACTGGTAAAAACCCGAACGATCAAGGTGGTGGAGTGATTTTCCACGGAACAAAAGATAAACTGATTTGCGGTTGCTACGGAGTGAATCCTTGGTTGTTGTCAGGCCGCAAACCTGAATCTCCAAAATTCCGTCGTCGTGTTGAAGCTTCGCACGAAATGGATTGGGCCCGTGCTGCTAAAGAAACTCCTGAAAACCGCGTAGAAACAGCTTCGAATTTCAGGGAAGCCGGACCATTCAACGAAATGGTGGTAATGGGCGTTTTGGCAGTTCGTTTACAAAACCTGAACAAAGAATTGTTGTGGGACGGACCAAACATGAAATTCACCAACATTACGGCTGACGAAAAAATCAGAATAGTTATTGAAGATAGTTTCAAAATTCATGACGGTCACCCAACTTTCAACAAAACTTACACCGACCCGGTTCCTGCAACTGAATTTGCAGCCGAACTGATCAAACATACTTACCGCAAACCATGGAGCCTTCCTGATATGCCGGCTTAACTGTTTGAATGAAAAATACCTAAATGGCGGGCATGCAAACGTTCGCCATTTTTATTTATTATTATTTGTATAGGCGTTTAGAGCGCAGGGGTTTTGTACCTTTGCACTGTAAGCGATTACGGTTGATTTTTGGGCTTGCGCAATCCATTGCTCGCTCTCCCCCGCTAGTCAGCCTTATATCAAGTTTCTGCTTGTTAATACTGAGCGATGCCGAAGTATCAGAACGCTAACTTTGCTGATGGCTTCTTTCAGATTTTGCCTCACGACAATCCACCCTTGCCATTCGCTATCACTTCCTTTCAACTCGGCGTGTATAGGGACTTGCACCCTGCTAGTAAAGAAACCATGCCCGACATACTAAAAGAAAGGCCGTCCCTGCTGGGGAACGGCCTCTCTCTCACTAACTCTCTCTCTTATTAACCAAACTCCACTAAAACCTATATCCTAATGACAGACCGAAGCCTGTGTTCTTAGCTGTTGATTTATCGTCAGTGATTGCTTTGTATTCAGGATTAATATTCAGCATACCAAATTGGGCATCCAACTGTACAAATATCCCGCTGGCCATTTCATATCCGAAGAAAATATTGGCGCCTGCATCAAATGCTTTGTAGTATGGAACCAATATATTATCTCCGGTTTCTACAACACTTTGAAATTTAATATCCTGATCAAGAGATAAAGCGCCGGCATCAGTTTTTACGCTTCCGCTGATTCCATAACCAAGATAAGGCCCAAATCCAAGCATTACAAAACCTTTGCCCAATGCACCTTTGTAAACCAAATTCAATGGAACCTCAATATAATTGAGCTTGGTTGTACTTGTTGGTATGGAACTCTCATTTTTAGTCCCTTTAATTGAAAACAATACTCCGGGTTGAAAGTAAAACTCCGGGGCAATTGGTATCTGAACATTGACACCGCCATGGAAACCCAATAACATATCGTTATCAAGTTTATCACCGTTATTCGCTTTCCCGTTTATATTCTGGAAATTCACTCCACCTAAAACGCCAAATGACATTTTACCTGGTTCCTGTGCAATCGCGAAGGACACTGAAAGCGCAAGTATTAATACAATTGATAATAGTCTGTTTTTCATCTTTTAATTTTAAATAGTAATTTCTGTAAATAATTGTTTATTGAATAAATGATAAAATGGTTGTCGTGCTATATGGTTGGTTTATTATCTGACAACACAATAACCCGACAAATTTGAACACTGTGACTGACCACTTCTTTTAGTTCCCAGCTTCTTTTTCAGCGTCAGCCTTCATTTTTTCATTGGCAGTAATCAAAAATTCAACCCTGCGGTTTTGACTACGTCCATGTTCAGTATTGTTGTCATATTTTGGAACTGATTCTCCAAATCCGTTAATCCTTACACGGCTGTAACTGATTCCCTTGCTGGTAAGATAAGCCGACACTGATCCGGCCCGTTTTTCAGAAAGGTTTTTGTTATATGCCTCACTACCTTTACTATCGGTATGTCCTTGAATTTCAATATCCGTATCAGGATAAACGTTCAGTACCTTTACCAGTTTATCCAGATTTGTTTTAGCTTCTGCCGAAAGGTTCGAACTGTCAAATCCAAAAAGTATATTGCTGCTAAATTCAACAACAATACCTTCTCCTACGCGTTCAACTTTTGCATCGGGTACTGCCTTCTCTATTTCCTTGGCCTGTTTGTCCATTTTATTTCCGATTACAGCTCCGGTAGCGCCTCCAACAGTAGCGCCTATAATAGCTCCAAGTCCGGTATTGCCAGCAGCCCTGCCAATTACAGCACCCATTGCGCCACCGGCAACAGCTCCAACAGCTCCGCCTTTCTGAGTTTTGTTTAACGATGCACAACTGGAAAACAACAAAGCTGTGCTTAAAACCATGATTGTAGCGATTCTAATTTTTTTCATGATAAATGAATTTAATTTTTAAAGGTTTCTATATCTTCGATTGTAACTAAACACCCGGTAATTATACAAAATAAATTTGAACTAACCAGCAAAAAAAGCTATTGTTTCAAAATCCCGTTGGAATTGCGAATTAGGAAGCATGGCACAAATTTAAAAATATTTCTGGTACGTTGAGTCCACTCCGAAAAGTCAATCCTACTCAATTTTGACTTTGTAATCTACTGATACTCAGTGGGCATTTATAGTCAAAATACAACAAAAACGGGTTTTCGGAGTGGACTCAAATATAATTAATTAAATCCTTTAGTGAGGTTTCTTTTTTCCTTTATTAATTTCAGGTTGTTTTCGATTTCGGTAAAAGGCATAGCAATATCTGTGCCAATTGGATAAAAATGTGTTAAAGCGTTGTTTATTAAATTGTTGTATATAA
>JANONW010000232.1:0-1663 GCA_031421065.1 Prolixibacteraceae bacterium
AGCTGAGAAAAAAGCTGAAAAACCAGCTGAAAAGAAATAATTCGCTTTGTAAGTTTAAGATAAACAAATTTGACCGGCTCTGCTGGTCATTTTTGTTTTACGGCTTTTCTTTGGCTTATTCATTTATGTGAATTAATTCTAAATGAATGTCCTGCTGAAGCAAAAAAATCTTGTTGCGGAGCTGCAAAAGCAAACTAGACAACAAATATTTAAGATTTAATATCTGTTTCTGGTCTATTCCACTTGCGAAAATCCCAGGGAATATTGTAATAAACCGAATACGTAAAATCGAGGTTGAATCCTTTGTCCGCTTTTCCGAAACCGGGAATAAAGTAAACCGGCGGTAATCCAAGGTCTTTGTAATTGAGTTTTACTTTTCCACGAATGGACCAGCCCATGTAAAAATTGTTGAATATTTCTCCCTTAATCCCAATCAGGAATTCGGCCCAGTGCCCAAAATAGTTTTGATTTCCGAACCTTCCGGTTTCTGTTCCCCAATAGGAATCAATCATGTACTGATCAACTTGTTGCCTCGACAGGGCAAAACTGTACCTCAATCCTAAATAGAAAATATCTTTGTCATCTTTGTTTTCAGCCTGAAGAAAATTGTAGTCGAACCCGATGCGCGAATAATTTCCATTGCTTTTGTAATCAACATAGCTGGTCTTGATCTTCATGGCATCGTAACCGGTTTCGAAAACCCCAAACCAATTGGGCATAAGTTCCATGTCGGCAGAGAATTCGGTGCCATAGCGATTTCCTTTGGTCCACAAATCCAGAAACGGGCGCGTAACATCAAATCCGGCACGGATTCCTCTCATGTGGATGTAATTATCAGTCCGTTTTGGTTTCAATTTCTTCTCCTGTTCAACCTGCCCGTAGCTAATTGCCGACAGGAGCAAGAGGATGAATGTAAAGCTTAATATTTTCATTCCATTTTGTGGTTATCAGGCTATCAATAATTTCGACGGAATCAATCCGGTTTTGTGTAAATCTGACGGACTGTAATTTATATTCATAATAGAACCCGGTTTCCATCGAATCATATTTCCGGGTTGTTTCGTGCACGAAGGTGATGGAGTCCGATTTTGAATCGAGCCAAATAATAAAACGGGTGGTGTCTTTGATCGTCATGGGCAGAAGAACTTCCGACAGACTTATTTCGTCCACCCAAAGGCTGTCGATTCCGACACCCAGCACTGTTATTACGGACCTGACCGGTTTTTTTGTTTCCGAATGATAGAACGAAGCCTGAAGCAGAGATTGTGGCGGGGCCTCAAATACTTCCTTGCAGGCTGCAAAAACGATCAGGACAAATATCAGATATAATAATCGCTTCATTCAGTTTACTTTTTTTGAAGCCGTAAATGTAGGCATATTCAGACTGAAACGAAAAATACAAACACATTATTTCGTCATGCCAATTGCCGATCTTGCGCCAACCTTCAATATCCCTATGTTTATTCATTAACTTTGAAACGGTGCCAATGCATTTACGGGCACTGTCCCATAGCAGGTTGTGGCCGGTAGGGAAACGAACATTGCTTTCTACGACAAAACTATCTGATTTTAAGCGCAATGCTGTACTTCTTTTTTTTTAAACACCTCTCCATGCCCGAAATCCAGGATTACTTGGTTTAACTCCGGCACCAGCTCATCACCG
>JANONW010000233.1:0-1601 GCA_031421065.1 Prolixibacteraceae bacterium
GTGAGTTTTTCCATCAGAAAATGGTCGTCGAACAGGCCAAGTGGGTTTATGTTTTGCATTGTATTATATTCAATACTCCGGTAAATATTAGCATAAATGTTTGATTTTCAACGAAATAAGTGATAAATAATTAGGTTAATACCTTAGAAATCAGTATCTTAAAAGATTATTCTAAAAATTTTCTAAGTATGATTCCTAAGGTCAGTAATGTTGTTAAGTATCAGATATTCAGTATATTAAACAATTTAGTCTTTGATAAACTAAACAAACCACGCAAAGATTTTATTATCAGCGTTCTTTGGCATATTTTGAGTATCAAAGGTAGGATTAATTTCCTGCAACTTGGGCGGTTCAGCCCTTACAGTGAACAAACCTATAGAAACCAGTTTGAGAGGAAGTTTGATTTTTTCTTGTTCAATGAACAGTTGATAAACCAAACGGTCCCAGGTGAACGGATAATTGCACTTGACCCAGGTTTTATCCCCAAAGCAGGCAAGTCAACTTATGGAAGGAGCAAGTTTTGGTCCGGTGTTGCCAAATCAGCCAAATGGGGCTTAGAGATTTGTGGGTTTGCAGTGGTGGATATATCCAATAATACGGCTCTGCACCTAAACGCATGGCAAACACCATCGGCTGTGGAATTGGTAAAAAAAGGGTTGACCCTTTTAACTTACTATGCAAGCCTTGTTGCTGAAAATGAAAAAAAGTTCAAAGGATTTACAGACTATATGGTAGCCGATGCCTATTTCTCCAAAAAACCATTTGTTGATGCAATAATCTTAGCGGGGTTGCACTTAATAAGCCGCTTGAGGGATGATAGCGTATTGAGGTACAAGTACACAGGAGAACAAACAGGCAAAAAGGGAGCTCCAAAGAAGTTTGCCGGCAAAGTGGATGTTAAAAACATTGATTTCAACTATTTCACTTTAGACCTGTGCACCGAAGAGATTAAAATCTATTCCGCAGTTGTTAACTCCAAAGCTTTCAAAAGGGACATAAAGCTTGCTATCACTATTTTCCTTAAAGATGGCAAAGAGATAGCCCGAAAATTATACTTCTCAACCGATTTGAAACAAGATGGAGTAAAAATCGTCCGCTATTATCGTTCGCGTTTCCAGATAGAATTTCTATACCGGGATGCCAGGCAATTCACTGGACTTACAACCTGTCAGGCCAGAAGCGAAAATAAGCTCGATTTCCATTTTAATGCTGCTCTTACAGTGGTAAATTTGGCTAAACAGGATTGGTTGGCGACCATGACCGATATCCGGAAACCATTCTCAATGGCCAATTACAAGACATTGTACAACAACACTTTGATGCTCGAACGATTTATGTGCATGTTCGCTATTAACCCCAACACGGCAAAAAATCAAAAAATTGTCAAAGAACTATTGGATTACGGCAAAATCGCCGCTTAAAATTTAACGAACTATTGGTATAAAAGGGTGCTATTTTAAGGGTGCAGTTCTCATATTACGCAGCATTTTTAGTATAATATTCTTGGGAAAGCTCTTTCCAAAAGCTATCCCATCTTTCAGATTTTACAATTGATCTTAGGTTCAGGATTGCCTGTCCTCCTTCAATTGACCACCGTTGTC
>JANONW010000234.1:0-5022 GCA_031421065.1 Prolixibacteraceae bacterium
GTTGGTTCTAAAATCCCAATAGGAATATATTTTCTATTCTCCGAAGATACTTTTGGAATGATAATATAATTTGTTTTGGGCTGTCTGATTTCTCCAAAAAGCATTGGTTTTTCAGCCAATTTATTGGTAGCTTCTCTATTACTACTTAACCTAAATTTCTTTGTTTTTTCAATACGGTCAATTATGAAACTAGATTTTTTCATTAATGCAGGGTCAATGTTTTGTAACCATAAACACCAACGTTTTTTATTATTTATAAACTCATCGCCACCGGTATAGCGTTTAATTGCTTCACTTATAAAAGGTTCTTTAATTAATGCTTCTTCCTTTTCTTCATCTGATAAAATTAAATTCCCTTCATCAATTGGCATACTGCCATAATTCATTACAGGAACTTTGCAAATTGGCGATTTTCTGTTTTCAACTGTGATGTCTTTTCCTTCGACTAAAAAAGGGTTGATATTTTTAACTTTTATTTCGTGTGGTTCGCCTTTAATATCTTCATACTCAAAAATGCTCTTGTTATTAGTGTCGTAGTTGGCGAAGCCAATAATGACAACATGAACTGCTGCATTGCCTTTTGCTTCATTGCTCCAACGGAAAGTGCGATGTGCGAAGTGGATTTTGATTTTGTATAGGTTAAAGAGGATATTCCATAGTAAACCAACTTGCTCACCTTGCGAAATTGAATTAGTTGAAACAAATGCAGCCTTTGTTTTTGTATTTTGAATTAATTGTGCAGCCTTAATATACCAGCAACTAACATAATCTAAAACCCCTGTTCCTTTTGCCCCTCTGAATACTGACTCTAAATCTTTCTTCTGAAATTCATTTTGTTCCTTTTTTCCAATAAAAGGAGGATTACTTATGATATAATCAAAGCAATTACTCACTTCATATTGTATAGGTTGAATATTTCTTTTGTCAATAATGGTGAGCTTTTCGGTTTTAATATTCACTGTTTTGTATTCAACTTTTGGCTCTTTTAAAATTACAATAGCATCCTTGGCTTCTAATTCTATTGATTCGCTACTAATCAAATTTCCCCATTCAATTTGCAAAGCATTGCCATTCAAAATTTTAGCTGCTTTTTTCAAAGGCAAACGAACAAAATATTGTCCAAACTCATTGCATATTTGCATATTCATTTGGTGGTCGATAAGCCACATAGCAACTTCGGCAATTCGTGCAGGAAATTCTTCGTATTCGATGCCATAAAACTGGTCAACGTCAAGCCAAATAATATCCCTTACGTCAATTACTCTTTGCCCGGTTTTGTTTAATGCCCTTAAAATCTCCAATTCCAACAAACGCAACTCCCGGTAGGTAATAACCAAAAAGTTACCGCAACCGCAAGCAGGGTCAAGGAATTTGAGGGCGCTTAATTTTTTATGGAATTCGGCTAATTTATTTTTTACCTGGGCTGAGCTTGTCGAAGCATTTTTGATGCTTTCAAATTCTTTCCAAAGGTCGTCCAGGAAAAGTGGCTTGATGAGTTTCAAAATATTGGTTTCGCTTGTGTAATGTGCCCCCAGGTTTCTGCGTTCTTTTGGGTTCATTACGCTTTGAAACATCGAACCAAAAATCGCCGGCGATATTTTGCTCCAATTAATGTAACAACAGTCTAAAAGTGCTTGTCGCATTTTACTATCGAAACTTGCTGTTGGTAAGTTTTCTTCAAAAAGTTTTCCGTTTACGTACGGAAAGTCGACAAGTTGTTCATCAAGATTTTTGAAACGATTTTCTTTCGGTGTATTCAAAACCTGAAACAATTCTTGCAGTTTTGAGGCAAGATCGCTTCCATCTTCGTTTGTCCGGTGCTCTAAGTAGTCTTGAAATTGTTGCTTGTTGAAAATGGTTGTGTCTTCGGCAAACAAACAAAACAGAATACGAACCAGGTAAACTTCCAATGGGTGACCGGTATATCCGATTTCTTCAAGCCTGTCGTGAAGTTTACCCATTAACTCTGCAGCTTTTATGTTTGCAGGGTCTTGTTCTTTGTAAACCTTTTTTTGATAACCTAAAATGTAGCCGAAATGCTGAACATTATTTACAAGGTCGTTGAGTTTAAATTCAACCATCCCGTCCTGCGGACACCCCTCTGCGGGAGGTGGATCTAAATCGTAAAGCCTAAAGTTTTCAAAGTCAGAAATGAGAATGTATCTCGGTAGTTCGTGTAGTTTCAGCCCGTGTGTGTAGTCTTTGGCTTGTTTGTAGGCTTTGTCAAGGTTTTTGCCCCGACTTTTCATTTCAATTAATATTGTTCCTTTCCAAAGCAAATCAATGTAGCCGTCTTTGTCGTCGAGTTTTTTTACTCTGTGTTCAAAGGTCGAAACTCGCTTACTGCTAATGCCAAACACATTAAAGAACTCAACTAAAAATGGTTTTGCGTCTGCTTCTTCGTTTGAAGTGTCAGCCCATTCCTTTGAGAAATTTAATGCTCTGTCTTTTATTTCGTTCCAGCTTAATGCCATATTTTAATTTTCAATCAGTCAGTTTAATATTGCTTTGTCGTTTTTTTATAGTTGGCGCTAATTAGTTTGTATATAAACCAAAACTATACAATATTTCTTTCAGGCGGAAGTATTGTATAGCTTTTACGATTTTATTATCAATATCATCAAACGTATTTTTAATATTTTTTAAACCGTTGTTGCTGCCAGCCTAGTTAAATTTTCCCTCTGTTCGCGCCAATCCGATAGCTATCTGATCGCTGGAGTTGAAAGTTGTTGTTGCCACTGAAGGTATTTGCCGTTCCGGCAAGAAACGGATTACATCCCGAGGTTTCGGGACCGCGCCAGCTTGAGGAGCTGACATCTAAGCCAAAAAATATTCACCAGGTGACTTCGAGTCACCGGGTGAATAAAACTGCGCAAAGCATTCATCCAATTTGGTATTCTAAACTATCCTTTGCCGTCAGCTTTAGCTGACGGTTTGATGGGTGAATAAAAGATGGCAATCAGGATTCAACCCTGCCAATAGTTAAATCGTGCTATTTAAAAATGAACACTACTATCCGAAACTTTTAAAAATAAAAGTGCCTGAGAATCTCATATTTTTGTATTTGATACAAAAGTACCAGAAATAATGAAATTACACAAGCGTAGCAAAAATAACAAAAAACCGATACTCCGTCAGGTTTTAGATTTAATTCCAGCGTACATACTTCGCAAATCGGTCATAAAATTCCAAACTGACAAAGGGTGCCATAAATACAAGACTTACGACCAATTAGTGGCTTTAAGTTTCGGACAGCTTGGGAAGTGTTATACACTTTCGGATATAAGTTGCGGATTATCAATCAGTAGCACCTTTATGGTTGATTTAGGATTAAAGCAAAACCCCGTCAAATCTACAATGAGCGATGGCAATAAAAACCGGGATTACAGGGTCTTTGAAGATATTTATTATCAGTTGATTAAGCATTACGGACGCACCTTGACAGATAAGCGGGACAGGGCTGTAATTGAAGAGGTTAAAAATGAAACGATCAAACTGATTGACAGCTCTACTGTTAGCCTTTGTTTAAACCTTTTTGACTGGGCAAAGTTCCGAACAGCTAAAGGCGGGTTGAAAATCCATACCGTTTGGGACGACACCTTGGGGCTGCCGGATTACATCAATATTACTGATGCTAAAGTTCATGACAGTAAAGGATTAGCCAGTCAGATATTCCCTAAAGGAACAATTGTGGTAGAGGATAGGGCTTACTTTGATTTTGAACTGTTTAAAAGCCGAAATGATGCCAAAAATATTTTTGTGACACGTCTTAAAAGCAACATACTATACGAAAGCGTTGAGGAATTAGATTTACCTGATAAGATAGACCAAAATATTTTGAAAGATGAGTTGATAAAATTCACAAGCAAAGATGCAAAAAAGGCAGGACTGGAAAATGTAGTATTCAGGTTGGTAACCGTTTATAAAGAAGATGAGAACAAGGTAATCCACCTTATTACCAATCAAGTAGATTGGCAGGCAATAACAATAGCCGACCTATATAAGAAACGCTGGGATATCGAGATATTTTTCAAATTAATGAAGCAAAACCTGCAAATCAAAACCTTTGTGGGAACAAGCGAAAATGCTGTAAAATCACAAATCTTTGTTTCCATGATCGTTTACCTGTTATTGGAATTGATTCGTAGGGTATACTGCAAGGGTAAAACGGCATTCAGCAATTTTTGTGAAAAGGTACGCATTTGTTTACTCCACTACCTGAGCTTTGAATACATTTGCAGCATAAACGGAAAGGTTCAAAAAGTGGAAATGCCACCCGGAAAAACGTTATTCGATGTAGATAAATTACCCGTTCAAGCAGATTTGTTCAGCGTAATTAGTTGATTATTTAAACATTACGTTTTTAAAAATTAATTATCTAAAAACTTTCGGACAGCGATTCAGCCCGAAAATAATATTCTTGTAAATTAGATCGTTAGAGTATGCTGTGAAAAATATTTTTCCGGCTATTTTTGTACCCAACAAGAGACAAGGAGGCCTTAACCCCCAATTCACTGCTTTACAGTATAGTGTTCTCTCATTTTTTTATTTTTTTGCCACAGGGGGGTGATACTTGTCCTGTGGCATTTTTTATTGATGTGAAGTTACACGTTATTTATTTGATATGCAAATATTTATCGTGTATTCATCATACATTTTGTGTGTTTTTTACATTGAGAGAACCATGTAAAAAAACCACCGCATCTGAAAAGGCAAAAATCCTCCTTTCCAGCATCCGAAAAGTGATCAATTCCCGCTTTCCAGATCTTTTTGGTAAGTTTAACGAGTTGACAGACAGGCGTAAACGTAAGGAATACTTGATGGCAGAGATCATTACAGGATCGCTGTTCATGTACATTTTCAAAGAAGCCTCGCGAAATGCCTACAATAACAACCGGCGCGAGGACGGTTTTCGGGAAAACGTACTCAAATACTTTGGGTTTAACCTGCCACACACCGACACGAGCGACGATGTCCTGCGCGAACTTCCGCCCGGCGAACTTGAAGCTTTAAAAGCCCACC
>JANONW010000235.1:0-1502 GCA_031421065.1 Prolixibacteraceae bacterium
GATTTCGAGGCGCTTCCACGAGAGTCCGGACCAGTTCGCCGACGCCTTCGCCCGGGCCTGGTTCAAACTGACCCACCGCGACCTGGGCCCGCGCGCACGCTATCTCGGCCCGGAAGTACCTGCCGAAGCGCTCATTTGGCAGGATCCCATCCCCGCAGCCCATCACAAGTTGATCGATGCGCAGGACATGGCCTCGCTCAAAGGAAAGATTCTGGCGTCGGGACTGTCTGTCTCGCAACTGGTGTCGACCGCATGGGCTTCGGCATCCACTTTCCGTGGCTCCGACAAGCGTGGTGGTGCGAACGGTGCGCGTATTCGCCTCGCCCCGCAGAAGGATTGGGAAGTCAACCAGCCTACCCATCTGGCGAAGGTTCTATCCAAGCTGGAAGCCATCCAGAATGCGTTCAACAGCGCGCAGTCTGGCGGCAAGAAGGTATCGCTTGCCGACCTGATCGTATTGGCTGGGTGCGCAGGCGTCGAGCAGGCGGCGAAAAATGCCGGTCACACCGTGACGGTTCCCTTCACGCCGGGCCGCATGGACGCCTCACAGGAGCAAACCGATGTGAACTCCTTCGCCGTGCTCGAACCGATCGCCGATGGCTTCCGCAACTACCTCAAGGGCAGATACAGCGTATCGGCCGAGGCCTTGCTGGTCGATCGGGCACAACTACTGACCCTGACCGCGCCCGAAATGACGGTGCTTGTTGGCGGCATGCGCGTCCTGAATGCCAACGTCGGACAGACCCAGCACGGCGTCTTTACCAAGCGGCCGGAGACGCTGACCAACGACTTCTTCCTGAACCTGCTCGACATGGGTACGGAGTGGAAGGCGGTCTCGGACGTCCAGGACGTGTTTGAAGGGCGTGATCGCAAGACAGGTAAAGTCAAGTGGACCGGCACCCGTGACGATCTCGTCTTCGGTTCGAACTCCCAGCTGCGTGCCCTGGCGGAAGTCTATGCAAGCGCGGACGCGCAGCAGAAGTTTGTCCATGATTTCGTCGCAGCCTGGAACAAGGTGATGAACCTCGACCGCTTCGACCTCACGTGATCTCAGAGGAGAGGCCTTAAAGGTCTTATGTCGAGCAACCTTGACCTGGCTGGCATTGGCTTATCCCGAACCAGGTCGAGGTTGAGAAGGGCAGCGGGGTTAGTTCTAACATTCCAACAAAATGTTGGAATGTTAGAACTGACCGTTAGCAGTAACAGCAGTAAATCTAGCGGGTTGAAGTCCCGCCTGGGGAGTTGTCCGTGCGACCCGCTCAAATTCCCGGATCTCAACCATGCGGTAAAGCGTGACCCACGCACCAACATGCGCAGTGCAAAGAACAATTGGGACTTTTGGACGCTGTTGCCGGAAGCATTGCATCAGGTAACTATCGTGATGAGCGACCGCGGCATCCCCGCTTCATATCGTCACATGCACGGCTTTGGCAGTCATACCTTCAGTTTCATTAACGCCAGTAATGAGCGCTATTGGGTCAAGTTTCACTTTGCCACGCAGC
>JANONW010000236.1:0-12381 GCA_031421065.1 Prolixibacteraceae bacterium
GATATTTATATTTTTGTCATGTACTAAGCCTGCCCTTATAAATTGGCTGACTGATATGGCAATCACCACGGTAAAAATTATAATTCTGGTAAATCTTCTGCTGATTATACAGCGAATACTGAATGAATTTGGATTGATCAAATGGATTCTAAAACCATTTATTCCCTTGTTGCGCCTTATGGGTTTGCCTGCAAATACTGGTTTTCTGTGGATGGTGGCCTATACGCTTGGGCTTTCGTATGGCGGTGCTATCATGATCAGTCAATCGGAAGAAGGCAAATTAAGTAAAGAAGATGCTGATTTGCTGAACCACCATATTGCAGTTTCTCACTCACAACTTGAAGATCCGCTTTTATTCGTGGCGATAGGCTATCCCATCTTTATCCTGATTTGGCCGCGGATACTGCTTGCTATTATTTATGTTTGGATCAGGAGGCTGGAACGATGGATAAGAAAAGAAAGTCATTTGCAAAAGAACTGGTTTAACATAGAATAAAGTTCAATTATTTTTCCTTTGATATTTACACGTCCGGAAACGGTTTCAGTGGTTTCTGCATTGGTTGTACCTGTAAATCCGGGTTGTTCGCCTCCCAAAGCAATTGTAAACCAGCCAGGCTCAACTACCTGTTTGTCTTTGTTGTTTATCATTGAAAGTTGACGTGGTTCAAGGGTAAACTGCACCGTTTGCGATTCGCCCTTTTTCAGTGATACACGTTTAAAACCTTCCAGTTGACGGATAGGGCGCGGGCTTGAAGCTTTTTCGTCGGTGAGGTACAATTGCACCACTTCTTCGCCATCACGGTCGCCTGTATTGGTAACTTTAACCGATACATTGATCTTATCGCCCACTTTTGCTTCAGCAGGAATATTTAAATCGGAATACTTAAAATTAGAGTAACTTAATCCGAAGCCGAAAGGATAAAGCGGCTCCTGACGGAAATAGCGGTATGTGCGGCCTTCCATGTCGTAATTTTCGAAGGCTGGCAATTGCTCAACCGATTTGTAATAAGTTACAGGCAAACGACCTGCAGGATTGTAATCACCAAAAATTACATCAGCAACGGCATTTCCGCCCTGTTGACCGGGATAACCGGCAGTCAGGATGGCGTCCATGTTTTCGGCAGCATAATTGATTGAAAGCGCGCTTCCGTTAATCAGAACCAAAACGATTGGTTTTCCGGTTGCTTTCAATGCTTCCATCAGGTCGCTCTGTGTTTTTGGCAGATTCATATGAGTACGATCGCCGCCTTTAAAACCATCCACCTGAATGGGCATTTCTTCGCCTTCCAAACGTTGATTCAAACCTAAAACCAAGACTACAACATCCGATTTTTTAGCGGCTTCAACAGCCTGCGCCAGCATGTTGGGTTGCGGAGTTGCCCACAACAAACGGGCATCGCCGTCGCCATGGTAATTGCGGTAATCAAATACCAGTTTATACTTTTTCGCTGCATCAAGTTTCATTTTTACTGAACCATGAAAAGCGTGGTGTTCGCCACCTCCGGCCAAAATTTCTCTTCCATCCAAATAAATTTTGAAAGATGGCATACTCCAGCCCCCAATTTCGTAGTCGCCGGTTTGTGGCACTTTCAGGAAAGTCGTCCAACGCACTCCAAAATCGTCAACCGGCATACGCGGATCGGGTGAGCCAGCTTCCCAGTAAAAATCAACATTGTCGTCAATTTGGGTAAAGAGTGGCTGTCCTTCCAATTTATTGTTGGCAAAATATTCACCAAATGCGCCTTGTTTTCCGTCTTCAGTTTCAAGATAAATGGATGGGATTGGAACCAATTTCGAAATGCCATCAGCCAACTCGCTTCCTTGCGCATAAATCACTTCGGTTTGCGGCGCTACTTTGTTTTTTATTCCCTGAAGTACGGTTACCGGATTCGAAGGAATACCGTTGTAATTTCCCCACAGCGATTCAATTTCGTCGGCATTCGGGCCTATAACCGCAATGCGCGCAAGATTTTTCTTCAGTGGCAATGCATTCTTTGCATTTTTCAGCAGAACGATACTTTTCTGAGCGGCAACACGCGCCAAATAATCGTTGGCCGGATTGTTATTTACTGAAAAAGGAATTTGCGCATACGGAACTTTTTCGTCCGGATCGAACATTCCAAGTTTAAAACGGGCAGTCATCAGTCTTGCCACCGAAACATCCAGATCTTTCTCTGTGAGTAATCCACGTTTCACAGCTTCAGGCAAAGCTTTGTATGTGTCGCCACATTCGAGATCAGTTCCGCGCAATACAGCAAGAGCAGCAGCTTCAGCTTCGTCTTTTGCAATTTTATGGTATTTCCAGATATCAGCAATCGCCCAGCAATCGCTCACAATATAACCCTGAAAACCCCATTCGTTGCGCAGTATTCCTGAAAGTTCGGTACTGGCGCAACAAGATTCTCCACGAAAACGGTTGTAGGCGCCCATAATGGAATATACATCGCCGTCAACCACCAATGTTCGGAAAGCCGGCAAATACGTTTCGCGAAAATCGCGTTCGCTGATACGGGCATCAAATTCGTGGCGCAAAGGTTCCGGGCCTGAATGAACCGCAAAATGTTTGGCAGTTGCCACTACTTTGAGGTAGTTTGGATCGTCGCCCTGCAAACCTTTTACGAATTGAAGTCCCATTTGACCTGTCAGATATGGATCTTCGCCATACGTTTCGTGCCCACGGCCCCAACGAGGGTCGCGGAAAATATTGATGTTTGGCGACCAGAAAGTTAATCCCTGATAGATCTTCCGAAGTCCACGGCGAGCAAATTCATGATGTTTGGCGCGTGCTTCGTCCGAAATTGCATTGGCCACGGTATGAATTAACTCAGTATCCCACGATGCTGCAATTGAAATCGACTGAGGAAATACGGTTGCATAACCGGCTCGGGCAACACCGTGTAAACATTCGTTCCACCAGTTGTATTCCGGAACTCCAAGCCGTTCAATGGCCGGCGATTGGTAGCGCAATTGCTCTATTTTTTCCTGAAGTGTCATTTAAGAAAGCAGGTTTTCAACTCGTTCCTGTGTGGATAAACTGGTGTTTTGAAATTGAAATTTGGTTTGCGAAACTGCCAGCATGGGCAGGGCAATCAATAAAAGAATATACGATAGTTGTTTCATAAATGGTATGATTTAATTGTACTGGTCTGGTCTGCAAAAATCTATGAACTATCATTGTCCCCGGGTTACGTCGTACCTCCTTACCCGGGGTTATTAATATTTGACACTTTCAGTGTCCCTATTTCATTGCACACCTATGACAGTGCGACTATAAACTGCGACTGAACACTTTTTATTTCTTCTGTTCAGGGCAAATCCATATAATAATCAGGGAAAAAATATTATCCTGTAATTTTTGCCGGAAGCCCTTTTACCAGTACCGGTTTTTCGTTGTGCTTTTTTGGCATGAACATGTTTTTGTATGTTAAACCGAGTTTTTCCTTCATTTCGAAACAATAATCAATCGTGCCAAGATCAGCTCCTGTGTTGTTGGTGCCAAAGGAAAATTTAACCCCGGCTTCTTTGGCTTTACGAAGAATTTTTTCTGAAGGAAGTTTGTACCGTGCATTGATTTCCAGCGCAACTCCATTATCAGCCAAAACTTTTACAAAACGGTCGATGCGGGCATCTGTCCAGAGTTCGTCGTATTTTGCAGCAATCACATCAGGCAGAAATGTTGGGTTTACATGAATATCAACTGGTTCCTGCGAAATTACACTTTCAATTTTGCCAACCAGCTCGTCCATAAATTTTTGTTCATCTTCAACAAAAGTCTCATCCTTCATCCAAAGCCTCATGCGACGGCCTTTGTGATCGGTCCAGGTCATACCATCGGTAAATACGTAATCGAATTTGGCGACAGCTTCCGGCGAAAATAAAGTTATCCACTCACGGCCTTCAGCTTGCATTCCCCTGAAGATTGGTTTTGCCCTTACCGTGTCCATATAAGCAGCCAGTGACGCATCATCAGTAACCGGGAATTTTAATCCGCAATTGGGCGCAATGCCATAGTTAATGCCTAGTTTAACTGAGTTTTCACATGCCTGTTCAATGGTCAGGCCACCTTTCAGGTGAACATGAAAATCGATCAGCGGGAAGTTTTCGAACATTAGTTTGGTCACTTTATCATCCCATTCTTTTGAAACAAGTAATTCGAATTTTTCGGCATTTGGCAGCGGCTTAACCTGTATGCTCTTGAAATACACCTTACTCTGTTCATCGTGACATTGCAGGGCAATTCGTCCATTGCTAAAAACTTTCAGCTTGTCATTTTTAGGCCGGTAAGGTTCATCAGGCTGAATGTAATCGACCACTTTTGTTCCATTGACAAATATCTCGCAACGGTTTTCGACCACCCTGAAGTGAAGTTCAAACCATTCGTCATCTTTTACGGTTGGGTAATAAATATTTCGGATTCCGTATAAACTTCCGGTTTTTTTTAGTTCCTGAAAATCGCCCGGACGTTCATACGAATTGTCAATCTGAACTTCATAACCCCGCAACAAAGGCCCGTATGCTTGTTCCTGTGTATGAAAAACAATTCCGGAGTTGCTGTTGGGATCGGTTTTAACCTGGGCTTTTAACTCGAAATTTCGGAAAACGTCTTTTTTGAAATCACCGGTATAAAAAAGGTGACTGATTTGACCATTGGCGACCAACAATCCATCTTCAACCTGGAATGACTCAGGATTTTGATTGGCCGACCAGCCAGATAAATCCTTTCCGTTAAAGAGTTCTGTCCATTCAGGTTCTTTTTCCTGACATGAGGAAAGCAGAAAAATACTTAAAATGAAGAATAGGTTTAAATTAAATTTTTTCATGGTAGTTTGGTTTTTTTGAATGGTAACAAAGGTAAAAATCTAAACTATAAACATGAACTTCCAATTGCCAAAGTTTTTATAGCACAGGCACTGACAATAAACTGGAATTTTACTTATCCGGATAAATATAATGAAACGATTGACGTATATTTCATGTGTTTATAATTTGATTTTTAATGGCCAGATGGAACTCGCCAATAATCATTTTCCTGTGTGTGAAGCAATTCTCATAGCTCGTTTCATTTTCTTACATTTGTTTAAAATACACCTGTTTATTAATGCCAAAACTGATCTGCCCCATGGCCGGTCCAAAACACACGAACCCAATGATAAAAGCAATTATCTTCGACATGGATGGAGTGCTTGTTGACAGCGAACCATTTCACACTGAAATTGAAAGGCAACAATTTCTCCACAATCAGATCTTAATTTCAGACGAAGAACACCAACAATATATGGGTACGACTTCGGATGTGATGTGGAGGGAAATTTCCGGACGACATTCCTTAACTGTTCCGGTGGAACAGCTTATTGAACAAAACAAGACAGAAAGTATCCATTATTTTTCTGAATTGGATGAAATTCCTGTTATGCCCGGATTGATTGATCTTCTGGAAAAACTTAGCAGCAAGAACTTTCCAATGGCAGTCGCCTCTTCTTCTTATCCTGAAATCATCAAAATAATCCTGGAAAAGACAGGTCTTCGGAAGTATTTTCAGGTGGTGGTTAGCAGTCAGGAAGCCGGGAAAAGCAAGCCTGAACCGGATGTTTTTTTGCTGGCAGCCCGAAAATTGGGAGTTTTACCAAAAGATTGCATGGTTGTGGAAGATTCTGCAAACGGCATCAAAGCCGCCCAGGCCGCCGGAATGAGTTGTGTTGCCTATCAGGGTTCCGGAGCAAATCCGCAGAGTCAAAAGGAAGCGGATGCAGTTGTCAAAAGTTACGGGCAATTGGAGATGATGCTTTAATTTTCCTTAATATCCCAATTCTTTCCCTTTCCTGATGGCTGGTATTCCATATTGCATCCATGCCGGCATTTGTTCGCCTTTCAGGTAATGATCGAAAAACTGTTTCATGCGGATGGTTAAATCCATTCGGTTGGCCCAGCTTTCTGCTTTAAGGTTGTGCTCTTCGTTGTTATAGGTCAGCATCCAAACTGGTTTGTTCAGGCGGCGCATGGCTGTAAAAAGTTCAATTCCCTGATACCACGGAACTGCCCCATCGTTGTCGTTGTGCATGATGAGTAATGGAGTTTTGATTTTAGGAACATAGAATAAAGGCGAATTTTCGATGTATTGCAGCGGTTTGTCCCACAGCGTTCCGCCTATGCGGCTTTGCGACTGCTCATATTGAAACATGCGCGAGCGGCCGGACTCCCAGCGGATTCCTCCATACGCGCTGGTCATATTGCTGACAGGTGCGCCAGCCATTGCTGCGGTAAACATGTTGGTTTGGGTAATGAGCCATGCTGCCTGATATCCGCCCCAGCTTTGGCCCTGAATGCCTATTTTATTCCGGTCGATAAACGGCGACATGCTGGCAACAAACTGGGTTCCGCTAACCACCGCATCAAAAGCTGACTGTCCCGGATAACCTTCGTCGTAAGGGATATCAGGAACAAAAACAATGTAATCGTTGCTGGCGTAATAGGTACGGTTGACAGTTGATCGGGTGGGAGAGGGAGCTACATAAGTATGCAGGTTGTCGGCATTGCGTTCGTAAAAATAAACCACCATTGGGTATTTCCGGTCAAGGTTAATGGTTTCAGGAAAATACAATAACCCTTCGAGTGGTTTTCCTGAGAATGAATCCCAGTGGATCAAACGGACAACCGGCCAAACGAACGATTTTTGCTGCGGATTGGAATCAGAAAGTCTGCGGCGATGTTCAAATAATTGGTTGCCGCTCCACAAATCAGGCGATTCGCTTATGTTTTCGCGGGTCCAGATCAGCACCTCTGCATTTTTAGCTTTTGCCAGTTTTTCGAACCTGTAATTTTCCATCAGCAGCAAACGAGGATCGGTGTAACTGCGGAAATCCGCATTGAAGTATCCTCCAGATTTGTTGCGTTCGTCGAAAGCAGAAACAATGACAGGCTTGTTGGTATCGATAAATTCCTCTTCCGGATCCAACTTCTGGTAGCGAAATTTCAGGAAATTTTTTCTTCCGTAGTTTCGTGTGGCACACATGGGCACCCTGGCCCCCTCCATATCAACCCTCCAGATATCGTAACGATCATACAAAAACACAATTTTGTCGTTTTCCGACCAACCGGCTATCCCGTAAGCGTTCGGATCTGCTGGCATATCCCAGCGTTCGTCGAAAAAGGAAACCGGTATTTGGGAACTCAGGTCCAGTGCCTCCTTCGCATTTATATCTGTTGAACGTGAGTAATAAGTACTGTCGTCCGGATCGTACCATACGATGTAATTTCCTCCGGGCGATAATGAAACCAGTGATTTCTCCTGAACAATTATTCTTTTTGTTCCGGTTTCCACATCAACAAGGTAATAATCGGCATTTGATTTATCCGACCACGAAGCTTCCAGTTTATAGGGAGATGGATCGATTCCCAGCGCATAACGGCCATTCCCTTTCTGTATTGTTTTGACATCACGTACAACCGGATCGCCCAACTGAATGAAATTGTCTTTTTCGATGAGGTAAACCCCCAGATAAGTACGTTTCTTTTCCTTTTCCAGATTGATTTTCTGCTCGGGCTGCAACTCTTTGTCTTTCCATGACCAAATGTCGAGCACCGGTTTTTCATCCTCCAAAAGGGTGTCTTTGGCTTCGGCTTGTGGCTTGCGGTTTGTTCCGAAGAAAATTCGCTGGCCATTTTCGGAGAAGGTAAGTTCCGCAAATCCTGAAGGAGCCCAGCCAAGCGGCATTCCTTTTCCATTGGGCATTACAACAGGTTTTGGTTCGCCGGTAGTGAGCGATCCGTAGTATAAACTGAAAACTTTTTCCTTGATCGTATCGGTCGAAAACAAGAAGCCATATTTGCCACCTTGCTGATCGGAAGTGATTTTTTTTGCTGTTCCAATCTTATTAAATATGACAAATGCCTTTCTTTTATCGGTGTCAAAAACCACGATTTCGGTGCGGTCGGGCGAATCTTTGATCTGGCGGATAAACGTTACGCTGTGTCCAAGCGGTGCATAATAATACTCGGTTACATTCTGAAAGCAAACCGTATCTCCGGAAGCTGCATGAAACAATACCAGCTGACTATTGGATTCGTTCTGTGTGTCGCTGTTTTTTTTTGCTTTCGGGCCCTCCGCTTTTTCTGTCTTTTTGTCTGGTTTCTTCATGTCGGTCAGGAAAGCCACCCAACGGGCATTTTCTTTTGGAATCGAATATTGTTTCAGGTTGGGGAATGCATAAGCTTTGTGCCGCTTGTTAACCAGTACTCCCAGACTATCTTTGGGCATTTCTTCTTTTTTGGGCTTTTTCTTTTTTGCACTTCGGATCGAGTCTTCAGGTTGTTTTATTTTGTAAACGATAAAGTCAGATTCAGGAGAAAACTGAGCATCGAAGCCTCTGCTGATCGTATCAGCTTTTTTACCATCGGTCGATTTTACGATAAGTTTTCCATTGCCTTTTTGCGGGTTCAGTTCGAATGCGGCCAGTTTGCCATCGTTAGAGACAATTGGTTTGATCAGCACTTTCCAAGTGGCAAAGTCGTCTATCGTAAGCGGTTTTTTGTCAATCTCCTGGGCATTCAGAAGTAACGAAAAGCACAAAATACTTATCAGAAGAAATAAACTGTCCCGTTTCATATTGGATCTTTCAAAATTAGTTTTCAAAGATAAGGTTTGAACTACAGTTTAAATAACGGTTGATAACATTAAAACAAGCGGGAAGGTTTTTACCATTAAGCATCCTCTTACAAATCCATCCATTCCTTAAAACCCAGCACTTTGTCGCGGCTGACGATAATGGGCTCCTCGTCTGGCTTTTTTAATTTTCGGTTACAAGAGCCACTAATTCCTGGTCTTTTTGGTCGAGTACGTATCGGTAAACTTCAGATAATTGCTTCACAAATTCAATTGCCTTTTCAGGATTGGCGTTGATAAGCGAAGTAAGTGAATCCAGGTTATTGAAAAGGAAATGTGGGTTTGCCTGACTTTTCAGCGTTTCGTATTGCAGCGCCAGTTGTTGCCGTTTGAGTTTTTCCTGCTGAACAGCGGCCTCTTTCCAGTTTTTGAAAAACATTATTGCATTGGCAATCAGCGAGCCTGCGAAAACAAAAGTAAAGGCAATTTTCATCAGTAACCTTACCTGAAATCGTAACCTGTGCAAAAGAGATGATCTGAAGCAAGAGTAAAAAGGAAATGAATAACGGTCTCATGATTTCTTTCTTCAAATTAACGGCGGTAATTCACTGAGAAAAAATAAATGACCGGATTGTTGTTTAGTCAGGATGAACCGTAAAAGTAGGGCGATGAATTTTATCAGGAACTTAACAAAAAACCTTAGATCAGAAACAATTTATAGGCCTCTGAACAGTTAATTATAGCAGAAATATTATTTTTGCCGGTATGAGGTCAATTAAATCGCTTTTCTTCCAATTTCTTCTGATTTTAAGTGCTGCAAGCGTATTTGCACAAAGCAATAATGCCACTTTGTTTGGAAAAGCAACCGATGAAAACGGCAAGCCTGTTGAACTGGCAAACATTTCACTGAAGAATTCGACCATCGGCACTGTATCGAACCGCAATGGAGAATATCTTTTGCGTATTCCGGCAAAAAGAACAGTCGTTATTGCTTATTCAATGATTGGATACCTGACAGTTGAGAAGACAATAACTGCGGATGAAGAACAAAGAATAAACATCGATGTCGTTCTCAGGCAAATTGATCAGGAAATTGGTGAGGTTCAGGTGACCGAGCACAGGCGCAAAAAAACCAACATGGACCGGATAGATGCCAAATACCTTGCCAGCATTACCGATGCCGGAACCGGTGGGGTAGAAGCACTGATTAAAACACTTCCCGGTGTATCTACCAACAACGAATTGAGCTCACAATATTCGGTCAGGGGTGGAAATTTTGATGAAAATCTGGTGTACGTGAACGATATAGAGGTTTACCGTCCGTTTTTGATCCGCGCCGGGCAACAGGAAGGGATGAGCTTCATCAATTCTGACATGGTTTCGTCCATCGAATTTTCGGCGGGCGGATTCGATGCAAAATATGGCGATAAAATGTCGTCGGTACTCGATATTAAATACCGCAGACCAACCGAATTCGCAGGATCGGCATCTGCAAGTCTTTTGGGTGGTTCGCTGCAACTGGAAGACTTGAGCAAAAATGGAAAATTTTCGCACATCACAGGAATTCGCTACAAAACAAACAGGTATTTATTGGGCACCCTCGACGAAAAAGGGGAATACAATCCGCGTTTCATCGATGCCCAAACCTACCTGACCTATAAATTCAACAACGCATTTGACGTTTCATTTCTAGGCAATGTGGCTCGAAACCAATACAATTTTATTCCGCAGACACGAAAAACCAGTTTCGGTACTTTTAATAAAGCATACAATGCAACAGTTTATTTTGAAGGTCAAGAGGTTGACCGGTTTGTTACAAGCACCGGTGCGTTGGTTGCGAATTACCATCCCGGCGACCGTCTGAACATGAAATTCATCGCATCGGCATTTCATTCGAGGGAAGAAGAAACGTACGATATCCTTGGGCAATATTACCTGAACGAGCTGGAACGCAATTTAGGTTCTGAAAATCTGGGAGACAGTGTTTTGAATATTGGGGTTGGCACTTTCCTGAACCATGCGCGGAATTACCTGAATGCCACGGTTTACAGCTTTGAACACAAAGGAGCCTATAATTCTGAAAGCCACTTGATAAATTGGGGCATCAAGGCTCAAATTGAAAAGATTGACGACCGGATGAACGAATGGGTTTTGCGCGATTCGACCGGATATTCATTGCCACACAATCAATACGATCCGTCCAGACCTTACGATCCGAGCGCTAAAGAGGAACTTCGGCTTTACAGCACAACGAACACTGATTACAGCATGAGTTCCACCCGTTTGACGGCATATATACAGGATACTTATCAAATACCAATCAACAAAGGAGCTTTGTATGCTACCGGAGGGATTCGCGCTCAGTACTGGTCGTTTTCCGATGAGTTTTTCCTGAGCCCACGCGGAACTTTTCGTTATTTCCCCGATTGGAATGCCAACTTTGTGTTCCATCTTTCAGGAGGAGTTTATACCCAGCCGGCATTCTACAAAGAGCTGAAAGACCGTAACGGGATAATTTACCCTAACACCAAGGCCCAGCGGTCAACCCAGGTACTGTTCGGAACAGACTATATTTTTCGCGCATGGGACCGGCCATTTAAATTCAGTACTGAAGCCTATTTTAAAGTGATGAAGAACCTGACCCCCTACCAGATTGACAATGTTCGCATCAGATATTTGCCCAATCAAACGGCAAATGGTTATGCAACCGGACTGGATATGAAAGTGAATGGTGAATTTGTGAGCGGAATTGAATCTTGGGCCAGTCTTTCAATTATGAAAACGGAAGAAGACATCCTGAAAGATGGTCATGGGTACATTCCGCGCCCAACCGATCAGCGTTTCAATTTTAGCGTGTTTTTTCAGGATTATTTTCCCGGAAACCCGACCTGGAAAATGAACCTGACCGCATTTTACGGTTCACGGCTTCCGACTGGGCCGCCCAATTCGGAACGCTACATGGATCAATTCAGGATTCCTCCTTACCGGCGAATCGACCTCGGGTTTTCAAAAGTGCTGATCAATCAGGATCACAAGGAATTTAGGCACAAAGCGTTCAATTCAATCAAAGACATGTGGTTGAGCCTTGAAGTTTTCAACTTGCTGGGAATCAACAATACCATTTCGTATCTGTGGGTTGCCAACAATACTGGCGATATGTTTGGCGTGCCGAATTACCTGACCAAACGGAAATTGAATTTGAAACTGACGGTGAAATTCTAAGAAATGAAACTCAAAATCTATCAGGCAGGTGCTTTTGCATCCTAACTGTTTAAAGGAAATCCGGCTGCGGTGGTGCCTTTCTGGCCGGGCAGGCTAAATAAATCGGAATTGACTGCATTCCAGCTTTCTGATCGTGGCGGCCAGCTTTGGTGCACCCTGACTGGCGAAAGGGTTTTGATTGCCGGGAAAGCGGTTACTTATTTGCGAGGCGAGATAGAGGTTTAAACTGTATTTACTCAAAAACTTTATTTCCTACCGCTTGTTTTCCTTGCATATCGAAATTAAAACAACATGCAAAGCGAAAAATATACCAACGAACTTATCAACGAAACGTCGCCGTATTTGCTGCAACATGCACACAATCCGGTGAATTGGCAGGCATGGGGCGAAAAAGTTTTGAATCAGGCCAAGGTGGAAAACAAACTTTTGCTCATCAGTATTGGCTATTCGGCCTGTCATTGGTGCCACGTGATGGAGCACGAATCGTTTGAAGATCCGGAAGTTGCCGGGGTGATGAACGAACATTTCGTATGTATTAAAATTGACAGGGAGGAGCGCCC
>JANONW010000237.1:0-15742 GCA_031421065.1 Prolixibacteraceae bacterium
CTGTCTGGGACATGAATTGGTACGGACCAACGAAGACCCTTGACGCGCATGTTGCGGCCGTGCGAAAGAAGCTCGGTGACAATCGATGGATTGAGGCGGTACGAGGTGTTGGCTTTCGTTTGGAGTCGCCGGATTGAAAAAGCGATTGTTAGCGGTCATGGTCGGCCTTGTGGTGATCGTGCTTTTTGCAAATGACGTACCACAAGTTGTGGAATGGCCGGCTGATGCTTCAAAATTCAAGTTTCAAATGATTGGACATGGCCACATTGATCCTGTATGGCTCTGGCCATGGTCAGAAGGTGTCTCGGTAGTTCACAGTACATTCCGGTCAGCATTGGACCGCATGAATGAAACACCTGACTTTACCTTCACTGGAAGTTCTGCACAATTTTACCAATGGGTTGCTGATAACGATCCCGGAATGCTTGCTGAGATACGGAAACGCGTTAAAGAAGGCCGATGGAATGTTGTCGGAGGATGGTGGGTTGAACCCGATATGAATATGCCCAGCGGTGAGGCAATGGTAAGACAGGGATTGTATGGTCAGCTGACCCTTCAACGTCTTCTGGGGCATCGTGCCACAGTGGCATTCAATCCCGATTCATTTGGGCACACGGGTACGTTACCGCAGATAATAAAATTGCAGGGAATGGATAATTACATTTTCATGCGTCCGGGAATCAGGGAAAAAACAATTCCGTCAGATCTATTCTGGTGGGAAGGTCCGGATGGGACACGCGTTTTAACCTATCGCATCCAGTTTAGCTATAATGACGGAGGATCTGTAAAGAATCGTGTTAAAAGTATTATGACACAATACAAGGACCAGCCAATGAAATCATTTTTGGCATTTTATGGTGTAGGGGACCATGGAGGTGGAGCGACAAAGGAAAATATACGTTCAATTGATGAACTTAAGGTTGAAAAAGGCGCTCCGGCAGTTTTATACAGTACCACAGATAACTATTTTAAGGAAGTTCGCAATGATAAGACTCTGAACCTCCCGGTAATTAAAGACGACCTCCAGCATCATGCAGTTGGTTGTTATACCGCTGAATCAGAAATCAAGAAAGGTAACCGTCAATCAGAAGCAGCCCTTGTAATTGCAGAAAAAATAACTGCCATCGGGTCATCTGCCTGGGGAGCCAATTATCCAAAGAAAGAACTGACCTCTGCATGGCAAAGAGTGTTGTTTCTCCAATTTCACGATAGCCTTCCCGGAACTTCACTTTTTGAACATTCCCAGACCGCCCGTGAAGGATATGGCTATGCTCTTGACATAGCTCACCAGGCAACTTATATGGCAGCTCAGAAACTCGAATTTCAGATCCCTACAGAGGATCCTGCTTCTCAGTATCTGGTGGTCTTTAATACACATGCCTGGGAAGTCAGCGGAAACATTGAATATGATTTTAACTGGAATACCCGCAACCCGTCGCGGGTAGAAGATGAAAAGGGTAATTCGCTGCTTCATCAATGGGTTTCAGGATCAACCCAGACCGGCAGCCGCATGAAGCTTGTTGTGAATACTTCGATCCCACCAATGGGATACCGTCAGATACGACTTATGAATGGAGAGCCTCTGCAGCCTAAAGATGTTGTAAAAACTGAAGATAACACCCTGGAAAATGGTTTCATAAAGGTGAAAATTACAAATAACGGGACAATCAGCATTTTAAACAAAGAAAGCGGCAAAGAGCTGTTTACAGGTGGTACAACCGGATGCAAAGCAATTATAATTGATGATCCAAGCGATACCTGGAGTCACGATATTAAAACATTCGATAATGAGATAGGAGCTTTTGGAAATGCTAAAATCATTGTTCTTGAAAATGGCCCATTAAGGGCAACTGTCAGGGTAATAACCACATATCATGATTCTACACTCACTATCGACTGGACACTATATTCCGGTTCACAAAACCTGGAGGCAAAGGTCACTCTCGACTGGCACGAACATCTTAAGATGCTTAAGTTCTCATTCCCTGTCGATGTTGAATCACCATCCGCAACCTATGAAACACCTTACGGACATATTGTTCGACTAACCAATGGGTGGGAAGATCCGGGTCAGAGATGGATTGATGTAAGCGGAGTAAATAACGGCAATACCTCAGGTCTCTCAGTCGTTAACGATGCCAAATATGGTTATAATGTCCTCGAAAATGATATGCGGATCTCTGTTGCCCGTTCAGCAGTATTTGCCCATCACGATCCAAAAGTACTCGATATGAAGGCAGAACATCTATGGATGGACCAGGGAATTCAAACCTTCCGCATGCTTCTTGTTCCTCATAAGAATACATGGAAGGAGAGCAACATTGCAAGGATCGCAGAGGAATTCATTGCCCTCCCGGTAGCCATTTACCAGGGAATACACGGCGGATCGATGCCAAAAACCGGTTCTTTCCTCTCTGTTGATGCTCCAAACGTGGTGGTATCATCTATCAAACAATCTGAAATCGATGAAGACATAATTGTCCGGTGCGTTGAGACATCCGGGTTCCAGACCACAGCAACATTTGATTTACTTTTTGCTAAACGTAAATGGACCGGTAATTTCAAACCTTGCGAAATAAAGACTCTTCGTGTAAATAAAAGTAAGGGCACTATAAAAGAGGTTAATCTGCTGGAGGAATAATTTAAGTATATCATTAAATGCACCCCTCCACGGGTGCATCCGAATTTCAATAAATGAAACTGAGTGGAGTCAGTTTCCAGTATTCACTAAATTCAAAATAAACGTATGAAAAAATGCTGTGAAATGTCGTGCCTGGCACGGCGAAGGTGGAAAGTAATTACACGCGTTATGAAACTAACTACTTTTCTGATTTTGTTTGCAGTGCTTGCTGCAACTGCTGGTTCGAGCTACAGCCAGACTGCGCGTATCAACCTGAAGATGAAAGATGCCACCCTGGTGGATGTTTTTCGTGAGATTGAACGCACCAGCGAGTTTGGGTTCTTCACTAAATTAAATAACCTGGAACAACAGCAAAAATCTGTTTCGGGGAAAGTGACCGAATCTTCCGGATCTTCTCTTCCGGGGGTAACCGTACTGGTAAAAGGAACCACAAACGGAACGATCACTGATTCCAATGGCAGATTCACACTTGGGAATGTGCCGACTGATGCCACTTTAGTCTTTTCTTTTGTGGGAATGAAGACACAGGAAATTGTAATTGCTGGTAAAACAACAATCAATGTAGTCTTTGAGGAGGAAACCATTGGAATTGACGAGGTTGTGGCAATTGGTTATGGTACCATGAAAAAAAGTGACGTTACCGGTTCCGTTTCCAGTATAACACCGGAAAAACTGGTTGACAGGCCAGTTGTAAACGTTGGACAGGCCCTGCAGAACAAAATCGCAGGTGTTCAGGTAATCAGGCAGGCTGCCGGGGATCCGGGCGGTAGGCCTCAAATTCGAATCAGGGGTACAAACTCCATTAATACCAGTTCTGATCCTCTGTTTGTGGTGGATGGAATTGTGGGTGTGATCAATGCCTTGCAAAACCTCGATCCTCGGGATATTGCAACTATGGATGTTTTAAAAGATGCGTCGGCTACTGCTATCTACGGTACACGCGGGGCAAACGGTGTTATTATTATAACAACCAAGCGTGGGGTTGCAGGCAAAGTAAGAGTCAACTACGATGGTTCAGCCTCAGTTGGTATCAAGACAAGAAGAAACGACGCAGTAAATGCCGACCAGTTTATGTACCTTTATGAACAGGCATTTAACAATACGCCTAAGTATGGAAGCCTGACAAGATCAAAGGATTTTCGCGGCCCAAATGCAGCAGGAGCATCATGGTCAGAGATGCCATGGTTGTTCGAACAGGTTGCAAAAGACGCGTATTTACCTGGTCTTAATTTTCAGGGTAACGATGGAAAATATTATAAACCAAGATTTAACACATTGTTGGAAGATGAAGTTTTCAGAGCGGCTGTTTCAAATAAACACCATTTTCAAGTGAGCGGCGGAACGGAAAAAGGAAAATACTCTATAGCTATAGGTAGTAACAACGAGGATGGGCTTTTGAAAGAATCGTTCAACGACCGGTTAAATACGAGGGTGACCATAGACAGTGAACTTACTGAATGGCTCAATATGAGCGCCAACATAGCATATGCAAGAAGTAAACAAGACCGAATGAGTTCTGATATAATGAGAAATACCTCGGAATATTTTTCTATTTTGCCAGCATATAAGTATCCTAATGATCCTGCAATATATGGAGCTTATGCCAATACATGGCCTACTGCCAGGGACTTTAATGTTGGTGAGAATCGGCCAGGTTCGACTTTTATGCTAAATCAGGACGAAGGCTATTTCCAACAAGACGAATTTACCGGAGCATTGGAACTAACTGCACAAATTACACCAGACCTGAGTTTTAAAACAAACTTCTCTGTAGATAACAGGAATATGGCTAGTAGATGGTATAGTGGAGATTATCAGGGCAGACGTAATTCAGATGCAAATGGTTACCATCAATTATGGAAATATTGGCAATCCGAAAACTATTTCAACTATAATAAAACAATAGGTGATCATCAAATGACAGGTTTGCTTGGGCTTTCATGGTCTGAAAATACATATGACTGGTTAACTGCATCGGCATCCAAATTCGCTTCAAATTTTTACCAATGGGATAATTTAGGAGCGGGTAGCAATCCACCTACAGTAGGCTCCAGCAATGCCAGGGGTGCGTTAAACTCTTATTTTGCCCGTGGTACTTATAGCTACCGGGGCAAATATATGTTAACAGCAACCGGGCGTTATGACGGTTCATCAAAATTCGGAACAAACAACAAATACGGTTTTTTCCCTTCTGTTGGTGCTGCATGGAGAATCTCTCAAGAGGGTTTTGTGGCCGACAGCAAAACAATATCTAACCTTAAACTGCGTTTAAGTGCCGGACAAACAGGTAACCAGGAAGTTGGTAATTATATAACACAAACGTATATTAGTACCACCAATGTTTTATTGGCAAATGGCCACAATGCAGGCCTTTTTCCGGGCTCTACCGGTAACGATAACCTGAAATGGGAAACAACAACACAGTACAATGTTGGGGTAGATCTTGGCTTGATTAAAAATAGAATTAATGTGACGTCAGATGTTTACCAAAAAACAACTGACAATATGTTGTTTAATCTTCCAATACCTCAATCAACTACAACAGGTAATGCTTGGGTAAACCTGGGTTCGGTTAAAAACACCGGTATCGAGTTCACATTGAGCACGGTCAATGTCCAAAAGACAAACTTTTCATGGGAAACTCTCTTTACAATAGCAGCCAATAAAAATGAAATTATGGAACTCGGCCCTACCGGTGCCGACATTTACGTATCTACTAATGCGGGTGAAGGAACCAGCGTTTATAGAGTTGGAGAACCAATCGGAACATTCTTTGGATTGAACCGAATGGGAACCTGGGGCACTATGGAAGCAGTGCAGGCAGCGCGTTATGGCAGAGTACCGGGAGACCTGAAATTTGAGGATACAAATAATGATGGTAAAATTGAGCTGCTGACTGACGGTGATGTTATTGGTCACGCCTATCCGAAATTCTACGGTGGTCTGAACAACACATTTGCATATAAGAACTTTGATGCAAGTATCGACATTATGTTTGTAGGCGGAGTTGACAAAGCTATCGTGCATGAGTCTGCGGAAGACCGCCAGTTTGTAAATGGTATGATGAACACAGTTATGGATGGATGGCGTCCTGATCATCAGGAAACAATGATAGCCCAGGTTCGTGCCGGTAATGCCGGTGGACGTTACGACTCATACCCTGACACCCGGATGATTTTTAACGCTGCCTACATTAGGGGGCAGTCGGCTTCACTAGGTTATACTTTCCAAGGTAACCTTGGTGGTTTAGATAAATTGAGAGTTTATGCCACTGCAGAAAATTTCTTTTTGTTAACCGCAGGTCAACTTCCTGGTTATGATACTGAAGGTAGTTCTATACAGCAAATTAATGGAAGGGTTCCAAATATTGATAAATATATGCATCCAGTTCCTACAACCTTCAGCTTGGGCGTTAATGTCACTTTCTAATTGTAAAAATTTAATATCATGAACTACAAAATAAAAAACAGTATAGCATTAAGATTCACTACGCTTTTGGTGATATTCTTTATGGCGCTTGGTGGTTGCACGGAATTTCTGAACGAAGTGCCTACAGGACAACTAACCACTGCAGCAAATCTAACAGGTACAGAATTTAAAGAACCTTTTACAGTTGGACCTTATCGACGGTTGCAAAACTGGACTAGTGGTGCGGGAGATTGGGGAAATAATATTCCCTCTACAATTGAGTACCCCACTGGCGGGGCATACACAGATGAGCCACACGTTCTGTTCAATAAATTTGCGACCAATCAGGTAACAGGTAGTTTACTCGACAATTACAATAATCCGTGGTTTTATTGGTATTCAGGTGTACAAGACTGTAACCTCTCTATCCAGCAACTTCCTTTGATTAAAATGAATGAGACAGACCTTAAAAAAGCTTTGGGAGAAGTACGTACCTTAAGGGCATTCTATTATTTTTGTATTGTGCGCTACTGGGGTGATGCTATTCTTATAACAAAACCAATAACAGATGTGTGGGCAACAGAGATGCCTCGTACCAGCCTGAAAAAAATTTATGATGAAGTAATTATTCCTGACCTTGAATTCGCAGTTGCCAATCTTCCGGCAGGTAGATCCACAATTGGTCGCGTAACACAGGATGTAGCCCGGGCCATACTGGCAGATGTATATATGACCGTTGCGGGTTATCCTTATCAGGAAGTGGCTACCAGTCCGGATAAAGACTGGTGCGGAACAGGAGCCTGGGCAATGCAGGCCTATCCGGTTGCAAGTGGTGTTGAATTCTTAAAAAAGGCACAAACACAACTTAACGCGCTGTATGGTAGTGAATATGCATTGGGGACCTATGATAATTTGCGCGATCCGGCAATGAACAATAAGGGGGAAGCAATATTTCAGGTGCAATATAGTGCGACACTCTGGGGTAATGGTGTTATACAACCATCTCTTCCTTTGCTAAGTGCGATTGGCCCAAAAGAAGAAAACGGTACATTTATTCCATGGGTAGGATATTACAATTCCTATTCTAATAATGACTTGCGGAAAAAGGAACGTCAGTTTTTCTTCACGTGGGATACTAAATTTAACAATGTAAAAGATACAGTTCGTTTTGATGTTCCACATATCTATAAGCAATACGTTGCTGCGTCTGTTAAATCGACACAAGGTTCCGGTCTGAACTGGACACATTACCGCTATGGAGAAATTTTATTGATGCTCACGGAAGTAAACTGGGCGTTAAAACAATTAGGCCAGTCGGTACCTGACAACGATATTGTAAAAGGTATCAACGAAATCAGAACCAGAGCTAAACTTGCCCCATTATCTGCAGGTAGCCTCACACTGAAAGACATTATAAGCGAAAGAGCCTGGGAACTGATATTCGAAAATAAAATGCTCTGGGATCAACGTCGTACGAGAAAATGCGTTGTATATGGCAATGGCGAAATTTCAGCTATTCAGAATTTCGTTGGTCATCAGCCTGCAATTTTCAACTTTGCTTTTGCTCCAATGCATTTATTATCACCCATGCCAGGTAATGAAATTGCCAGAAACGGGTTAGCGAAACAGAATAGTGGGTATTTACCTATGCAAAAATAAGTATTGCATTTTATAATTATTTAATTAAGAAAAATATGAAAGCAAAAATTATTGTAACATTTTCATTCATCGCTGCAATAGCGATAATGATAGGTTGTACGAAACAACCTTATTACGACATCCCTTATGATGCTAACGGGAATGTTTACATCACTAAAATTGCTGTGGTAACTGCAAATCCTGTTACCTCAGCAATGACATCTTTCACTGTCAATGGCTATTTTCCAAATGCAAAATCCGGAGATGTTATGAAGGCTACTGTTTTACAACAGCAGGTACCCAGTTGGAATCCAACTGGTGCCAAACAACTTCTGCCGGTAGCCGGTAGCGAAAAAAGTATTACGGTTGGGGGTGATCTTAAAACATCAGTAACTTATACCTTAACGGAAGCACGTTTGTTAAAGGTTGGTGATGCTATAACCGTTGTATTTTCCGGAGACACAGATTCAGGGATAATATCAATTGTTCTTAAATAAGCTTCATAAAGGGCTTTCTTTTTCACAAATAGGTTTAAGAGGCTGTCTTTAGGGGCAGTCTCTTATAACTAAAAATCGAATTTTTAGTTATAACTGTCGTGAAAAGATAATATAAGTAATTAACAAAATGAATTGCTTGGAAACCGCATCAGCCTAAAGGCTGATGCGGTTTTGTTTGCTACTAGCAAGATTGGTGTTATGGCTATTGAGTATATTGCGTCTTTGGGTTTGAAAATTCCTGACGATGTTGCATTGGTTAGCTTTGATAATGCCGATGCCTATAAAATATGCATCAGTCCGGTTACAGTAGTGGGGCAGCCGTTCAAGGAAATTGGAAAAACTGCAGTGCAGGTACTTATGAATGAAATAGCGCATTCAAACGATTCACTCAAATTTCAAAAGATCACTTTAAAAACGGAATTTATCGTCCGAAAATCATGTGGTTCGTAAAATTTTTATAATTAAGCTAAATCGATTTAGCAACTAACCCAACTGAATTAAATGACTGATGTAAAGCATACTACGGAAGATCTTTTTTTAGGTATGGATATAGGCGGAACCAAATGCGCGGTTGTTTTGGGTGATTCGTCTTTTTCGATCAAACGAAAAGTCTTTTTTGAAACCCGTGTTGAACGCGGACATGAAGCAATTCTTGCTGAATTTCAGCAGCACATTGATAGAATTCTGAAGGAATTTCCAGAGGGAAAACTAAAAAGGATTGGCATCAGTTGTGGTGGCCCTTTAGATTCGAAAAAAGGAAGGATTTATTCGCCGCCAAATCTTCCGGGATGGGACAATGTGCCAATCGTTGAAATCTTCAGCAAAAAATATGGCGTACCGGCAGCTGTTCAAAACGATGCCAATGCCTGTGCGCTGGCTGAATGGATGATGGGCGCCGGAAAAGGAACACGAAACATGATTTTCCTGACTTTTGGAACTGGTATGGGTGCAGGTTTGATCCTGAACGGACAATTGTATGCCGGAACCAACGATCTGGGAGGTGAAGTAGGTCACATTCGCCTGGCGTCTGATGGCCCTATTGGTTTTGGGAAAGCCGGTTCGTTCGAAGGTTTTTGCAGTGGAGGAGGAATTGCCCAATTGGCAAAAACAATTGTTTCCGAGAAACTGACAAACAACCAGCAGGTCAGTTTCTGTCCTTCTGTTGAAAAACTTGATGAAATCGATACCAAAATGATTGCGCTTGCTGCTCTGAAAGGCGATCCGGTAGCCATGGAAATCATCCGGATTTCGGCCAATTATTTGGGTCAGGGACTTTCCATCCTGATAGATATTCTGAACCCGGAATGTATTGTAATTGGCAGTATATATGCACGAAATGAAATGCTGTTTAAGCCTTTGATTGAAGAGGTTTTGCAGTTGGAAGCCATTCCGTCAGCTTTGGGTGTTTGCCGGATAAAACCTGCCGAATTGGGCGATTCGATTGGTGATTATGCCGCCTTGTGCGTTGCCATGTATGAAGATAAATTTTAATTCAATATCAAGTGGAAAATAAACAATTACTGGATATGCTCATCGACAGGTATCCACAACTGGAACCTCTAAAAAGTGACATCAAAAAAGCTGCCGAATGCTTGGTTTCCTGCTATGAGTATGGCAATAAAGTTCTAGTCTGCGGAAATGGTGGAAGTTGTTCTGATTCAGATCATATTGTGGGCGAACTGATGAAGGGTTTTGAAAACAGGCGCCCGGTTGGACAGAAATTTAAAAACGAACTTGCAGAAATTGCTGGGGAACGCGGAATGTATCTGGCCGGAAAACTTCAGCAGGCACTGCCTGCTATTTCGCTTACGGCTCACAGCGCACTGATTACCGCTGTTGCCAACGATACCGACGCCAGCCTGATTTTTGCCCAACAAGTGATGGGTTATGGGAATGAAGGCGATGTGATCATTGGGATCAGCAGTTCCGGGAATTCACAAAATGTGATTGATGCGCTCATCACGGCAAAGGCTAAAAAGATGATCGTCATTGGGTTAACCGGAGAAACGGGTGGAAAAATGAAATCGTTTTGCGACATTTTAATCAATGTGCCAGGCAGCCGGACTGCATTTGTTCAGGAATTACATTTGCCTGTTTACCACACGCTTTGTATGATGGTAGAAAACTACTTCTTCAAAAAGGAACTTGTAAATATTAAGGAAGTTAATCTTCTGGAAGAATAAAAGTGCAATAAATCAATAACTTAACTAAATGACACAAACGTGAATACATCAAAAATTGAAATGCGGAAGATACTTCCGGTATTCTTGTCCTTCATCGTCATGGGGTTTGTCGATATCATCGGAGTAGCAACAGGATTTGTGAAGCAAGACTTCAAGCTGACCGATTTTGTTGCCCAGTTTTTGCCCACGATGGTGCTGCTTTGGTTTTTTGTACTGTCGGTTCCTGCGGGAGTTTTGCAGGATAAATATGGCAAACGGAACATGCTCAATGTGGGAATGGTGATTCAGGCCATCGGCTTGGGCCTTCCGTTTATTCATTATTCGTTTGCGATGATGTTTGCTTCATTTATCCTGCTTGGAATCGGGAATACGGTCATTCAGGTTTCGGCTAATCCTTTACTTCAGGATGTTACGCCGTCTGCTAAACTGGCAAGTTATATGAGTACCTCTCAGTTTGTGAAGGCAATAATCTCATTTTCCGGACCATTGATTGCCGCTTTCATGGCTACAACCTTTGGAAACTGGAAACTGGTGTTTGCAGTTTACGGCATTACTTCGCTTCTGGCCGCTTTCTGGCTTTCAATGACACCAATTGTTGAATCGAAACCCGACCGAAAACCGGCGACTTTTGCTTCCTGCTTCAGTTTGCTGAAGAACCGTTTTGTTGCCTTCATGGCTTTGTCTATTTTTCTGATTGTTGGAGCTGAAGTAGCCATTAATACCAATATTTCCAATGTGTTAATTGCCAAATACGGAATACCACTTGAAACGGCAGTGATCGGAATCAGCATGTTTTTTGCCGGTGAAACCATCTCCCGCTTTCTGGGCGCCATCATTTTAAACTGGATTAAGCCTCGAATTTTCCTAATCCTGATTGCCCTGTTATCTTTAGCAGGTATTTTGGGAATCTTCCTCTCGCCGTCAAATACAATTGCCTTTGCATGCATTTTTATAACCGGATTAGGAATAGGAAATATGTTCCCGATTATCTTTTCGCTCGCGTTGGAGAAAATGCCTGAACGTGCCAATGAAATTTCAGGATTGCTGATTATGGCGGTTTCCGGTGGCGCTGTAATTCCACTGGTGATGGGATTTGTTAGCACCACCTTCGGGCCAATGGTCAGTATTTCGGTTATTGCTGCCTGTATGCTTTATATTCTTTGGGTCTCATTTTATGTGCACAAAAGCCAAAGTTTAAATGGTTAGAATTATGATACATGGAGATTGAATCAGGAGATTGCCATTTAAAACTTAAGAATAACACGAATAAAACATGTTGACCCGAAAATCATTTGCTACTATATACGTAAATGTTTCTTACGGTAAAAATTAATGAAAAAACACTTTTAATAAAAGAAATGATGAAAAGGAATTTTAAATACATACCATTGTGCTTAGTAATTCTACTGGCTTATGCTTGCAAAACAGGTACTCCTGAAGTAAAAACTAATCCTGCCAGCTTAGTGAATCCTTTCCTTGGAACAGATTATCACGGACATACTTTCCCCGGAGCAGCTCTCCCGGGCGGAATGGTTCAGCTAGGACCAGATACGGATATTAAAGGCTGGGACTGGTGTTCCGGCTATCATTACAGCGACAGTTCTGTGATGGGATTCAGTCATTTACACCGGAGTGGAATGGGTGCCGGCGATTGGGGAGATATTTTACTGATGCCAACAACCGGGCCATTGAAAATTGTGCCTGGCAGCAAAGAAAATCCAGATGAGGGATACCGGTCGAGGTTTTCGCATCTGGATGAATGGGCTTCGCCGGGCTACTATGCGGTTAAGCTAAAAGACTACGGAATTAAGGCCGAACTGACCGTTTCGGAGCGTGCCGGATTTCATAAATATACGTTTCCAAAATCGGATGTTGCGCATATCCTGATTGATATGGGGCATGGTATTGGCAGTCGTTGTACGGGAGCCGAGGTCAAAATCATTAGCGATACTGAAATTGCCGGGCATCGTTCCACTATGGGCTTTGTAAAAGGGAAGGATGTCTATTTCTTCGCCCGGTTCAGCAAACCTTTCCACTCTTTCGGAACATGGAACGGAAAAGATATCAAAGCCGGATCGAAAGAAGATTCAGGAATACAGAGCGGCGCCTATGTGGATTATACAACTTCTGAAAACGAAACCGTCGAAGTAAAAGTTGGCATTTCGTACACCAGCATCGAGCAGGCCAAACTGAATCTGGATACTGAAATTACGGATTGGAATTTCGATCAGGTAAAAGAAAATGCCGTAAAGGCATGGAACAAAGACCTGAGTAAAATAGAAGTTCAGGCAAATAAGGCCGATGGAGAAGATTACAACAAGCATAAACTGATTACTTTTTATACTGCGCTCTACCATTCGTTGCTTTTCCCAGCAACTTTTAGCGATGTAGATGGAAAGTATATGGGGCTTGACAAACAGGTTCACACTGCTAAAGGATTCACTTATCGCAGCGATTTCTCGCTTTGGGACACATTCAGGGCCGAAATGCCGCTGCTGACTTTGGTTAATCCGGTGAGAAGTAACGATGCCATAAATACCATGATTGCCCAATACGAGCAGGGCGGCTGGATGCCGACGCCGCAACAGTTTGGGAATAGTTACACTAACGATATGATCGGTGATCACCCGGTTGTTGTAATTCTGGATGCCTTGAAAAAGGGAATTAAAAATTTTGATGCAGAGAAAGCTTACGAAGCTGTGAAAAAGAATGCGATGGAATCACCTCCATCAGATCATCGTTCCAGAGGTCGTATTGGCCTGGCTGATTACCTGAAATATGGATATGTTCCTTACGACAAAGTCCGGGAATCAGTATCAAGGACTTTGGAATATGCTTACAATGACTGGTGTGTAGCCCAACTGGCAAAAGTACTTGGCAAAACGGCCGACTACGAAATGTTTATGAAAAGAGCCGCTAACTACAAAAATATAATAGACACGTCTACCGGATTTGCCCGGCCGAAAAACAGTAACGGTGAATGGCTTACACCATTTGACCCAAAATTCATCGGGCAGGGGAATAACCGGCATTATACGGAAGCAAATGCCTGGCAGTATACGTGGTTTGTTCCTCATGATGTGCAGGGGTTGATTAATCTGGAAGGTGGAAGAGAGAACTTTGTCAAAAAATTAGATTCTCTCTTTACGACGAGTTCTGATATTCACAGTACAGTTTCCGATGTTACGGGATTGATCGGGCAATATGCGCATGGAAATGAACCAAGTCATCACACGCTTTACCTTTACAACTATGCTGGTGCTCCTTGGAAAACCCAGTCCCAGGCCAGAAATGTGATGGACAGCTTATATCATTCAGGACCTGCCGGGTTATGTGGGAATGAGGATATGGGGCAGATGTCCGCGTGGTATGTATTAAGCGCGATGGGTTTCTACCCTGTTGCACCCGGTCAAAACGTTTATTCCATCGGAAGTCCTGAATTCAGTAAAGTAATAATTCACCTGGATAAAACTTATAATAACGGCAAACAGTTCGTTATCGAGGCCAGAAATAACTCCAAAGCGAACAAATACATTCAATCTGCAACCTTAAATGGCAAGCCTTTAAACAAACCATGGTTCGATCATGCCGATATTAAAAGCGGTGGAACGCTCATCTTCATTATGGGTCTACAACCGAATAAGAGTTGGGGCAGTGAAAAAGAAGCAGCACCACCATCAATGACAAATTAAGTTGATGGCTTTTGTGCACCTTTTGTTTCAAAGTATCAAAACCAAATTAAAGTCAATATTGAAAAAGACTCGAGTAAATAAACAACAAGTATATATCATGAGAATTAGAAAATAATACCATGATAATAAATAACTTTTAAGCACATACAAATGAAAAAAGAGAAATTGCAAAAGATCCTGAATGATATAGTTGCTGTAAAGATTGCGGTATTAGGCGATTTCTGCCTCGATGCGTACTGGTTTATCGACGAGGCGATGAGTGAAATCTCGGTTGAGACCAATCAGGCGACTCGTCCTGTCGCACAACAACGTTATTCGCTTGGAGGAGCTGGCAATGTTACCAACAACCTCGCCGCAATAAAGATTAAAGATATCCGCGCCTTTGGCGTGATCGGGACAGATCCTTTCGGAGCCGAAATGGTCCGGATCATGAAAGAAACGGGCATTCAACCCGGGAATCTGCTTATTCAGGAGGAGAACTGGTACACGCATGCCTATGCAAAACCTTATATCAATGATACGGAATTGAACCGTGTTGATTTTGGGAATTACAATCATTTATCAAAAGAGACTGCCGATCGTTTAATTGAGATTCTGATCCGGGAAATTCCTGAAGTGGATGTCGTCATCATCAACCAACAGGTTCCTTCCGGAATTCATACCGATTACTTTAAAAAGCGATTGGTGGATGTAATCCTGCAATTCCCTGAAAAAACCGTTATTGTCGACAGCCGCAACTTCAACGATTATTACACGGGAGCTATCCGCAAAATGAATGACACAGAGGCTGCCAGGTTGTGCGGTCATACCAAAAATCCGGATGATGTGGTTCTCTATTCCGAGGTTGTATCATCAGCTAAAGAGTTATATAAGCGCTACCAGAAACCACTTTTTATAACCCGGGGAAGCAAGGGCTCTCTCACAATTGATGAAACAGGTATTTCAGAAATACCAGGACTTATGATCCTGTCGAAAGTGGATACAGTCGGAGCTGGTGATAGTTATCTTGCCGGAGCTGCGTCTTCTTTGGCAGCTGGTTACGATATGGAGACTGCTGCACAAATCGGATCTTTTGTGGCCGGTGTTACAGTTCAGAAGTTATTTCAGACAGGTACGGCGTCTCCGGAAGAAATCCTCGGAATAGGGGCAGATCCCGATTTTATTTTTTCCTCAGAATTAGCGGAAGATAAACGACATGCCAACTATCTGCCGGATACTGAAATCGAAATCATCACTAAGTGGAAAGAGAAACCGCAGATCAAACATGCAATCTTCGATCACGACGGAACTATTTCAACGCTTCGCGAAGGTTGGGAACTGATCATGGGACCTATGATGATCAAAGCTATTTTGGGCGATAAATTCCTTGATGCAGACGAATCATTATATCAGAAGGTTAAAGCAAGATCAGATGAGTTTATCGACAAGACCACTGGCATTCAGACGCTTGTTCAGATGAAAGGACTCATTGAATTAATCCGGGAGTTTGGCTGCGTTCCTGAAGATAAAATACTCGACGAATTTGGCTACAAACAAATCTACAACGACGAGTTGCTGATCATGGTCAAAGTGCGCGAAGAAAAATTCTTAAAGGGAGAACTTTCTCTGGAAGATTTCACCTTGAAAAATGCGGTTCCGTTTCTTCAAAAGCTACATGATGCCGGAGTCAGACTGTACCTGGCC
>JANONW010000238.1:0-2143 GCA_031421065.1 Prolixibacteraceae bacterium
CGCCGCGGCCGTCGCTGTCGAGAATAAAGGTATCGTCGGCGTAGCCGCCGTTGACGTCATAAAGATCAAGGCCCGACCCGCCATACAGGACATCGGCACCGCCTCCGCTCTTGAGGATGTCGGTGCCGGATTCGCCGAAGATCAGGTTGTTCTGGCCGGTGCCAACCAGGACATCGTTGTCGGTGCCTTGGTAGTAGCGGGTGGCGGTGTCTTCGCCGACGAGGATGTCGCCGTTTACATCGATGTTGATCTGTTTGTCGGTGATGTAGGTCTTGATGAGATGGGTGCGGGCGGGAAGGAGGTGATCGTCAAGCTTGCGCACCGAAGTCCCCAACTCAGCAATAGCGAGATCGATGGCGAGAACACCATTTATGTCCTTGTACTTTGCCTCGTAGGCCCGCATCGATTGGAGACCATGCCGGGTGGCAACCCGGAAGATACCCAGCGCGTTGGCGTCGTCGATGCCAGAGTTGCTGCTGAACTCATCGATACCCACGTCGTACAGACCGAACAGACCGGCCTCCATGAAACGGCGCTTGGCAAGCCCGGCCTGCTGGTTGCGGTTCGAGTCGTAGCGAATCTGGTACCAGGCTTCGGCGCGATCGTCGTTGGCGATGGCGGCCAGGAGCTTGGGGCCGAGGAGATCGGTAGGTCCTCCTATGGTGTTGTAATTGAGTGACGTGAGAACCAGATACTCCTGGGTTCCCTGAAGGGCGGCGACGTTGATGCCGGCGCTTGTGAGCCTTGCATCGAGGCTGCGCTCACCATTCAGGCCAAGTTTTTTGTCGAGGACAATCTTATCGAGGACAGTGTAGGCTTGCTGTTGCGTTAACTCGAAAGTGCCGTTGGGTTTGATGATCCCGATTATGGGACCGTAGAGGCTGGGGAAGTGTTCGCGGAGGGCGTTTGTTAACGCATTTTGCAGCGCCGCGTTATTTGAGCTTCCGTCTGGAACTGAGTCCATCACGCTCTTGATAATCTGATTCGCCGTCCGTGTCGGGTCTTTCTCACTCAACTGGCCATTGATCCACAACTCCTCCAACACATAAGCAAGATTCTTGGATACCGTGTCGATGTTGACACCGATACCGATTGATACCAGAGGCGGCGTGGCGGAGTCGAAATAGGGCAACCTCTCAAGTTTCTCCAACTTGACTAGAAATTCATGCAGCTCATTCTGATAATTGCCGGACTCGTGTAGATTAGTGAGTGACATGATTTTCTCCTCGTCCTATTTGTTGAGATATTTGTAGCGGCAGATTTCGTTGGCGTCATTTGCCTCGATCTTGAACACAATTAAGCTGTCCTCGTCAACACAACCAGTAAATTGGTCCTTCACTAAACAGTACTTGTCCACATAAGTGGCTTTTTTATATACAAATACATCTGCGGTTGTGAGACTCCCCCCGCTCGGACTCACCTTATTGCGTAACAGCTTTTCTGCGGGATGATCGCCATCGATCATCATTTCCTGTGGCTGCGGACCTTCCTTGAGCACAAAGAGATTTGTTTGGGTATACGGTAATATAACGTTCGGACAGTATCCGTAGTGAAAAATCAGAACGTCTTCGACTTTTCCGTCATTGTTAATATCCACACGTGTACGACCCATAAACGGTCCGCGACCCTCACGCGTCTGGAGCGAAACGTCTAAGTGAGAATCTTCATGTTCAAGTGCGATAGATTGGTCGCGCCTGTAGTCGTGATATCGCATCACACGCCGCAACAGCTCACGGCCCTTACCCACTAGCTCGACCGTCTTCCACCTTGGCTTCTCTAAATCTTTAAAGATTGGATTGATTTTCCGTTCACAGGACATGGGCTTAGTATCCTTGAAGGATTCAAGGTTTTTCTTATACGCCTCACACACCTCCACCCCCTTGCCCTTAATGATGTCGTATTGCCCAGCAAAGACCGGCACGGAGGTAAGCAGCAGGCCCGCCGCCGCGACGAGGGCCTTGAATCTTGATTTGATTGAGTACATCGAACCTCCCTGTGGTGTGGTTGTTTGCGGATACGCATTGACGTAATCGCTTCCTGCAGAACCGATGATCTTGTCGCCACCGCCGTGGCCGTAGATCTCCACCGGATACGGGTAGCCGGTGGCATCGATGCTATCTGCGGTGGTGGCGCTGATACCGGA
>JANONW010000239.1:0-6319 GCA_031421065.1 Prolixibacteraceae bacterium
GGCCGAGCAAGCGTTCCAACTCAGCTACCGCCTCTGCATCACTGCCCAGAAACAGATTGCGCTGCCCGGCCTCTGCCACAGACCGCGCTGACCAATATGCCACAGGCTTTGCATCTTTCTGCCCGGCTTGAAGCTGCAAAAAAGTGCCGGGCGGCAATTTGTATATGCCCTGATAAATTGAGTAGGGTGCTGGAATGGCGTTGTGGCGCAAAAACAGCGTCAGCGCATCGCGGTCGATTTCAGCACAAAATGCTGGATGTGCTTTGAGCGCCTTGAGTTCGGAACCAAACAGGAAGGTCTCGCCCTGCCATCCGTAAAAAAGGGGCTTTTCCCCCAAGCGGTCACGCGCCAGCGTGAGCGTCCTTGTTTCGCGATCCCATAGTGCAAAAGCGAACATGCCCACACACTGTTTGAGCGTTGCTTCAGTCCCCCAAGTAGCGATCGCAACCAGCAAGGTTTCGGTATCCGAATGCCCCCGCCAACTTGGGTGTTCCAATGCTTCCCGCAACTCGGAATGGTTGTATATCTCGCCGTTAAATGCGATGACATAACGCCCGCAAATCGAGAACATCGGCTGGTGGCCGGCAGGCGATAAATCGATGATCGACAGACGCCGGTGTACGAGCCCAATGGCCGCGTCAGTGTCTATCCAGATTCCACTGTCATCCGGACCGCGATGCGCAATGGCCAGCCCCATCCGCCGCAAGTTGTCCTCGGACGGTGTACGCGCATATACTCCAGCAAATCCACACATGCTCAGCGCCGCCCTTGATGAGTAAGCACGAGGTCAAATCCTTTTACCCGCAAGTCTTCGTCCGGCAACGAACTAAATAGTGCGTTCATGCTGGACTTAGGCGTAGGCAACTGATCCCAGTACACGGCGCGCGGTACCTTACAAATGAAACCGGCTTGTTCAAACAATGCGATCATTTCGCCGAAACGAATACGGTTGGTGTAAAAGCCAGCGTTACGGAAAAGACTGCTTTCCCATATTGCTTCTGAAAAACGCAGGTTGTTGAGTCGCCCGCCCAAGTGGTCTTGTAAATCAACCCGATGCACGCAGATACCGCCAGGTCTAAGCACCCGTAGCAACTCACGCGCCAACAAAGTCATATCCCGCTTTGGAATGTGTTCCAAAACCGCGTTTGAAAAACAGAAGTCCACTGACTGGTTATTTAGATGAGCCAGGCTACGCACGCCATCGGTGAGATACGTGGCGTTACATTGGCCAAGCACTTCTGAAAATGATTGCGGATTTTGGATATGGGTTAGAGGAAACCCCTGCTTGCGCAAAAATGCAAAAAGCGCTTGGTACGCACTCATGTCAGTAACAGCAAAGGCCCCCGCATCGACGAGCCACACTTTGTTTGCCCCCATGGCTTTCGCTGTAACCGCGGTGAAAGCCGAATCACCCGGCCCCAGCTCCAGTACATTAACTTCCGCAACTTCCGCTCGCGAAAAACATGGTGCTGCAGATTGCATATCCAGTATATCTGCGGTGGTAGCGTGAACTGACAGGCTATTCAATGCCCTTTGTGGCTGGTTCATGTCGCCATGGCGAAATGCGCCCAGCTTTGCCCATATCGAATAGGGCAAGGGGACTTTGGAAAGCACTAGTTTGAGACTGATTTTCAACCACCAGGGAACGTGTTTTTTCATGTCAAAGTGGGTCATGCCCAACACTTCCGGCAGATGCCAATTCGGCATAAAAAGCCTCGTATTGTCGGGTTATTTGGCCAATTTCGAAATAGGCTTCCACACGGGTCCGTGCCGCCTCGCCTAATGCAAGCCGTTCTGGTGCCGGCAGTTGCAGAATATCCACCAACGCTTGTACCAAGCCCGCCATATCCTTCGACGCGACGACACGTCCCGTATCGCCCACAATGTAAGCAGAATCACCCACATCCGTTACCGCACAAGGCACACCACATGCCATTGACTCGCCCAGCACATTGGGAAATGCTTCGCCATAAGAAGAAGAGGATGCCAACACATCCAGTGCCGCCATCAAGTCAGGCATATCGCTGCGCAAACCGAGCAAATGGGTGTTGGAAAACACGCCAGCCTTTTCAATCGCTTGCATCAAGGCTGGATTATTCCAGTCAACACCTTTGCCCGCGAGGACAAAATGCACTTGCGGCATCTGGCGATGAAGGACACCTACCGCCTCGAAGAATCCCGCATGATTTTTCTGGGGGTCGAATCTGCCAATCAGCCCCACTAATGGCGTATCAACGTCGAGGCCCAGCTCGGCGCGCACAATGCTTCGTGCATGATCGTCTGGCTTGAATCGGGCCAAATCAAAACCATTGGGCACCACCACCATTTTTTCCGCTGTATAGCCGTGGGCCACATGAATTTGCCGCGCCTTTTCGGAACACGAAAGGATTTGCAAAGGCACCCATTTTGATAGTAAAGCACACAAGCCCACTATCGTACGGGTTGAAAATTTGGTTTTATCCGTATCCAGATTGCTGTTACGAATACACCACCCTACCGATGAGGTCCCTGCCATTCGTGCCGCTAGCCCTCCCACCAAATCAGCGTGATACATCCAGGTGTGGACAACATCGGGGTTCAGACGTTTGAGCAGTTGCACCAACCGAAAAAATCCTGACATACTGGGCAGGCCGGATTTCAGCCCAACTGCGTCCACTGGAATGCCGAGCGCCACGATACGCGGAGCCAACTCACCTAATGTCGTCAGAGAAATGACATGGGGTGAAAATCGCTGACGGTCCAAGCGTTCCAATATCTTGAACAGCATCATTTCCGCGCCCCCGGTGGAAAGACCGGTGATGATGAAAACAATGCGCATCAAGCCAGTTCCAACGCCAGTTCGGTACGTTGTACCAACCTGTCCAAACCGAACTCAGACACAATGCGTGCCCGGCCCGCATCGCCCAGCGCCTGGCGTTCTTCGCTAGGCAGGTTGGTCAAATTCAGAATTGCAGCGGCCAATGCAGAACCATCGCCGGGCGCAACGACGCTACCTGTGTCCCCCACGATGTGCGCAGAGTCGCCCACATCCGTCACCACACAGGGCACACCACAGGCCATTGCTTCCGCGATCGTGTTGGAAAACCCTTCCCCGAAAGAAGAAGAAGAAGACGCAATGTCCAAAGCACTGTAAACCGCAGGCATATTGTCACGTGCGCCGGCCAAAATTAGCTGCTCAATCAAACCCAACGCCACGGCCTGTTGCTTGATCGTCTCTAAATAACCCGCTGAGCCTTCACCTACGCAAACGAAACGCACATCATGGCGCCCACGTGCAATGTGGCTTGCTGCTTCGAGAAAAGTCGGGTGATCCTTCATGGGGTCGAGCCGTGCAACAAGGCCGATGAGCACCTCGTCCTCACCAAGCCCCCATTCCGAGCGCACCTGATGCCGTCCTTCTGGATCAAATCGAAAATATGTCGTGTCGATGCCATTGGGGACCACAATAATTTTGTCTTCCGGAAAATTATTTGCTACAGCATAACGCTTACCTGCCTGGGAATTGGCGATGATGCGGTCGGCGAAACGCGCCAGGCGGCGCTCAAGTACGTAGGCCAGGCGCGAGAGCCAGTCGTAACGAGATAGGTCCACGTTCGAAGCGCGTACACCCCATACGATACGAGTGCCTGGAAGCAATGGCTTAAGTACTGCCGCCAGAATATTGGGCACGCCCAGGTAACTGTGCATCACCGCGGGACGTTCCTTGCGCAAGAAGCGCACTAGGCGGTTCAGAAATGGCAAGACGTCCCATCGGCCTCGCTTACCAAGGTTAATGACGCGCACTCCTGTCTTTGCGAGCTCGGCCTCGTAGACACCGCCCCCAAAAAATACCGCCACTGCAACGGCATGCCCCCGGCGCACTAAGCCTTTCGCCAGCACGACCAACTGGCGCTCCGCACCACCACGATCTAGCGAACGCGCAAGGAACAAGATGGTTTCAGGGGCTGGACGCACGGGTGAACACAAATTCATTGCAACCTAATCCCCCACCGCAAGTCACCATATTCCCGAGTACAAACCCCCTGCCACGATAAAAACGGAAAACCTCCTCGGGCTTGGCCGCTTCGAATGGATATCCGCCGACCCAGTCAACCACATCGCGCCAGGCAGACATGCCGCGTGCGCTGTGCTCAGCATAATGACGCCAAGTGTAAAAAGGTTTTCCGCGAACCAGATCGTAGATTGATCTTGGCCCCCAAAGGCGGATCAGCGCAGGTCCAAGCACCAGCCAGCGCAGACCTTTTGGCAGCCGGTTATAGGCGCGCTTTACCCAAGTCCACACAGGCGTCATTGCACGCTGGTAGTTGTAGATGGCTATAAAGAGTGTGCCCCCTTGTCGCACCAATGGGATTACGTTTTCCAGCGCCTGCCACATTGCGCCGGTGTGATGCAGCACCCCCCAGGAATAAACAACGTCCCATTGGCCAAGCGTTTGCAAATAGTCCTGGTCGAGCGCCGATCCTTGCTCGACAATCCAGTCAGGATCATCCGTGTAATAGCGGCGCTTGAGCTCGGCAGTACATGCTACCGATTGCGGATCGAAATCAAACGAATGTACCGTTGCCCCCAGTCGCCGCGCCACCAAACTAAACAACCCGGATCCGCTTCCCACATCTAAAAAACGTTTTCCTTTTAAATTATCCACACCCAGCATGGTGCGCAGCGATTGTTCCGCCAGTGCGATGCGCTCGTCGTTGAGCAAATTTAAAAATTGCGCCCAGTTGGCGCCAAATTCGAATCGTTCACCTCTTGCGACTTCTGTTGCATGCGCGGTCATTGATGCGTTTCCTCAACTAAATTTTTCAACATGCCGACAAGTCATCCCTAAATTCATGAGGTGATCACCAAATTTTTTCTGCCTGCTCCGCAAAATGCTGCAGCAAGAGCGATTTCGTCTATCAGTCGACACGCCGACTAAGGGCATATATGTAAGGTGAAAATGTTTTACTACTTGGCAGGTTGCCGACTTTGTCCTCAACCCACCACATTGCCAGTGATACTGCAACCAGTACTCTACTAAACTGCCATGACAGCCCGCTTCTTTCAGGGAAACAGCTCGAAAGCACGCCAAAATTCGTTGATCCGAGATACCCGCCCGTGATCACTTCCAGACCCGCTTGCTGATGTCCCTGCAAAAATGAATCCCACGCATGGGGATTATGTTTGTCATAAACTTCGCGATTCCACCTGCGCGTAAGCGCACCCAACACTCCAGCCATGTTGGGAATGATCGTAAACATGTATCCGCCATGTTTTAGATATCGCTTTTTCGCCGCCAGTACCTGACCAAGAACGTCAAAGTGCTCAACGACGCCAAAACTGATCGCAACGTCAAAAGAGCCATGCAAGCGCGAGTTTTCCACGAATATGTCTTCGTGAACAATTTCAATGTCTACCCCTTCTTCGCTCGCACGTTCGGCCAAAAGTGCGCATCCGCCTTCCGAGTAATCAACCCCCACGAACTGGCTTGTAGGAAATCTTTTTGCAAGATATGGCAGCCATACGGAATCTCCCGCGCCGACTTCAAGTATTCGCTTGTTCTGCATGTCCGCCCTCAACAGGGCATCCAAAATCAAGCGGCTTGAATAATTCATGAACCCATCAACCTTGAGAGACGGCTGGCGTTTTCGACGGCCATAGGTGCTATCCCAATAGGGCTTGTCTGTCAATTTCTTCATTTTTTCGCTTGATCCCGATTTTCGTCAGTTTTGGGATGTGCTCGGTTGCGCGTCATCCTCTGAAATACCCACCAGAAAAATACAAAATTAGCGGCATACATCAACGCAGTCGCTAGAGCGATTCCGCCGACCCCATAAGTGGAAATGAACAGCACATTGCCCAGCAACTTGACACCAAGTCCAATCACGCCTGACCAGAGTAACCAGATATAAAGCCTCCTGCTTGATAAATAGCTGACGAACACTAAACCGGAAAAAAAAAACGGCAATTGAACCAGACCGTAACGGAAGACCTCTACAACGATAATCGTATCCTGCGCTGTAAATGCGCCGCGTTCAAAAAGCACCTTTACGACCAATGGTGCCAACCACCAGCCCATAATCATAGTGACCACGCCCAGAGCCAACAATAGCCGCACCCAATGGGTGGCTACACGATGAACTTGCCCTCCACCTTGCGCCAGCGCCCTGGAAAAAACGGGTAATGTAGCCCGGGACACAGCCATCGCGCCCATGCCCAGAATCAAGGCCAGGATACGGTTGGCATAACTGAGCGTGGCGATGGCGCCCGTACCTAGATGGGCGGCAAAGAACTGGTCGATGATGCCCGTGAAGCTCATCAGCGCCTGACCTGCCAGCAT
>JANONW010000240.1:0-1687 GCA_031421065.1 Prolixibacteraceae bacterium
TGCGTCGCGTCCCATTCGTCCCCCCCCGCCCCGTTTTCTTTCTTCCAGAACGGTTCCTTCTCTTAACTTGGCTTAAATCAGTGAGACTATGATTTTAGGAGCGATAGTGAACTGAAATCATATAGTCGAACTGATCCCGAGCGCAGCCGAGGGATCTATTGGGTCTTATTCCCCGCCCCTTGGGGCGATATTAGAATAATCCCTTCGCTGATACCCCGTCCGCTTGCGGCGGGGTAGTTCATTTTATCAGCAAACCCTATATACTTTCAAGAATACATTAATAGCGGTCAGTAGTTAGTTGCATATTAATTTTTCTTGATATATTTTCTCGGCAGTTACCATTTTCCTGATCAAATTATTAAATATATTCTCTTTCATTAAAGAACGGTTTATCCTATAACAAAATTCATTAAGGTAGCGATTGATGTTAAACTCGCTGACCCACGAATAGGTTGTTCTTATCCATGACTTTACTTGATGTATCATCGTATGTATGGCTTTAAAGTTCAAGCCATGATCGCTTTCAAGTTGAGTGATGTTGTACTGACTCATTAAAGGCCTGTAACCTTTCCATTTATCGGTAACAACGGTAGCTTGCTCTGAAATATGTTTCTCGAATATCTTTTCTAATTCTTTTGCAGAATAATTATCGATCTTCATGGAGTACATACGTTTAACTTTCCCTTCATCGGTAAGCTCTACTGCACATACCACTTTCTTTTTCTTGACATTGTAGCTCCTGCCAACTTTACCTTTTGCTTTACCTCCGACAACAAATTCATCAACATGAACAATGCCATCCATAGGATGATTCTCACTTGATTTCATTGCCTCTCTAATCTTGTGCATAAAGAACCTTGCAGTTTTTTCTGTCACCCCAAACCTGACAGCAACATAACTAGCAGAAAGGCTTTTGGTAGAGGTGGCCATCTCAAAGCAAATAAAGAATGCTTTGCGCACACCAAATTTAACTTTGTGGAACAATGTATTTGCCGTTGCAGACTCCGTATGGCTACACTTATTACAAGTCCGCGAAGAGTTGGACCTAATCTGGCTGCCTGTGTGACCACATTTCACACACTTAAAACCTTCCTGCCATTTTATTCCAGCTAAGTATTTTATGCAATCTTCATCTGTTTTGAAGCATTCAGTAAACTCTATGAGGTTTTGTCCTTTATATAAATCCATAATTCCCGTGTTTTTATTGGATGTAAATATATGTATTTATCTACTGACCTCTATTAGTTTATTCACCCTTTGACTTCGAGTCACCGGGTGAATATTATATATTTTGGAAAAGCAGAGGCCAAACCCCACCGAATGTCTAAAACTTTTTCTGAACCGATTTTCCAGCCAGAAAAGCCATTGGAATATATGCTCCCGCCAGATCCAACACCGTAAACCAAATTGGCGAAGGAAGCATCAGGATATTGGCAATGCCACCTGCCAGAAAAAAACCGCCTATTACCAGGGCAAACAACATTTTACGGTTGACTGCGATGATTGCAGCGAGAAGTGCACCAACAAATGTCCCGATTGCATGGGCAAAAAAAGGAAAAACAAAATGCCGTGGCTGAAATAAACCACTATGGATTCGAAATCCATAGTTTTAATAATAAGGAAAAGAATGAAATTCTATATAATTGTTTTACAGGGGTATGCACATGTTACATACTCGTAATTAATT
>JANONW010000241.1:0-2847 GCA_031421065.1 Prolixibacteraceae bacterium
CGTGGCCAGCACCACCGCCCGTGGGGTCTTGCCGCATTCCGTCAATGCTTCGAGGAGATTCCGGGTACCGACAACATTAACACGGTAGATCGCTTCCACATCGCCATGCGCAACGAAGGAAATGGCCGCCAAGTGCGCCACGACATCCGGCTGCACCGCCGCAACCACCTTCGTGAGCGCGTCACGATCACAGAGGTCGACGGTGTACACGTTTTCGCCGCCCACCTCAACCCCATGCGCTGTCCCGAAAACCCGATACCCCGCAGCTTCCAACTCCTGCGCCAGGTAGTGCCCCGTAAAACCGCGCAACCCGGTAATCAGCGCCCTCGGCACCCCGTCAGAAAGAGATTCCACGCTCATTCCGGCGAATGTCCGCTTCCACCATCATCTGACAAAGCTCCTCAAGGGTTGTTTTCGGCGCCCACCCCAGTTTGTCCTTCGCTTTGGCCGGATTGCCGATTAACAGATCCACTTCGGCTGGGCGATAGAACTTCGGATTAATGCGCACAAGGATCTTGCCTGTGGAACCGCAAAGCCCTGTTTCGTCCTCGCCCTTGCCCTGCCACTCGACGGAGATGCCGACGGCCTTGAACGCCATCGTCACAAAATCGCGCACCGTTTCCGTCCGGTTAGTCGCCAGCACGTAAGTGTCCGGCTCATCCGCCTGCAACATGCGCCACATTCCCTCGACGTACTCCTTTGCATAACCCCAATCGCGCTTTGCACCAAGATTGCCGAGCTCCAGCACTTCGAGCTTGCCCAGCTTGATCTTCGCCACGGCATCAGTGATCTTGCGCGTAACGAACTCACGGCCGCGGAGCGGGGACTCGTGGTTGAAGAGAATCCCGCTCGCCCCGAAGATGCCATAAGACTCGCGATAGTTGACAGTCATCCAATGGGCATACAGTTTGGCCACGCCGTAGGGGCTGCGGGGATAGAAGGGCGTGTCCTCAGTCTGTGGAACCGCCTGAACCTTGCCAAACATTTCGGAAGTGGACGCCTGATAGAAGCGGATCTTCGGGTTGATAACCCGGATCGCCTCCAGGAGGTTCACCGCACCAAGTCCAGTGATTTGAGCTGTTGTGGTCGGTTGCTCAAACGAAACGCTAACAAAGCTTTGGGCGGCAAGGTTATAAACCTCTGTCGCACCAGTCGTCTCCAACATGCGAATGCTGCAACCTATATCGGTCAAGTCATATTCAATCAAATTGAGATTTGGATGCGAGGCAACCCCGAGTTCCTCGATACGCCAGAAATTGACCGAACTCGTACGGCGGTAAGCACCGTAGACTGTATAGCCCTTGTCAAGCAGGAGTTGGGACAGGTAAGCACCGTCTTGACCGGAGATGCCGGTGATGATTGCTTTTTTAAATGACATGTCAATAATTTTCCGTTTATCTGGTTGAGTGTACATGTACCGTCATTTCAGTTCCTTAATCGATTCAACCTCACCTGTGAGGATAAATTTTTGAGCTTTGGGGATTATCTAATCAATTCCATAAATACGTGTTCTCACCCCAACATATTCTTACCGTGAGCCAGACTTGAGAAATTCTCCAATTAGACAATTTCTATTTCAGGGAAGGGAAAAATCATATTCCCGCCACTGGAAAGAAATTCCTTCTCCCTGCGAATGATGCCGTCCTTGAAATGCCAAGGTAATACAAGAAAGTAATCTGGCTTCATTGCCTTGGCATCGGCCTCAGACACAATAGGAATATGGCTGCCAGGCGTCACACAACCGAACTTATCCGGATTGACTTCGGCGATTGCCGGGATGTCTTTTTCGGTAAGGCCACAGAATTGCAGCAGTACGTTGCCCTTGGTCGAGGCACCATAACCAAGAAGCTTTTTCCCATCCGCATTAAGCGAGCGAATCAGGCGTGTCAGATCGTCGCGATGGCGGAACACGCGCTCCTCGAAGTCGCGGTACGGTTTGGGCGTCTTTAGCCCCATACGGTCTTCCTGTTCGAGCAGCCAGTCTATCACCGCCTGATTGGCTTTAATCGACTTGTTAGACACCTTGGCCGCAGTTACCGCAAAGCTGCCTCCATTAACTGCATTCATCACCACGTCCACCAACCTCAAGCCGGCTCGCTCCAAAATCGTTTTAACAACCCCCAGTGAGTAATATTCGAGATGTTCATGGCAGATGGTGTCATAAGAATTCGTCCGTAACATTGACGGCATATAGCTCTGCTCGAAATGCCAAATACCCCCTTCGGCCAGAATAGACTCGATCTGCCGCGCAAACTCCACCGGGGCGTCAAGGTCATAAAACATCGCTATTGATGTCACGATCCGTGCAGGCCGTTGCTCAACCGAGTGGTACGCATCGGCAGAAAAGAAATCCGGAACCAGCGCAATGTCTGTTGAGTAGTATTGGGAAAATTTCCTACCGGTAGGATCGATACCGATGCGCCGAATACCCGCACTACGATATGCTTTCAGGGTGGTGGCATCGTTACTGCCGATGTCCACCACAACATCACCTGGATTGAGCGAAATCAATCGCTCGAGGTAGGCCACTTTGTCAGTGAGATGGTTAACCATCGATTGATTGAGTCCCGAGCGATAACCATAGTTATCCCCGTACATTTCCGCTGGTTCATAAGAGTGCTTGAGTTGTAGAAGCCCGCTGTCCGGGCACAAGACCAATTCCAGAGGTCCTTCTGTTACCTTCTGGTCAGCACTTTTTGGAAACACGCCAGTTAACGCCTGAAACCCAAGATTGAGTACAGAGACGAGATTTTTACTTTTGCTTATTCGGCAAGCGTCAATTTGATGGTAGTTGTTCAAGCTGGCTCCTTATTTTTTTGAAATGCTGCGAATATGTCTGCCGTTGGC
>JANONW010000242.1:0-21547 GCA_031421065.1 Prolixibacteraceae bacterium
GCAAATGCTCAATTTAAGGGTATGCTATAAGAGCGGGCACAGCAGGAAGCTGAATGAACTAATAACACATTATCAGAAAGTTGCGTAATTTAAAGAAAAAGGGAATTTTGTCGTACACCCTTTGAGTTTTACCGACATAAATCCGGGTAATTTATTCAGTCATACTTTTTTGATTAAAAGAGTATCTGGCGATAGGGGTGATAAAGCAGGACCAATGATGGATTTTGACGCTGCAAACAATAAAGCAATATTTGCTGTTACAGACAGAGCGTGGGGCAACTACAATATAGGTTTAGACAGACTTTATTTGTACAATATTACTTCAAATGCATGGTCGGTGATAAGTACAACAGGCCTTCCTGCTAATTATTTGGCCAATTGCATTAAGTACATTGGCAACAATGTATGGCTACTTGCAACAAATGTCGGTTTATACAAAAGCACGAATGCCGGAGTTACTTGGACGATTGCCCATAATGCAAGCAATTGGCAAAAAGGAATCGTTATCAATAGTATTGAAACGATTGGAAATAAAGCATTCTTGGGAACATTGGCAAATGGTGTTTGGGTGTCGGACCTTATTACAGGAATTTTAGAACAAGTTAAAGATAATGATTTACAGGTTTTCCCTAATCCCACTGACGGTTTAGTGAATGTTATAATGCCAGATTTAGGTGGTAAAACTGCAAATGTTTCCTTGTATGGCCTTGATGGAAAAAGGATTATGAATAAGACAGTGAATAACAATCAGTTCCAACTTGATTTGTATAATTTTCCATCAGGAAGTTATTTTATTGTTATAAACTCAAATAATCATATTTATAAAAAAGAAATAATTCGTCAATAAGGTTTAACCCCACTCCGAAAAGTTTAAAAGCACGTTATAGTTAGGCACGAAGCAATTTCATACTATTGGTAATCTGTGTGTTGAGATTGCTTCACTTCGTTCGCAATGACGAAAAACCACTTTTCGGAGCAGACTCATGGATTTAAATTCTTGATTCTATCAGGTTCAGAATATCAGTTTCTTTGGCCAGCGTTTCCCGTAGCAGATTAGAGGCTTTTGATAGTATTTCCTCTACATAAGCTTTGTCAGCCAGTTCTCCTGAATTGATCCTGACATTGAGGTAAGCGCCATAGACGGCAGTACGGGCACACAGCGCTCCAACTCCTGCATCCGACAATGAATTCGGATTGCCAATCGTGGCCATGGCATGAATTGCCTCCATTGATCCAAAGGCTGTCTGCATCACTTCAAACGGTACTTCAATGGCATGTTTGGTTGCGACCTGAATTGCTTCAGATCGTTTCTTTTTCTCTTGATCAGTATTTTTAGGCAAACCGAAAGCATTCATGATAGCGTTAAAAGCGGCGGTGTCCTCATCGACCAGTTTCAAAAGCCGGTCATGGTATATTTTCCCTTTTTCTGCCCAATCAGAGAACTCTTCCCAACGGTCGTCCCAACCACGTTTGTTGGCCGATAGATTGGCAACCATCAAACCCAAAGCAGCTCCCAACGCACCAACATAAGCAGAAACTGAACTTCCGCCAGGAGCAGTCGATTCGGACAATGTTTCGTTTGAAAATCCGGATAAGCTCAGATCAACCAGTTGATCCTGATGGTTATCAATCAAATATTCAATTATCCGTTCCTTCGGATCGAAAGGCGACAGTTCGTCAAGCCCCAACGATTTGACAGCTATTTTGATGATTTCATCGTCAGGAATGCCGACTGAACGCTGTTGCTTCCGTAGAAAATAGTTACCGGCATCGAGCATGGCCTTCAAAGGAATAACGCCTATCAGTTCTGAGCCTATTACCCTGATTCCACGTTCACGGGCTCGTTCAACCACTTCATCAAAAGCCTGATGCATGGACGTTACGGTGATATCCGTCAGGTTCATAGATATTTGTGCAATGCCGTATTCTTTAATGAACCATCCAATAGCGCGCACTTTTTTAAGTGTTCCGGGAATACGAAGCGGTTCACCGTTCACATCGTTCACAATTTTACCGGTTATGGGATCGCCTTCGCGAACAACCCGACCAGCCTCGCGCACATCAAAAGCGATGGAATTGGCGCGGCATACCGATGTGGTATTGAGGTTTACATTGTAGGCAATCAGGAAATTACGTGCCCCAACTGCCGATGCTCCAGAACGTTCATTCAATACCGATGGACCAAAATCTGGTTTCCATTCGGGTTTCTGAAGTTTTTCCTTCAGTCCTTCATACTCACCGGCACGACAATTGGCCAAACTTTGGCGATCATTACTAAATGCGGCAAACTCGTAACAATAAACTGAAATCCCAAGTTCCTCCCCCACTCTTTTGGCCAGTCTGCGTGCATAAACCACCGTTTCTTCCATTGTAATATTGGCAATCGGAACCAGCGGGCAAACGTCAATTGCCCCGAACCGAGGATGTTCCCCTTTGTGTTTGTTCATATCGATAAGTTGTGCCGCCATCCAGGCACCCCGAAACGCGGCTTCGATCACTTGTTCGGGCTCACCAACAAAAGTTACGACAGTTCGGTTGGTATCCTTTCCCGGATCTACATTCAGTAATTTGATCCCGTCAACCGACTGAATTGCATCGGTTATCTGGCGGATTATTTTTTCATCCCTTCCTTCCGAAAAATTCGGAACACATTCGATCAATTGTTTCATATTTTGGTTAAGATAATAGATTCTAGCAGAACTTCAAATAGAAAGACGGTGGCTGAGCTTGTCGAAGCCGGAATTTTATTGTATTTCCCCGTTTAAAATCACGGTTTCGATCAGGTTGGAGCCGAACGAATACGGAATAACGGCATACGAGGGAATTTCTTTGGTGATAAACAGGTTGGCAACTTTTCCTTTGGCAATGCTACCGTAACTTTCACTGATCCCCATCGCATAAGCCGAATTGACGGTAGTGGCGTGAATGGTTTCTTCCGGGACCATGCCGTATTTCAGGCAACCAAGCGACTGTACAAAATTCATGTTTCCTGAAGGCGACGAACCCGGATTGTAATAGGAAGCCAGTGCCACCGGCAATCCGGCACCGATCATTTTACGAACAGGGGCAAGTTTCAGGTTCAGGAAGAAAGAAGCGCCCGGCAAAACGGTTGGCATCGTTTCGCTGTCCATTAAAGCAGCAATTTCTTCATCTTCAACATATTCAAGATGATCGGCCAACTCTTCCGAAGCAATTTGAGGCAACATTTCAGTGATCAGTAAATTCATATAATCGTCCCGTTTACTGCGGAATCCTATTGGGAAAACATGTGCCAGAAAGGTGGATTTTATCATCAGTGGTGAATTTTGTTTCATCCGGTGAATCACCCTTGGCATTTTCAGTTCCGATTCGGTGGTCAATCCGTATCCGCTCTTAATTTCAACGGCACCAGTTCCCAACAACATAATTTCTTCGAGCCGCTCCATTGCCTGAAAATACAAATCATCCTCCGACATTTTCTGCAACCGTTTGCCCGAATTCAGGATTCCACCTCCATTGTCCGCAATTTCCTCATAAGTCAGTCCTTTGATGCGATCGACAAACTCCTGTTCGCGGGTAGCGGCATAAACCAGATGCGTGTGCGAGTCGCAATAGCTCGGAAAAACCATCTTTCCTGAACAATCAATTTCCATGATCATATCATCCATCTCGTATTCAGACTGATAAAGTTTTCCCATCGGTCCAAAATCTGTAATCAGCTCATTCTGAAGGATCAGTCGCATATTTTTATTTTCAAACAATGGATAATTGCAAATTTAGTAAAACAGCCTCCACTTTTTTGATTTTTAAATGATTAACAAAAATAAATCATTAGGGTAAAAATGAACATTAATGAACACCTGATGGTTTCGTAAATTAAGATGCCTCTGTCTTTTTATATTGACTTTAAAATTAAAGATATAGCATTAAGACAAGTAATTTAAAATAGCACAGATCTTACCGAAGAAAGTGGCAGATAGTGGAATGAAGGGATAGAAAAAAGGATAGGCTCTGAGTTGGGAATTGTTTAAAACACTTAACTCATATAGATGCGTAAAATAATCAGACGAACCTTTAAGCATTTTAATGCAGTAATGATAATAATTACTGCATTAACAGCCACGCCCTCATTTGCACAAAATGAACCAGGGAATTTAACCCAATTTACCGAACGGGATGGTCTTCCTGGAATTCAGGTGAATAACATTCTTCAGGACAAATATGGTTACATGTGGCTCGGAACCATCAACGGCATTGCCCGTTATGATGGTTATGAATTCAAACGGTTCTATTTTAAAAATAAGTTTGGGGCGAAGGTTTTAATCTGTGATGGCGGAATGAACCCAAGCCTTCACAAAACGCTGAACGCTAACTTTTATGCACAATACAAAAGTGAAAAGGAAAACCGATACGATATTCTGATTACCAGCGATAAACTGTCGGAGGGTTTTAACCTGAACAGGGCTGGTGTTATTATCAACTACGATATTCCGTGGAATCCCACCCGTGTTATACAGCTGGTGGGACGTATCAATCGTATTGGTGCTAAGGTATTTGACGATTTGTATATCTATAATTTTTCCCCAGTGAAGCCGGTGCCGATGTAGTTCAAATCAGGGAAATTGCCATGCAAAAAATGTTTTTGATACACAATGCGTTGGGCGAAGATTCAAAAATGGTTGATGCAGGTGAACAACCAACTCCGGCAGGTTTATTCAATAAAGTAAACGAAAATCCGGATAATGAAGGTGAAGAAAGCCTTGTCACGCGCATAAGAAATAACTACTTTGAAATTAATGAAAAACATCCGGAAGTAATCAAACGGATTGATGAGCTACCAATACGGGTGAAATCTGGCAAGCAATACATTGAGAATCAAGTGTGTGTTCTACGGCGTAAAGGCTTGAGCTTATTTACTCATTTCATTCCTGATACAGATGCTGCGAAATTGGATGTTAACGAGATAACTTTTGAAGAATTGCTGGATTTGGTTGAATGTGAATACGGAACACCTTATTTGGCACTTTCACCCAAATTTTGGACAGCCTACAACGAAGTAAAAGATTTCAAGACTTCAAACAAAAAGGGTTTCGCACCCAAATCGTTGGAAGCAAAAACATACGAAAATTTGAAATGTGCATTGCGAATACTGAAACGCATTGAGCATCAGAAAAATGAAGTGGTGATAGCGGTGGAGAATGTGAGGTGTAAGGCAAGAAGAAAAGGCAGGATTCCAACACGAATCCTGCCTTTTCTATGAAATGGGAATAAGCCAGAAGATTAAACCATTGGGTATTTCTTGAATATTTCTTCTGATTTCATCAGGATGTCAACATATTGTGCACGTTGATAGGTGTATGGATCTTTAAGGTTTTTTCTGGATAATTTTCCACGGAAGTCGTCAAGCGTTTTATAGCCTTTTTTATCCATCCATGCCTGAACTTCAGTTAGAATGGTTGCAACATAAGCCGGCTGATTTTTATAAATAGTTGAAACTACCTGAACAACATCAGCTCCGGAAAGGATCAGGCGAATCACATCTTCTGCGGTATAAATACCCCGGCTTGCACAAATACTGCCTTCAATGTTTCCGTGAAGTAAGCCCACGTAGCGCAATGAAAGATGATGGTCACGGGCTTGGGTCAACTCCCAGAGAAAATGAAACAATTCACTATCGATGTCGATTTCGGGTTGAAAGAACCGGTTGAACATTACAAAACCGTCAACTCCGGCTTCGTCGAGTTTCTTAATAAAATTTAAGGTGTTGGTATAAAATGGGCTTAATTTCACACTGACCGGAATCTTCACCGCCTTTTTCACGCTCTTTACAATCTGATATTGCTTGTCTTCTATGGATGATGCCCCAACTTCAAAATATCCGGGAGTTGCATAAAGATTCAGCTCAAGACCATCAACACCAGTTTCTTCAAGCAGTTTGGCGTATTCAACCCAGCTTGGTTCATAGATGGCATTCAAGCTGGCAAAAACTGGAACAGAGGTAGCCTGCTTGAGTTTTTTAAGATTAAACAGATGTTCTTTCGGGCCCGCATGTTCAATATCAGGAAAAAGACGGCCCATTTCTGAATTCCGGTCGGCATATTCGTTCATTTCCTCATCAAACTGAAGGCTTTCCAATTGGATCTGTTCTTCAAAAAGTGATTTATAAACAATAGCGGCGATTCCGGCTGATTCGAGTTCTTTAATTACTTCGGGTTTGGCAACAAGATTGCTGGCACCCAAAATCAAAGGATTTTTTAATTTGACACCCATGTAGGTAGTTGATAAATCTGCCATAATATTTGGTTTTAGTGTTGTCAATTTTATTACTTAAACTCAATGCCTGCCTATTTTGTTCAGTAAAGTTGCAAAAAATAACCCCCGGAAAAATTACCAGGGGTTATTCGTATTTGTTACAAAAAAAATGATCAGTATTTGTTTTAATATATTTTCAGTTTAGAAATTACAACAAACTAAATGCAACGGTCAAACCAGCCATCACAATTGAGACCATGCTCATAAGCTTGATCAGGATATTGAGCGAAGGACCGGAAGTATCTTTAAACGGATCACCGACAGTATCGCCGACAACACAAGCTTTGTGAATATCAGAACCTTTTCCGCCCAAATGACCTTCTTCAACGTATTTCTTGGCATTGTCCCAGGCACCACCGGCATTGGCCATGAAAATAGCAAGCACAAAACCTGCAGACAAACCACCCACGAGCAAGCCCATTACACCTGCAACACCAAATACAACACCTGTAACTACAGGAACAATAATGGCTAAAAGCGAAGGGAACATCATTTCCTTTTGAGCTCCTTTGGTTGAAATTTCTATACAACGAGCATAGTCGGGTGTTCCTGTTCCTTCTAAAATACCCTTTATTTCGCGGAACTGACGGCGAACTTCCTCAACCATTTTTTGAGCGGCACGGCCAACTGCATTCATGGTAAGGCCACAGAACACAAAGGCCATCATTGATCCAAGAAACATACCGATAAGTACTTTTGGATTCATCAGTGTCACCTGATAGTAATTCATGAAATCGACAAATGATGCTTTGCTTGTTTCTATGATTTCACCATTTGCAAATTCCAATGTAGTATGGCCTAATCGCAAAAGCCCCATTTTTATTTCTTCGATGTACGCAGCAAGTAAAGCCAAAGCTGTAAGAGCAGCCGAACCAATCGCGAAGCCTTTTCCGGTAGCAGCAGTGGTATTGCCCAAGGCATCCAAAGCATCGGTACGCTTGCGGACCTCTGCACCCAGACCACTCATTTCAGCATTTCCACCGGCATTGTCAGCAATCGGGCCATAGGCATCGGTAGCCAAAGTAATTCCCAAAGTAGAAAGCATGCCCACAGCAGCAATACCAATACCATACAATCCCATGCTCAGGTTTTCGGCTGCAAGCATGTTTTTCACATCAAATTCAATGGCACAAAGGAATGACATCATAATCGCGAACCCAATGGTTACAACCGGAATAGCGGTAGAAATCATACCCAGCCCTAACCCTGAAATAATTACTGTTGCAGGGCCAGTTGCGGCACTTTCGGCCACTTTTTGCGTTGGACGGAAAGAGTGTGAAGTAAAATATTCGGTTCCCTGACCAATAATAATACCTGCAACCAATCCGCAAACAACGGCAAACGATACACCAACCCAGTTTTCTAAACCGATATAATATAGAATCCCAAAGGTCGCAATCGCAGTTAGCAACGAACTGATATTTACACCACGGTTTAACGCAGCCATAAGTTGTTTCATATCAGCCTTTTCACCAGTTTTCACTAAGAATATTCCAATAATTGAAAGAAAAATACCAACAGCAGCGATGAGCATCGGGGCAAAAACAGCTTTTGTCTGCATAGCCGGAGTGAGAATAAATGCCGATGCGCCCAAGGCAGCGGTTGCCAATATGGATCCAACATAAGATTCGTACAAATCGGCGCCCATACCAGCAACGTCACCAACGTTATCGCCCACGTTATCTGCAATTGTAGCAGGGTTGCGCGGATCATCTTCCGGAATTCCGGCTTCTAATTTACCAACAAGGTCGGCGCCCACATCGGCAGCTTTGGTATATATGCCTCCACCAACCCTGGCAAACAACGCCTGTGTTGAAGCGCCCATGCCAAAAGTAAGCATGGTGGTGGTAATAATCATCATTTTATGTCCCTGGTCAACATCTTCAACAAAATGATCGAGTACTAAATACCAAACAGAGATATCTATCAGGGCAAGTCCAACGACCACTAATCCCATAACAGCACCCGAACGGAAAGCGATTTGCAAACCCTGGTTCAATGATTTAGAAGCAGCATGAGCAGTACGGGCCGAAGCGTAAGTAGCTGTTTTCATGCCGAAGAATCCGGCTAAAGCGGAAAAGAAACCTCCAGTAAGGAATGCAAAAGGCACCCATGCGTTTTGAAGTCCGAAATATGCCATCACCGTAAAGACCAAAGCCAATACAACAAATACGATGCTCACGACTTTATACTGTTGCCACAGATAGGACATCGCACCATCACGTACGTATTGCGCAATTTTTTTCATCGTGTCGGTACCTTCGCTTTCCCTCATCATCTGTTTAAAGAAGTACAGTGCGAAACCCATAGCTACGATGGCTGCAAAGGGTACCAGAAAGAAAATATTACTCATGAATTTTTGGTTTTATGCAACAAAGTTGCAGTTAGATAATTGTGTTTATTTAGTGTTTTATTAAAGTTTCAAAATTAACAATTAATGACTTGATTGATCAGCCAGCGCAAATGTTATTTGACAGCATACTCAATTCTTTTGTTGAAGCCGAAATTAGAAATTTTCACTAAATGGATTCATTTAATACATTTAAGGTAACAATTTGTAAACAAATTCTTAACATAGGTTCCGGTTTAATGTTTCAAAAATAAACTACCGCCCTTGTTGCCTGCGGCAAATTTTCGCCGGATATTGGGTACATTCAGGATTAACAAGGAGGATGCAATCAATATCATTCCTGAAACAGAAACGACATCAGGCGATTCATCGGGAAGGATCAACCAACTGAGGATTGCCCCTGAAACCGGGATCAAAAATTTCCAGATGTTAAGCTCCGACACTTTTACTTTAGGCCGCCCGAGCAAAGTGTTCCAAATCGTTATTGCAGCAGCCGACAAGAAACTCAACCAGCCCAAAGCCACAAAATATTCAAGAGGAAAAACCCGGTGATGAAGGCCTTCAAATGGGATGGAAAATCCAATAAGTATTCCTATAGGTTTAAAACGATATGGTACAAAGCTCTTCGCCTAACTGGTGCAGTGCCTTTTCGATCTTAACAATCTGTTGTCTTCGTGGTTTTGACCGTCCGGCAGCATAATGACCCAATTGGGTTTGGTTAATGCCGGGTATACGCTCAAGGGCTGCTTTGGTAAAAATACCTTTGTAGTAGTCCATTAAACTCTCAACTTCCCATTTGTAAATCAGGGTGTAATCCGATTCAAATATTTCAGGCACCGGATCACCATCTTCGCGAAGCCCTTCAATATGGAATTCAATACCCTGTACAACCTCTTTTTTTAGCTCTTCAAACGTGTCGGCGGTGCATACAAACCCGTCTAATCCTTCTACACAAGCCCCATAGTTGTTTTCGGTCCGGCCTATTCTTACAATTACTTCCATTGCCATAATTTCAGTTTTATTGGTTAAAAAATTAACCCCGATTGTTGTTCAATACTCTTTAAAAGACTGCCACTAATGTCTGCTGAAGGTTTACCATTTACAGTTGTTTTCCCTTTTTTGGTTGGGTGTTTATATTGGCGATGGCTTGTACCATTGTGCCGATACAAATACCAGCCATCCTGGGTCAACCGTTTGATAATTTCACTCACCTTTACAACTTTTATAATGTATTTTATTGCACCCATTTCAAATAATGGAAATCCTGCCGGTGAGGCAATTCCGGATGTTTTGGATACAAGCGGATGGCATAACCAAAAGCACCGGAATTCATGAGTTGCAGGTCCAATTCGTAGGAAACAACCGATCCTTCAATTTTTTCAATATCAAACTGAACGCAATCGACCAAGGCTGTCGGATTATCATCTTCGCTTTCAGTAATAACCATTTCAACGCCAACATCTTGTGGATTTAATCCTTTTAGATCGACCACCACCCGTGCCGGATATTTTTCTCCGATTTTCAATACATTGGTAATGCCATCACTAAACTGAACCTCTTTCACTTCAATTTGGTCCCATACCGATGAAACATTGATTTTCCACTGTGCAATTTCTTTGGCCAACTTATAGTCGGAAGCTGTTAATCTGGCAGCGCGAATGGCTTGCGGATTATAGAACCGTTGTTGGTAATCGCGTATCATGCGGGCTGTAGTAAAGTTCGGTGCGACCTGGGCAAAAGTGTTTTTAATGTACGATACCCATTTTTCCGGAACTCCTTTGATGTTTCGGGTATAAAATGCAGGCAAAATTTCATCTTCAAAAATATTGTAAATGGTTTCGGCATCCAATTCATCCTGAAGTTCGTTCACATCATAAGCGTTTTCCTGGGCAAGCGCCCATCCGGCATCCTTCTTGTACCCTTCAACCCACCATCCATCGAGCACTGAAAAATGGATAGTCCCGTTCATCACCCCTTTTTCGCCACTGGTCCCCGATGCTTCGAGTGGCCGGGTAGGTGTGTTCAGCCAAATATCTACTCCCTGCAACATCATTTTTGCCAGGTTCATATCGTAATTCTGAACAAACAAAATTTTGCCAACAAACTCCGGACGTTTTGATATTTCTACGATGTATTTGATTAGGTCCTGACCTGCTTTATCAGCCGGGTGGGCCTTACCAGCAAAGATAAACTGCACCGGACGTGCCGGATCGTTAACGAGTTTCGACAAACGATCAAGGTTACGGAACAATAAATGGGCCCTTTTATAGGTAGCGAAGCGCCTTGCAAAACCAATTGTGAGCGCGTAAGGGTTCAATTTACCCAGCACCTCATTAATTTGCTTCGGATTTTCATTCCGATTGATCCAGCTATTTGTGAAACGATGTTTGATAAACCCAATCGTTTTTAGTCGCAGGGCTTGTTTCATGTTCCATATTTCTTCATCAGGAATTTGGTATATATTATCCCAGAGATCAAAATCAAGTTGTTCTTCCGGAAATTTTGGCCCAAAATATTTCTGATGAATTTCTCTCCATTCCTTAGCTGCCCAGGTTGCGTAATGTACACCATTGGTAACGTAACCAATGTTAATTTCTTCAGCAAGGTATCCTTCGTACAACGGTCGGAATATTTCTTTCGAAACATCCCCATGCAAGCGGCTTACTCCGTTTATTCCCTGCGAAAGATTACAAGCCAGGTAACTCATGTTGAAATGATCTTCAAACGGGTTGGCTTTACCCAAACTGATAAATTCGTCCCAGGTTATTTCAACTTTCTGAGGGTAACTTTCCATGTACCTTTTGAAAAGGTCCTGATGAAATGAATCATGTCCTGCAGGCACAGGGGTATGTGTTGTAAACAAAGTTGAAGCCCTCACCACTTCTTTGGCTTCTACATATTTTAGTGATTTCTCTTCTACGAGGCCTTTAATTCTTTCAAGTCCAATCATTGCAGCATGTCCTTCGTTACAATGATAGATATCTGATTCGATACCCAATTTTTTAAGGGCGCGAATACCGCCAAGGCCAAGTAATATTTCCTGTTTCAGCCGGTTTTCGTTATCGCCGCCATACAAATGATGCGTAACAAAACGGTCCTCATCGGCATTTGCATCAAAATCCACATCAAGAAGTAATAGCCTGACCGATCCAATATTAACCTGCCAAACACGAGCTGTAACAGTCCTGCCGGGATAATCAACCTGAACATTTACCCATTCTCCATTTTGGTCAAATGCAGGCTGTACAGGTATTTTCGAAAACTCCTGGGCATCGTAATGTGACATCTGCTCGCCTGTAATCGAAATATTCTGTCGGAAGTAGCCATAACGGTATAAGAGTCCGACACCAGTAAGGTTTACTTTCGAGTCGCTGGCTTCTTTAAGGTAATCACCAGCCAGGATACCCAAACCTCCCGAGAAAATTTTAAGGCTGTCGTGCAAGCCATATTCCATGCTGAAGTAGGCAATAGACGGACCGGTGAGAGATTGCCTGTCGGCAAGGTATTTATGAAGTAAATTCGAAACTTTGCCCATTTGAAGTAAAAAAAATCCATCATTTTCAAGTTCAAGAAAACGCTGATAGCTTACTTTTTCGAGCAGCACAATAGGATTGTGCTCACATTCTTCAAATAATTCGGCATCTATATACTGAAACAACTCGCGCGCCTCGTTATTCCAAACCCACCAGAGGTTGCGGCTTAATTCTTTTAATGACGATAATTTCTCCGGAATATTTGATTCTACGAATAATTTTTTCCAAACTGGTTGATCCACAATTAAATGATTTATAAATTCAACACCTTTTCCCATCTTCTCCTCCTATCTTTGTGCAATTGAATAACGTAAAAAATACAAAATGCAAAAGAAGTCAAAAAAACCCTTCTCCGTGAAGTGGAATGTTAAAACGATGTTAAATTCTTGTTATTACTATTTTTTCTTGCCGGATGATTTTTCCTTTACAGTTTTAGCTGAACCTAAAGAACGCTGAAGGTTTTGTTTCGTTTGCAGTGATATGATTTCGGCCTCATACTTTTTCAGCTTGGCTTCTTTTTCCTCCAGAATTTTATTGAGCCCTGCAATTTCCAGTTGCGATTTGCTTTCAGGAGCAAATGTATTGAGCCTCAACTTAAAATCGCTCAATACATTCATATAATTGACAAAGGCTTCATAAGGACTTTCAAAAGGGCTGAAATACTTATGTACTTCGCCGTCAGAGAAGAACTTAGTGCACATGTAATAGAAATGGTCGCTGGCCTGTAAATAATTCCAGTCTTTAATCATTGCACTGTCGGTTACCCTACCCATTCGATCGGACAGTTCGTATATTTTATTTAATGCCTCATCCTGAAGTTCATTGCCCATCCAGGCCGACAGATCGCGCTCTTCATCGGCCCAGGAAATTGGCGTTGGCACACTTACCATTGAAACGGGCTGGAATTTAGTGGCAATTTCGGAAGGAGTAGCAAATGTTATCTTTGAATTATTGAAAACAGCATCAGGCAATTGCTCCATGAAACTGAATATTCCGGTTTCGGCGGACTGGTGTTCTCCAAATGTTTCGTAATCAAGAAAGATATTAAATATTTCATCTTTCTCAATGCTTTTAATCCATCCCACGTATTTTTCGGCAGTCAACGGGTATTCGTTCCACCCTTGATTTGAAAAGCGGAATGCAAGGTCATCGCTCAATTTATAATTGCGCATCAGCACTTTCAACCTTGGATTAATGGCATTGACATACAAAAAATTAGGCGATTTCCAGCCGAGGATATGCCGTGCCCCTTCGGTTATCATTGCTTTATAGCCCATATCAGCAATCAGTTCACCAATTTCATCCGAATAAATCAATTCGGTATTTCTGAAAACAGTCGGTTTTTGTCCGAAATATTTCTCTATCAGTCGGTCATGTTCCAGTATCTGCTGCCTGAAAAGATCATTGTTTTTCATCGAAACCAACGAATGGGAATAGGTTTCCGACAAAAATTCGACATGGCCGGTATCTGCCAGGGCTTTAAATGAATCGATTACCTCGGGCGCATATAATTCGAACTGTTCAATGGCCAATCCTGAAATTGAATAGGCAATTTTGAATTTGCCTTTGTGTTTTTGTATCAGTTCAAGCATCAGTTTATTCGCCGGCAGGTAACAGCGGTCGGCCACTTTGCGGAGAATTGATTCATTGGCATAATCATCGTAATAGTAATGATCATTACCGATATCGAAAAAACGATAGCGACGGTAACGAAATGGTTGATGGACCTGAAAATAGAAACAGATGGACTTCATATCGATGGCTTTTTCTTGTTATTTATTTTCAATTGCTTTGAGATAAACATCCCGCACATTTTTAGCTGAGTTTTTCCAAAGGAGGCTGTCAACTTCGGCTTTTCCATGTTCTTTAAACATGTTGTGAAGTGCCGGATAATTAATCAGGCCGTAAATTGCATCGGCCATGGCATACGTGTCCCAATAGTCGATTTTAATGGCATATTTCAGAATTTCGGAAACACCCGACTGATAAGAAATAATCACAGGAACATTTGATTGCATTGCCTCAAGCGGTACAATTCCAAATGGTTCCGAAACAGAGGGCATCACAAATACATCGCTCATCCGAAACATATCAAAAACATCATCGCCTTTCAAAAAGCCGGTAAAATGGAACCGGTCAGCTATTTTTAATTCGGCTGCCCGTTTCACCATCGCATTCATCATGTCGCCGCTTCCGGCCATCACAAAGCGAACGTTGTTCATCTTCTTTAGCACCATGTTTGCAGCCTCAACAAAATATTCAGGTCCTTTTTGCATGGTGATACGCCCCAGAAAAGTGACAATCTTTTCATCCACCCCTTTCTTAAGCTTTATTTTTTCTGCCTGAGACAAAGGTTCAACAGCGTTGTAAACAGTGGTAACCTTATCAGGATTGATGTTGTATTTTTCGATTACAATGTTTCGTGTCATGTTGCTCACCGCAATTATTTGGTCGGCTGCATCCATCCCTTCCTTTTCCATGGCATACACCGTAGGGTTCACACTTCCGCCGCTGCGGTCGAAATCGGTGGCATGAACATGTATCACCAATGGTTTCCCCGACGCACGCTTGGCTGCAATACCTGCAGGATAGGCTAACCAGTCGTGGGCATGTATTACATCAAACTCGTTGTCGCGGGCAATCACCTCGGCAACAATAGAATAATTGTAAATTTCCTGAAACAGATTTTGATCATATTTGCCAGAGAAATTAATTTTACCCTCAGAATTTGTTTCTATGAACTTCGTTTTTTCTGATACCACTTTGGTAGTTAACTTCCAAAACTCCTCGGGGCCGACATAAGGAATCATTCCGGATTCAACTTCATAATAATCAATTTTCGACTGAAGGTTGCTAAATTGAATTTTCTTTCGGGTTACTGGTACCTCATTGGCACCAACAAGTTTCATGCTCGACTGATCTTCGTCGCCATAGGCTTTTGGTACCACAAAAATTACACTCACATCTTTAAATTCGGCCAATCCTTTGGTCAACCCATAACAGGCAGTACCGAGACCTCCCGAAATATGAGGCGGAAATTCCCAACCAAACATCAATACCTTCATAGATTCAAATTAAAAAAGTTGACTTTATTCTCCACAATTTTCGAGTAATTTATTAGCTCGAATCAGTGCCGCGACACTCCATGCCTGCGATATTGCGCCTTTGCCTTTATGGGGCGGATTCCCATTATACACTTCAGATATAGTGCCGATACAGTGCTCTGTCATTTCTTCTTCGAATCCTTCAATTATTTTTTTCACAAATGGCACCCCACCACGCTTATGTATTTTCAGGTATGTTTCAACAAAGAATGAAACGAACCACGGGAAAACCGTTCCCTGATGGATGGTCAGTTCACGCTCCCGAATATCCCCCTGATAGCAACCCTGATAGTTTTGATCTCGGGGGGACAATGTTCTTAAACCTCGTGGGGTAAGCAATTCACGCTTTATTGCACTTAAAACTGCTTTTTGCTTTTCACGGTCGAGTGGTGAAAACTCCAGCGCGGCAGCAATCAGCATATTAGGCCTGATCGACCAATCTGTGGAATCTCCATCTATACAGTCGGCCAGATATTGCCTTTTTTCACTCCAAAACAATTCAACAAACGACTTGGCCACTAAAGTTGGCAAATCTTTCCACTCACTCACAAATTCTTTGTCGTCTTCCGCCTCAGCCAATTCAAGCGCTAAATTGATGGCATTGTACCAAAGCGCATTTACTTCAACCGGCATACCACCTCTTTGCACAACTGGTTTTCCGTCCACATAAGAATCCATCCAGGTCAAAGCCACATTCTCCACTTTTCCGTAAATCAGTCCATTCTCAAGCATCCGGATATTGAAATCAGTTCCGTTTTTATAGGCCGAAAGAATTGATTTCATCGATGGGCCGTATTTGCTCCATATTTTTTTTGGGTTTTTTATGTGCCTGTAATACTGCTGAACCGACCAGAAAAACCATAGCGGAGCATCTATCGAATCATAGAAGGTACCTGCCTTTCCCGGAAACTTCGGAAATAGTCCTTCCTTCAGGTATTCAAGCTGGGTATCTAAAACCTTCTCGCAAGTTTCCTTGTCATTTAAATCAAGGGTCAGTCCGGGGACTGCTATAAAGGTTTGCCTCGCAATTTGTCCAAACCATGGAAATCCTGCAAGTATTTCAGTATGACTATTTTTCATGACAAAAAATTGTTGTGCAGCATTGGTTAAGCTGCCCAGTATAGTAACGCGGGGTATCCGCTTTTTTAATTCTCGTGTAAATTTCTGTTTTAGAGAACCTGTTGCACTTTCGTTGGTTGAAGCTGAAAAAATAACGGTTTCGCCTTTTTCGATAGCTATTTCAAAATATCCGGGCACAAAAAGATCTTCTTTAAATTCGTATCCCCTGTTTTGTTCTTTGGAATACTCAATTCCATTTTGCCAGACAGGAGCCGGAACAAACTCAGCTTCTTTAGAGAATTGCATGTGCAAAAACGGATAGCCTTCATAGAGTTTTATCTTGATGCCATTCTCTATTTCGGTGTATCGGGTATTCGCATACATATTGGCTTTGCTCAGCTGGTGAACATTGCGGAATGCCAAAAATGGCCTGAACCTTAATATTGTTGGTGAATGAGCTTCTTCCAGCGTATATTTAACAAGCAGTTGCTTCTCCTTTTCAACCAGAACACGTTCTTTGGTCAATACAACCCCTCCAACACGAAAGGTGGTCCGGGGAATAATTTCGACATCGAAATCTCGAATGTACTTGTGCCCTTTTGGTTCATAATGGTCGCCATCGTATTTGTGGATACCAAGGTTAAAGGCTGATCCGTGCTGAACAACCGTTTCGTCGAGCGAGGAAAGCAGCACATGTTTCTCCCCATCCAGCTCTTCGAGCGGACAAACAAGTAAACCGTGGTATTTACGGGTATTGCATCCCGAAATGGTGGTGCTTATGTATGAACCCGCACGGTTCGAACGAAGCAACTCCCGCTGAAGCGAATACTCCAGATTGACCAATTGACTTTTATCAAATTTTAGATAACTCATAGTTCCTGACTTTTTGGGTCTTTAATCCGAAAACTTCCGGAAAAGTTAGTGTTTAAGAATTGAAGCATAAAACCGTTACAAAAATAGTTTAAATATGCTTGCTAATTTATCCTTGATTCCTGAAAACCAGTTAACTTCTGTTCCAGATACATTTTCTCATTTGCAAAATTAAGATATGGAAAATTAATTGTTAATTTATTAATTTCTTTCAGGTTATACAACAGAAATTTTTTGTATTCATCTGAAAAAGAATGTACAGGACGGTGCAGAACAGCCTTCCTGATTCTAACAACATCTTTTGCCACATTCATGCACTCATTTGAAATTATTGTCCTGTTAAACCGTTCGAAAATGTAATCGATTGCAACCGGGCTTAAATGTAACATATCTTCTGCATAGAAGCGGTAATCACGAAGTTCGTCCATCATCAGTTCGTACGATGGAAAGTACCTGCATTTTGTGTCTCCAAACCCATTTAACAAACGGTCGATGGCAAGCAATAAAGTTGCTTTGCTGACCTGATTTTCGACTGCCCCATCTTTCCAGTGCCTGATCGGGCTTACCGTAAATACCACCTTTAAATTTGGGTTAAATTTCCAAAGTTCTTCCAATAATTCGCGATATGCCTCTGTAATTTCATATACACCAAGACGGAAATGCTTAAATTCAGCAGCTGGCACCTTGTGGCAGTTCGATACAACCTGCCCAGTCCTTTTCAATTCATATACCCAGGAAGTACCAAAAGTTATAATCAAAAAATCAGCTTTCAGCAGAAATTCGCTTGACATTGCTATCCTGCTATTGATCATTTCGAGCACTGCCCTGGGATTGGTATCCGAAAACCGGCCATGATGGCAAAAACTGCTCCAAAGTCCCTGATCCTGAAACAGGTCGTTTTCGTTAAAAATCCGTTTTTCGATCAATATTTTCAAACTATTGGCAATAGAAACCGGATTGTACAAAATACCAAACGGATTCAAATCGACATTAAATTTCAAATCAATCAATTTTTGACCGATATTTTCCGAAAAGCAAGATCCAAAGAACATCATGCGTTTCAAATAATCCATTTTCCAAGGGAACTCCGGAATTTTTATTTCAGTAAAAAATGACATCTATGTTGATATGAAAATTTACTATTTTACTATTTACCATTTACTCATCCCAAAAGGGATGGAACTACCTAACTCTCTTGAATTCCTGTTTTTCTAAAACCAGCGCTGTACGGGCCGGTAAATACAACCGCAAATAATGCTGGCTGGTCAAACCGCTTTCAGGAACAGTAAAATAAGTCATCCGACGGTCAATCCTGTTCTGGCCGCCAAAGCGTTCATCGTCAGTGTCCAGCACAATTTTGTATTTGGAAGCGTGCATCGGAATTCCGTAGTCAGTGAACGATTGGGAAGGATGAAAGTTGAATACAAACAAATATTTCCCCCTGAAATATACCAGTATTTCATTTCCCTTGTGATCGTATAACCAATTAACTTCGGGATTTTCAATCAATTTTGATTTTTTGGCAAACTGTATCATTTCACGGTCGAAATCAGAAAGCAGGTGATAACGTAAGTTTTTATTGTCGGCAATACTCCACAAACGGCGGGCATGTGCGTACGACCAGTTATTTCCTTCACGCGGAAAATCGATCCATTCAGGATGACCAAATTCATTGCCCATGAAGTTCAGGTAAGCGCCACCAGCACACGAAAGTGTTGCCAATCTGATCATTTTATGAAGGGCCATTCCCCGTTCAACCGCCAGATTGGGCTGATCTTTGCTCATATTAAAATACATTTCCTTATCAATCAGCCTGAAAATGATGGTTTTGTCGCCCACCAAAGCCTGATCGTGCGATTCGGCATAACTTACTACTTTTTCATCCAACCGTTTCGAGGTCAGTTCGTGAAAGATGGTGCCGACATCCCATTGTTCATCAGGAACTTCCTTAATTGTTTTGATCCAAAAATCAGGGACCCCCATCGCCATGCGATAATCGAAACCCATGCCACCGTCAACATTCGGAGTAGCAAGACCCGGCAAACCGCTCATTTCTTCGGCAACAGAAAGTGCATTCGGATTTATTTCGTGTATCAACCGGTTTGCCATGATAAAATAGGTAAACGCTTCCTGGTCGAGCCCACCATCAAAATAATCGTCGTAACAGGTGAATGCTTTTCCCAATCCATGATCGAAATACAACATACTGGTCACCCCGTCGAAACGGAAACCATCGAACCTGAATTCTTCAAGCCAATACCGGATATTTGAAAGTAAAAAATGAATGACTTCGGGCTTTCCGTAGTTAAAACAGTACGAATCCCAGGCAGGATGTTCACCTTTGGCTCCTTCATGAAAGAATTGCCAGCGGGTACCGTCGTATTTGCCCAATCCTTCCACTTCATTTTTCACGGCATGTGAATGGACCAAATCTATGATTACCGAAATGCCCATTCCATGTGCTTCGTCAACCAGTTGCTTTAATTCCTCAGGAGTTCCAAACCTGGATGATGGGGCAAAAAAACCTGACACGTGGTATCCAAAACTTCCATAGTATGGATGTTCGGGAATAGCCATCAGCTGAATGGTATTGTATCCGGCCTTTTGAATTCGCGGTAAAATATCAGTTCTGAATTCATTATAGGTATGCACTCTTTCGTTTTCGCCGGCCATGCCAATGTGTGCTTCATATATCAGCGGCGATTCGTTCGACCTGCGAAACGCATCTTTCTTCCATTTATAGGGTTCAGAAGGAACCCAAACCTGAGCGCTGAAAATTTTCGTCTGCTCGTCCTGAACAACCCTGTTTATCCATGCTGGAATACGCTTTCCTTGTCCACCCTCCCAAAACATTGAAAGTGCGAACAAGTCTCCGTGGCTCATTTTGTCTGCCGGGAGTATTAATTCCCAGTTTCCATTGCCCACAGGTTTCATCGCAAACTCCGAAGTTTCCTTCCAGTTATTAAAGTCGCCAGTCAGGTATATTTCAGTGGCATTCGGGACCCAGTCGCGAACAATCCACTGGTTATCAACCTTGTGAAGTCCGTACCATTTGTGCCCCTGAGCAAATTCCGACAAACTTACGTTCTGAAGAATTTCATGCTCTTTCTCGCGGGCGATATTTAAACGTGAAATAATGGTGGGCGCAAAAGGCTCAAGCCATTGATCGTTTTTTACAAAATTTGGTAATTCCATGATGATTTCAATTTGCTGAAAGATAAGAAAAACATACTGGCTCTTGCATAACCATGAGCTAAAATAGAATAAAAAAAAGAGGTTGCTTCGGAATCAACATCGAAAGTTGCTTTTGAAATCTCTGCTGTTGGTATGGAATATTCTATTTGTTCCTTTACACCTCTGTTTTTCCATTCTTCGGTCAATTCCTCACGTATTGCAATGCTCCGCATACGCTTTTCAATCCAGTCGTCTGGGTGGCCTTTAAGTTTGTAAAGTTCTCTTGTCCGCTGTGTTGCCAATTCAGGGTTTTCGATTTCATCTAATCTGTCTGATCCAACTTGTGCTAACCAAAGTTTAAACGGCTCTGCTTTTGGAGATGGAATAGATTGAATAATCCTCAAAAGTCCTTTCGTATCGGAAGCTTGTATCTTTCGTCTTTTGCCATCCGCGGCTTCCATTTCAACTAGGGTACAAATTGTACCCCAGTTGCTTTTAAGCATTTCGTCACGGCTTAACATCCTTTTTATGTATTGCTTAACATCTGCACTATCTGTTAGCACTTCTATAACGTCTTGAACAGAAAAGTACCATTTCTGATCCTTGTCATTCCAAACTGAACGAATTTGCTTGCTTTCAAATAATTTTATGCTGCCCACGGTTATTAAAATTTTGCTGCTAATTTACAATGTTTTTGATTTACTCAAACGTTTTTTTGCCTGAAAGAAGGAATTTTAGAAATGATTTTTTTTGAAACCTACATGTTTGCATTTTACCTCAAATAATTGCACTAAAGATAAAATCAGGTTTGTCATATAATCAAAATTCTAATCAGGTTTCCCATGTCACAATAATAATATGTTGTATTAAATACTAATGAAAGACTTTCAATCCTTTCGTTATCCAAATATAGTAAATTTTTAAAAAAGCAAATAGTTAATTAATGAAATAATCCTTTATCTAAGGTGAGTATCTGATGTAAGAATAATTTCAAAAATGTCAGGAATCATGTTACGCACAACGGTTTGGCGCTTGGCGAAGAAGCGGATTTCGAAGCACAAAACTGTCTGCCAGCACTAAATATGATACGAAGCACAAAGCTTCATTTAACCACTGAAACCCCAATTTCTTTAAACCCGCTGTTATAAGCCGTTTTTATTCTCCTT
>JANONW010000243.1:0-1617 GCA_031421065.1 Prolixibacteraceae bacterium
GAGGATGACGCGATGGCCAACTTTCGCATGGACGGTGGCACCGTGGGCCGCCTGTGGACCTCGTCGGTTGCAATAGGCCGCCAGCATGGGTTGACGATACAGGTCTTTGGCGAGACGGGCGGGTTGCGCTGGGCGCAAGAACAGCCAAACCAGTTGCATTACATGCCTTTGGGTCAGCGGTTGCAGATCATCGAGCGTGGCGAAGGCAACCTGCCACCCGAGGCGGACCGCGCCAGCCGCGTCACCGTCGGCCATACCGAGGCGATGCCGCTGGCCTTTGGCAACATCTACCGCGATCTGGCTGAGGGGATCAGGGCCGCGCGTGCGGGCCGCACACCCGACCCCGCGATCTCGCTGTATCCGGTGACCGAGGACGGCCAGCGCTCGATTGCGGCGATTCATGCGGCGGTCGCCTCGGCGTCGCAGCAGGGCGCATGGGTGGACGCACGGCCCCGGATGTTCAGGTAGAGCGGAATTTTCAAAAAATTCCGCAGCGAAGCCCGCACGGGCTTCGTTACGATTTCTTAGAAGAAATCGGTTTCGGTTTCGGTTTCGGTTTCGGTTTCGGTTTCTGTTTCGGGGCGGGGTCAGGGCAGGGGCCGCAGGGTGCCGCGTTCGACGATGTGACAGGGGAACAGCCGCGCCTCGGGCAGGCGGTCGGGGTCGGCGAACAGGCGCTGCATCAACTCGGTCGAGCCCTGCACGATGGTGGCAAATGGCTGGTGGATCGTGGTCAGGTTGATGTTGGCCCATCCCGCCATGGCCATGTCGTTCAGCCCGATGATGCCAATGTCATCCGGCACCCGCAGCCCGGCCTCGGCCACGGCGGACAGCGCACCGATTGACAGCACATCGTCGCCGCAGAAATACGCCTCGGCCGGGGCGGCCTGCAACAAACGCGCCATCTGCGCCCGCCCCGCCTCGAACCCGTAGGCCCCGGCAAAGCTGACTTGTGCCTGCCCGGCCACCGCCAGAAACCCCGCCAGCCGGTCTTGCGTGGTCGAGGCCAGTTCCGGCCCCCCCATGAACCCCAACCGCCGATACCCGCGCGCCAGCAGGGTCTGCGCCGCCATCCGCCCGGCCTGATGGTTGTCGATGCCGACCACCGCCACATCCGTTGCTTGCATCGCCCGGCCAAAGGCGTGGACAACGGGCACCCCCGCCGCGTGAAACGCCCGCGCAAAACCGTCGGGCAGATGCGACGAGGCAACGATCACCCCATCGACCGAATACGGCCTGAGCAGGCGCAGCGACCGGGCCGGGTCCACTTCATCGGTCAGGTTGACCAGCAATGGCCGCAGCCCCTGATCCTGCAAGCCGCGTGTGAACAGATCAAAGATCTGCAAAAACACCGGGTTGTGAAAGTTGTTGCTGACCAGCCCGACCAGCTGGGTCTTGCGCGTGGTCAGGCTGCGCGCCAGCATATTGGGGCTATAGCCCAGTGCGGTCGCCGCCAGTTCCACCTTGGCCCGCGTCCTGGCCGATACCGAGGCGCCGTCAGTGAAGGCCCGCGACACCGCCGCCCGCGACACCGCCGCCCGCGACACCCCCGCCCGCAGCGCCACCTCTTTCAACGTCACCGCCATGCCGCACACCCATGGCCGTTCTAGCGCTCAA
>JANONW010000244.1:0-7191 GCA_031421065.1 Prolixibacteraceae bacterium
ATTTCTTCAACGACCGGACGCATCTGGTTTACCTTGATCGGGTATATGATAAAATTTTGAGCTTTGTATTCGTACTCTTCAGCAGCAGATTTAAAGCAGCTGGCCATTTTTTCGATCCGGTTATCCAGAATATCCGGAAAACGAAGCAACATGGGCGCCGAAACATCCCGAAGTTGTAGTTCTTCAACCAATTCTTTGAGGTCAATCTGTACTCCGTTTTCCTTTGGGGTAACAGTTACATTACCTTTTTCGTTGATAGAAAAAAAGTTGATCCCCCAACCGTTGATGTTGTAAAGTTCGGCTGAGTCTTCTATGCGCCATTTTCTCATTAAGCAAAAGTTATTTATTTGTTTATACCCTTTATAAAAATACCGCTGTAAACCGCGCCATTTCTGATCGGAATAAGATTTTTAAAACGGGGTAAAAGTAATAAAATATTGAAAGTTATTTTATTTTTTTTGGAGACTCAGAATGAGCTTAAAACATTTGCATACTGTGCAGTCTTTTGTACCTGCCATTCAATGCGATCAGTTCGTCGTGAGTGCCGCGTTCAACAATTTCGCCTTCATGAAATACACAGATCAGGTCGGCATTCCGAACGGTTGAAAGCCGATGTGCGATTACTACTGATGTGCGATTTTTCATCAGGTTTTCCAATGCGTCCTGGACCAAACGTTCCGATTCGGTGTCGAGTGCCGAAGTGGCTTCGTCGAGAATCAGTACAGGTGGATTTTTCAGGATGGCGCGCGCGATGCTCAATCGCTGTCGTTGTCCTCCTGAAAGTTTGTTTCCGCGATCACCAATCACCGAACCGTACCCATGTTCTGTTTCAATGATAAAATCGTGGGCATTGGCTACTTTGGCGGCTGCAATCACTTCAGGCATTGTCGTATTTTCAACCCCGAAAGCGATATTGTTGAAAATAGTGTCGTTGAATAAAATGGCTTCCTGGTTCACATTGCCCATCAAATCGCGGAGATCGTGCAATTTAAGTTGGCGGATATCAACGCCGTCAATCAGGATCTGTCCATCGTTTACATCGTAAAAACGGGGCAAAAGATCCACAAAAGTTGTTTTTCCACTTCCGGATTGACCCACCAGTGCAATGGTCCTTCCTTTCGGAATTGAAAGCGAAACCTTGTTTAGAACAACTTTTTCATCATACGAAAAGCTAACGTTCCGGTATTCTATCAGGTTTATTAAGGTGCTGATTGATTGTGCGTTGGTAGCTTCAGGAATGGTAATGTCAGCCAAAAGAATCTTGTCGATCCGGTCCATGGAAGCCAAACCTTTTTGTATGCTGTAAAGTGCGGTTGTAAATGCTTTGGCCGGATTGATAATCTGATAGAAGATGGCAATATAAGCTATAAATTCGGTTCCGGATAGTTCACCTTTTTTACCTAAAATTAAAAGTCCGCCATACCATACTATGATAATGATTACGATGGTTCCCAGCAATTCGCTTAATGGGTGTGCCAGTTCACGACGACGCATCAACCGGTTCATGATTGATTTATAGTCGTGAAGCTCCGAATAAAAGCGGGCATTCATTTTCTTCTCGGCATTAAATGCCTTAATGATGCGCAATCCGCCAAGAGTTTCTTCAACAACAGTAAGTATTTCGCCCATTTTATCCTGGCCTTCGCGCGATGCTTTTTTCAACGATCTGCCCACACGGCCAATAATAAAGCCAGCGATAGGCAGTACCAGAAAGATAAAAAGGGTCATATTTGGGCTCATTATCAACATTGATATGAGCAAGACGATGATAATGATTGGGTTTTTTATGAACATATCGAGCGACGACATGATGGAATTCTCCACCTCTGTAACATCGCCGGTGATGCGCGAAATGATGTCGCCTTTTCGTTCCTCCGAGAAAAAGGGGAGGGCCAGTTTGAGAATTTTGCTGAATATCTGTTCACGGATATCTTTTACAACTCCATTCCGGATAGAAATAGACTCAAAAGCTCCCAGATAATAAAACCCAACTTTCAGGAGTGTGGTCAGGATCACAAAAAGGCCAACAAACAAAAGGGTAAATCCTGCACCGTTTTCATTTTTAAATATCGTAATGTAATAAGTGGCATTGTGAAAAACAGTGTCTTTTGACATCTCCCATGGAACCAGATTAGTTACATCTTTTGCTGTGTCGAATATAATGTCCAAAATAGGGATCATCAAGGCAACAGAAAAAACTGTAAAAAGCGCCGATAACAAGTTGAACAGGAAATTTAGGATTAACTGTTTTTTATAGGGTGGTATAAATCGCTTTAAAATCTTGAAAAAATCCTTCATGAATTGATTGTTCAGTATAAATACTGTTGACTAAAACTCTTAAAAACAGTTGTTTATTGTTCCTGAATGTTTAAAATATACCGGTATAGTTTTGTGGGGTTATCTTTTTTAATTCAGTTTTGAGCGAATCCGAAATTTCAAGCGAATCAATAAATTCGCGAATCACTTCCTGATCGATCTTCCGGTTAACGCGGGTAAGGTTGCGAAGGGCTTCATACGGATTCGGATAACCTTCGCGACGCAGAATGGTTTGAATGGCTTCGGCTACAACAGGCCAGTTTTTTTCCAGATCGGCATTGATGGCTTCCGTATTGATCAGCAGTTTGTTCAGTCCGCGCATGGTCGAATTGATTGAAATCAGCGAATGTGCGAATGGTACCCCAATGTTGCGCAAAACAGTCGAATCGGTCAGGTCGCGCTGCAAACGTGAAACTGGAAGTTTGGCCGACAAATGTTCGAAAATGGCATTTGCCAAACCAATATTTCCTTCCGAATTCTCAAAATCGATCGGGTTAACTTTGTGTGGCATGGCCGACGAACCAACTTCTCCTGCTTTTATTTTTTGCTTGAAATATTCCATCGAAACGTAGGTCCACATGTCGCGGTTCAAATCCATGATGATGTTGTTGACACGTTTCATCGCATCGAAAATGGAAGCATGGTTGTCGTAATTGGCAATTTGTGTGGTGTATTGAGAACGTTCGAGCCCCAGGTATTTTTTTAGGAAATGATCGCCGAATGCTTTCCAGCTGATTTCAGGATAGGCAATGTGATGCGCGTTAAAATTGCCCGTTGCGCCGCCAAATTTTGCATCGCACGAAATGGCTTTCAACTGCTCCAACTGGCCTTTGATCCGTTCCGAAAATACCCGTATTTCCTTGCCCAAATTGGTTGGCGAAGCTGGTTGCCCATGCGTTTTTGCGAGCATAGGGATGTCTTTCCATTCAGTCGCCATCTCGTCGAGCTTGTCCACCAAATCGTTAATAGCCGGATAATATTCGTTATCGAGCGAGTCCTGGATTGACTTTGGAACTGCGGTATTGTTGATGTCCTGCGAGGTTAGTCCGAAATGGATAAACTCTTTAAATTTCTGAATGTTCAGCTTGTCGAATTCTTCTTTCAGGAAATACTCGACCGCTTTTACATCGTGGTTGGTTACTTTTTCAATGTCTTTGATACGTTGGGCATCTTCCAATGAAAAGTTAGCGACCAGTTGACGCAATGCACCAAACTGATTTTTATCAAAAGATGACAATTGAGGCAATGGCAGTTCGCACAAAGCGATAAAGTATTCAACTTCAACCAGAACGCGGTATTTTATAAGTGCATATTCAGAAAAATATAGCTGAAGGTTTTCAACTTTTGATCGGTAGCGGCCATCGATGGGCGAAATGGCTGTGAGTAAATTTAGTTCCATGAATTGATTTTTTTCGAGCCGTAAAGGTAGAAAAATTTTAAACCCGTTTTGCGCAGCATATTTTGTCGTACACCCAGGCACTGCGATTTTCATTCGTAGTTTTATTTAAACGGAAGTTAAAAATTTCCGCACCCGGTAAATTTTCTGAAATTAAAAGATTGTTAGCTGTTTATTAAGTAAATTTGAAGAATCCAAAAGAATTCAAGCCATGAAAATAATTCGTGTGTTGCTGATATTTTGTGTGTTATTTGCTTTAAGCTGTACCAAAACCAATTGCTAGATGATTGATCAAACTGCTGTATGCCATGATTGGCAGTTCTTCCGACAAATACTTCTGGATTTTGTGCCGCATACCGCAGATGGATTCGGGTACGTATAAAATGTTGCTCGGAAAAGCCCGGGATCGCGGATATAATCTGGCCAAACTGGAGAAAGTTCCGCAGAGGGAAAGTTGATCTTTTCAGTAATGTTATAACTTTGCCATACTTAGCGGGTATGGCTTAAAGTCACCCGCTAAGTAATTCAACAATCAAAAAAACAATCGAAATATGAAATCAGGAATTTTAGTCACCTTCATCTTCAGTCTGTTCTTTGGCCTTTCTGAAGCTCTAGCCCAGGATTCAATTCAGGCAAAAAAGGAATCAATATCCAAACAGAAGCTGGTTTACAAGTTCAACATCAAAGAGAACATTGCCCCTGCCATTTGGAGGCAAACCAAACAGGCCTTTGCTGCTGCCGACAGCCTGAATGCCGATTTGTTCCTGATCCACATGAATACTTATGGTGGAACGGTGGTAGATGCCGATTCGATCCGAACCCGGATACTGAACAGCAAAATTCCGGTGGTAGTGTTTATCGACAACAATGCTGCATCGGCTGGCGCGCTGATTTCTATTGCGTGCGACCGTATTTATATGCGAAGTGGCGGATCGATTGGCGCTGCAACAGTGGTGAACCTGACTGGCGAAAAAATGCCCGATAAATATCAATCGTACATGCGTTCAACCATGCGCGCCACTGCCGAGGCACATGGAAGAGATACCATTATTAGCGGCAGGGACACAACTTTTCGATGGAAACGCGACCCATTGATTGCCGAAGCGATGGTTGACGATAGGGTTTATATAAAAGGTATTATCGACACAGGCAAAATCCTGACTTTTACCCCGATGGAAGCCATGAAACACGGCTATTGCGAAGGCATTTGCGAAAACGTTGACGAAGTATTGAAACTGGATGAAATGGAAAATGCAAGGATTGTTGAATACAAACCTACTGCACTCGAACGTTTCATCGGTTTTATGGTAAACCCGATCGTTTCCGGAATTCTCATCATGGCCATTTTTGGCGGAATTTATTTCGAAATGCAGGCCCCCGGAATTGGGTTCCCTTTTGGTGTGGCAGTTTTGGCAGCAATATTATACTTTTCACCACTTTATTTGGAAGGTCTTGCTGCCAATTGGGAAATCCTGATTTTCGTTATCGGTTTAATCCTGATTGCAGTCGAAATATTTGTTGTTCCCGGATTTGGTATCACTGGAATTTCAGGTGTTACACTTGCTTTTTCAGGACTTGTTCTAAGTCTGATCAAAAATGTCAACTTTACTTTTGAGCATGTGAATAGCGGTGATTTACTTGTTGCCCTGTTAACTGTTTTAATCGGTACAATCGGCGGAATAGGATTGGCCATTTTCCTGAGCCAGAAAATGTTTACCTCTCTAACAGGACAATTTTCACACCTTTCACTTCATGAAGTGATGAGTTTAAAGGATGGTTATGTGGGCGTTGATACGGAAATACTTCATCTGAAAGGGAAAAGAGGAATCGCGATCACCACTTTGCGCCCTTCAGGAAAAATAAATATTGAAGGCAAAAACTACGATGCTTTGGCAGAATCGGGAATGATAGACAAAGGAACAGCGATTGTGGTTACACGGGTTGAAACTGCTCAGTTGTATGTGGAAATAGAATAATTTGCAGTCACAGCATTCAGAAATTGTGTTGGTTAACTCACTGGGTGACTTCAAGTAACCCAGTGAGTAATATGATTAGTTTCCGAACCGTTTCATCGCTTCTTCCATCATTGCGATGGTTGCTGTTGCCCCACAACGGCTGCACCCGGCAGCCTGGACAGCAATCAGTTGGTCGAGTGTGCGGACACCTCCGGCAGCTTTAATTTTTACTTTCGGACCAACACTTTTTTTCATTAGTTCCAGAACCGGAATAGTAGCTCCTACATAATTATAATCGCCATTGGCCTGTTTCACAAAGCCAAATCCCGATGAGGTTTTCACATAGTCGGCGCCCACTTTGGTACAAATCTGGCAAAGTTTCACAATATCAGGTTCTTTGGTCACATAATCGGTTTCGAAAATTACTTTTACGATGGCTCCGTGATTGTGACATGCATCAATCACCGAATTAATTTCTTCGGTAATATATGCCCAGTCGCCCTGTAAAGCTTTCCCAATATTGATAACCATGTCGATTTCAACAGCACCATCCTTGCAGGCAGTTTCAGCCTCAAAAACTTTTACTGCAATTGCAGAGTTTCCGGTGGGGAAGCCAATCACGCAGCCAACCAGTACATCGCTGCCTTTCAGCAATCCAACTGCCTGTTTTATGGCATAAGGTTTTACACAAACCGAAGCCACATCGTACTTTTTAGCTATTTCGCATTCTCTGCGCAAATCTTCGTCGGTCATGGTAGGGTGAAGGATTGAATGGTCGATCATTTTTGCCAGTTTGTAAACGATTTCATTCATGGATTATCTGATTTATTTGAGGTTTAAGCACAAGAATTGATTTGCTATTTTGTTCCAAATACGTAACTCGTTTTTTCGTAGAAATACTCTCTGGGAGCAAGTGTTACCGATGGAAAATGTGGTTTATTAATTGAATCCGGGTAATGTTGGGTTTCAAGCGCAACGCCTGAATAACGCCCAAATTTTTTCTGTCCGTTAATCGTAGTTTCCGGGATCCAGTATCCTGTATAAAGCTGGATGCCGGGCTGTGTGGTGTAAACTTCAACCATTCTTCCTGAAGTTTCTTCGCTCAGACTACCAGCCTTTACCAGATTATTTTCTGTATTGTCGAGCACAAAGTTTAAATCATATCCATCAGGAAGCGGTTCAATATCTTTTCCCAGCTTCTTTTTGTTGAGGAAATCGAATGGAGTTCCTTCCACAGAAAGAATTTCTCCGGTCGGAATGCTTCCGATCGACTCCGTAAATGTTTTAGCTGGCAACTCAAGTTCATGGTCCAGAATGTTTTCTTTTCCCCCTGTCAAGTTGAAATAGGTGTGGTTGGTCAGGTTCACAATGGTTGTCTGGTCTGTCTCAGCACTGTATTCAATGGTCAGTTCATTGTTGTTGTTTAAGGTATAGGTGCAGGAAATTTTTAAATTTCCGGGGTAGCCTTCTTCCATGTCAGGACTTACATAACTCAGTTTCACACCTACTTTTTCGCTTTCATCA
>JANONW010000245.1:0-1510 GCA_031421065.1 Prolixibacteraceae bacterium
GGCACACTGCGGCGAGAGCGACCAATTCGCTTGCGACGAAGGGGACGCGATGATCAAAGCGAGGGATGGCTCATTCATCGACGGACATTCCGCGCCTTGCGCACGAGATGGCGGGCGCGGATTTCGGGGACGCGCGGCTCAGTCGTAGAGTCGGGCTCATGGTGGAGAAGATCGCGCAGGCGCCGGAGCTGAGCCTGCCGAGGCTGTTCGACGTGGCAGAGCTCGAAGCCGCGTACCGGTTCTTCGGAAACCAGGCGGTCACCCCCGAGAAGATCCTCGAGCCGCACGTCAACGGGACGGTTCGTCGCATGCGCGAGGCGGGCGACTGTCTCGTCGTCCATGACACATCGACCTTCTCTTTCCGCCCGGATGGGCGACGAAAGGGCCTCGGCCGGTTGAAGACGGCGGGGCAAGGATTCTTCGGCCACGTCTCGCTCGCGATGACGGACGACGGGACGCGCACTCCTCTTGGCGTGCTCGACATCAGCACCATCGTTCGCGACGACGAGAGCGACAAGAGCGAGCGGCTTCGGTGGGGCGAGCAAGTGGATCGCGTTAATCAGCGATGCGCGGACCTTGAATCTGTCATCCACCTCATGGATCGAGAGGCGGATGACTACGCCCTGTTCTGCCTGCTGCAGACGGGCGGGCATCGCTTCGTCATCCGACTCATGCACGATCGCTTGCTCGTTGCCGATGAACCCGGAGCTCCACGAAAGCTCGACGAAGCCCTCGCGCGCGTCACCGCGACCATCACGCGCGAGGTTCCGATTTCGCGACGTCCTGCGGCCTTGCGATCGCCGAAGCAGATCAAGGCCCACCCCACGCGCAACAGCAGGCTCGCCAAGCTCGCCATCGGAGCCACCACGATCACTCTGCAGCGACCAACGACTCAGCTGAAGACTCTTCCGTCATCGGTGACTCTCAACGTCGTACGCGTATGGGAGATCGACACGCCCGATGGCGAAGCGCCGATCGAGTGGACGCTCGCCACGAGCGAACCCATCGATACGGAGCAGGACTTGCTACGCGCTGTCGATCGCTATCGCGCGCGATGGACCATCGAGGAGTTCTTCAAAGCACTGAAGACCGGTTGCTCCTATGAGGAGCGGCAGCTCGAGGACTTCGAGGGGCTGACGAACGCGCTCGCGCTCTTCGCGCCCATCGCGTGGCACCTGCTTCTGCTGCGCAGCACCGCGCGCGCACAACCAGAAGCGCCTGCGCTTTCCGTCGTCAGCTCCACGCAACTCGAGGTGCTGCGCGTGCTCGGCCGAATGAAGCTGAGCGCCGCCCCGAACTGCCGCGAAGCGATGCTTGCGATCGCCGCGCTCGGCGGCCATATCAAATACAACGGCGAGCCTGGATGGCTCACGCTCGCCCGCGGCTATCACGAGCTCCTCACGCTGACGCGAGGGTGGGCTGCTGCAAAATTACAGCCAGCCCGAGATCAACGATGAGACAGGAGTACGTATCCTCGGCCCTCCTGGGCAGCGCTTGGTCTCGCACGGTT
>JANONW010000246.1:0-2070 GCA_031421065.1 Prolixibacteraceae bacterium
CGACGGCTCGATCGGTCAGATATTGCGGAGAATCGACGAGAAAATGGAAGCGCATAACAGGGTCAGGGTGGATTTGGTCGCTGCGCGAACCGAAAAGCGAGACGTCGATTATCCCATGCCCGCCTTGCAGCAGATCATCCGTAATGCCGTGATGCACAGGACGTACGAAGGAACAAATTCTCCGGTGAGGATATACTGGTTCAGCGACCGCATAGAAATCATCAGTCCGGGCGGACCGTTCGGCGAAGTAACGGCCCAGAATTTCGGCAAACCGGGTTTTACCGATTATCGAAACCCCAATATCGCCGACGCGATGAAGGTCTATGGCTTTGTCCAGCGCTTCGGTGTGGGTATTGCGACAGCGCAGAAGGAATTGCGGGAAAACGGCAATCCGCCGGCCGAGTTTACGGTTACACCGACTGCGGTGCTTTGCACGATGAGGAGAATGCTATGAATACGAAGGTGATTACTTTCTTTAATAATAAAGGCGGTGTCGGCAAAACCTCACTGGTCTATCACCTTGCCTGGATGTTTTCCGAACAAAGAAAGCGGGTGGTGGCTGTCGATCTGGACCCACAGGCGAACCTTACATCCGCCTTTCTGGACGAGGAAAAGCTCGAAGCCTTATGGGACCAAGAAAACGAGGCGAACACGATCTACAGGGCAATTCAGCCGCTGACAGGCGTCGGTGACCTCCGTGAGCCTGTGTTGCAAAGGATCACGACAGATCTCTATTTGTTACCAGGCGATGTTGCCTTGTCCGCTTTTGAAGAAAACCTCGCAAACGTATGGCCTGACAGCATGGGTGACAACAATCTCTATCGGCCTTTTCGAATTCTTACCGCCTTCTGGCAGGTGATGCAATTGGCGGCAAATAAAGTTGAAGCGGACATGATTCTGGTTGATGTCGGCCCAAACCTCGGGGCCATTAACCGGTCTGTGCTTATATCCACGGACTATGTCATCATACCTCTCGGCGCCGATCTGTTCTCATTGCAAGGCTTGAAGAACCTTGGCCCCACTCTTCGGACCTGGCGCAGTCTCTGGAAGAAGCGCCTGGCCAACTGGCCAAAGCCGGAATTTGCTCTGCCCAAAGGGGACATGCAGCCCGCTGGATATCTTTGTCAGCAACACAGCGTCCGCCTGAATCGTCCGGTCAAAGCGTATGACAAATGGGTCAACAGAATCCCGGCTGTTTATCGGGAAAGCGTGTTGGAGGAGCCAGCGCAGAATCTTAAACTTGAAGATGATCCTTTGTGTCTTGCGACTATCAAACACTATCGGAGCCTTATTCCGCTGTCACAAGAAAACAGAAAGCCGATCTTCCGGCTCACTTCCGCTGACGGCGCAATCGGGAGCCATGCTTTAGCCGTGCAGGAAGCGTACAAGGATTTTCTTACGTTGGCGAAGAAGATCGCCGGTAAAACCGGAATTACGCTGTAATCGGTCGATTCTGAAATATGAGGCATTCGTAAAAAGTCGTCATTCCCGCTTGTCGGGAATCATAGTGCCGCATAACGCATTGAAAATGAAAGATTCCGGACAAGCCGGAATGACGTCAAAAGCGTAAAACTCGACTTTTTACGAGATCATCAAATATAGTCAACAAAGGGGCTACATAGACCATGCCTGAATCATTGATTGACCAACTACCTAAGATAGTTGCCGAGGGCAAGAAGGAAGTCGAGCGGATACTGGAGCGGCTGTCGGGACCGAACAAGCTGACGCTTCAGACGAACGAGTACGTCTTGCCGTCGAAGGACAAGTCGGGGCTGTTCAGGGGCGAGGTAAAGGAGCTGAACGAGAAGGAATGGCACAACCGTCTGATCTACGGCGACAATCTGCTTGTGATGCAGGCGTTGCTTGCCGGCGATCCGGAAACCGGCCTTCCTTCCATGCGCGGTTAGATTGATCTTGCCTATTTTGATCCGCCGTTCGACAGCAAGGCCGATTATCGTACTAAGATAACTTTGCCGGGAACTACCATTGAACAAAAGCCGACGGTGCTTGAGCAGTTTGCCTATTCAGATACTTGGAAAGATGGTACTACGAGCTATTTGCAGATGATTT
>JANONW010000247.1:0-4936 GCA_031421065.1 Prolixibacteraceae bacterium
TGTCGATGTGCGCCGAATCGTGTTTGGCCACCAGACCATCCCCAAATCCCCAGGCTCGCGTAACAGGGCCAACAGTAATGTCAAAAGCGCCACCGGAAACGACATTCACCTCGGCCGATTTATTAAAAATTTCAATAAACCAATTGTCGGCTTCAACAGTCGGGTCATCGTTATTGATCCTTGAAATGATGGACGTTGAATCATACAATGAAAGTGATTTATCAAAAGCTTTAAGGATTGAATCAATTGCCTGGCTGTAATATTCGTTGGTAGAGTTTTCGTAGGTAATGTTGTAGGTTGTACCTTGCGCAAACCCAGAGATTTTCACGTACTCGCTTTTGGATGATTTACATGAATATATTAAAACAAAGGAAATTAGTAATAAACCGAGCTGTTTCATTGATTCTGGCATTAATTGATTTTTTGTTGCAAAGTTAGAATTTATAAGCTTTGTATTCATTAACGCTGATTTCTTTCAATAACAATCCAGTTGGGTTTTGACTATATTGGGTATAATCAGGAAGGTGTTCGGATAATTTAATTGACACGCTTTTTTATTAAAAAGGATTGATTAAATTTGGAATAAGGGAGTAAGCCATTCAAAGACAAATTATGAAACGTACACGAATTGATTATAAGCGTTTAATTATTGTCGTTTTTTTTGCCTCACTGGCAGTCGTGATTGCCTCTCTCACGATCGGAAGGGACATTTACGAGACAGGAGAAGAAAGTGTCCTCTCGTTTGCCATCGTTAACTTTTCAGGCTATTTGTTCTTTCTTTTTATGCCCGTAGAACTGGCGTTTCTGTATTATCTCCGGACAGGATATGATCCTTGGGTTCTAAATGCTGTTGCTATAGGAACAGCACTATTATCACAATCAATTGATTACGCGATCGGATATTTTTTCAGTTCCAATATAATTGACCGTATGATTGGGCATCGTCGTTATGAAAGGGCAGAAGCCGAAATCCGCAAATACGGTAAGTTGACATTGCTCGTTTTCAATCTTTTCCCATTATCGTCGCCGGTAATTTCCCTTGCTGCCGGAATGTTGAAATACCGGATTAAAGATGCTTTGCTTTACACTTTTGTTGGGTTGGTTATGAAACATTTGTTGCTGACACTTTTTTTTGGATTGTAAAAATGAGGTGAGTTCCTGAAATCTGGTATTACCACAATGGTATAAAATTAAAACTCCGGAAGACTTTCCCTTTTGAAAAGAAAGATTTCCGGAGTTCGTATTTCTTGTTTACTGATCGAATGACTCGAGTCATCTGATCAGTAATAGCAGTTCTATATTTTTACAGCAAATCAGCTTCCAATAGTAGTTCTTCCATTTCAACCTGCACATTCATGGCTTCGTTTCGGGCTTTTTCGGCAAAGTCTGCACCATCCGAAGCATAAATAATCTGGCGCGACGAGTTCACCACCAACCCGCACATGTCGTTCATGCCGTATTTGGCTACTTCTTCCAGGCTTCCACCTTGTGCGCCAACGCCCGGAACCAGCAAAAAATGATCGGGAACCAGTTCACGTATTTCTTCCAGTCTTTCAGCTTTGGTGGCGCCCACCACATACATCATGTTGTCGGTAGTTCCCCATTGCTGCGAGGTTTTCAATACCGTTTCATACAACTGTTCGCCTGTTTCAGAATTCTTCAGGTACTGAAAATCGGCTGCCCCCTTGTTCGATGTCAGTGCCAGAAGGATTACCCAACGGCCGGGATAAGTCATAAATGGTGTGATGGAATCCTCGCCCATGTAAGGCGCAACGGTTACAGCATCAAAATCCATATTTTCGAAAAAAGCGCGGGCATATAAATTTGATGTATTGCCGATATCGCCGCGTTTGGCATCGGCAATAATAAATTGCTCCGGATATTTTTCACGGATATATTTCACAGTTTTCTCCAGACTGATCCACCCAGCTACGCCCTGACTTTCGTAAAAAGCGAGGTTAGGTTTATAGGCGACACACAAATCCTGGGTAGCGTCAATAATTTCTTTGTTGAAAGCAAAAACCGGGTCGCTTGTTTCGGTCAGGAAATGTGGGATTTTCAGGATATCCGTATCCAAACCGATGCATAAAAAGCTGCGCTTCAGCTTGATCTGTTCAAAAAGTTGTTCTCTGTTCATAAAGCCCCCTTTAATTCCCCCAAAGGGGGAAGATGATTCTATAATTTTTAATAATGTTCGGTTAATAGCAGCGCCTTGTCTCCTTCCCCTTGGGGGAAGGTTGGGATGGGGCTTTTATTAAATTTCAGCTTCTTTCAGTCGTTCCGCATTTTCTTCCACCTGCAGTTTGTCGATAATTTCGTCCAGATCGCCGCCAATCACTGCCTGAAGGTTATAGATAGTCAGGTTGATACGGTGATCCGTGATTCGTCCCTGTGGCCAGTTGTAGGTACGGATTTTTGCTGAACGGTCGCCGGTTGAAACCATGGTTTTGCGTTTGGAAGCAATCACATCAAGGTATTTCTGGTGTTCCTGGTTGTAAATACGGGTGCGCAACTCGATCATCGCCTTCGCCAGATTCTTGATTTGCGATTTCTGATCCTGACAAGTTACCACGATTCCGGTTGGAATGTGAGTCAGACGGATGGCCGAATAAGTCGTGTTTACCGACTGTCCGCCAGGTCCCGAAGAACAGTAGGTATCTTTTCTGATGTCGCTATCCCTTAAGTCGATGTCGAATTCTTCAGCTTCAGGCAAAACGGCAACAGTGGCAGCCGAGGTATGCACACGACCCGCAGTTTCAGTTTGCGGCACGCGCTGAACACGGTGAACACCCGATTCATATTTCATGATGCCGTAAACGCCTTCTCCTGAAATGGTGGCTACAATTTCCTTGTATCCTCCTGAAGTTCCTTCGCTGGTATTGGTCACTTCCAACCGCCAGCCTCTTCGTTCGCAAAATTTGGTGTACATGCGGAACAAGTCGCCTGCAAAAATGCTGGCTTCGTTGCCACCGGTACCGGCCCGAATTTCCAAAATAGCATTTTTACCGTCTTCCGGATCGGCCGGAATAAGCAGCAATTTGATATTCTGTTCCTTTTCCGGAACCATCATTTCGGAACTTTCAATTTCTTCCCGTGCCATTTCGCGCAAATCCTCATCGCTTTCCTCTGCCAGTATTTGTTTGCCCGATTCGATGTTATCGATCGTTGCTTTGTAATCCTTGAACGCGTTCGTCAGCAATTCAAGTCGTTTATATTCCTGATTTAATTTGACGTAGCGTTTCATGTCGCCCATCACCGATGGATCGGTAATTTGCGAGCCCACTTCTTCGAACCGATACCTGATCGATTCGTATTTTTCTAATAATGAATAGTCTGCCATATTATAAAGATGCTAGATTTTAGATAATAGAAATTAGACAAGAGCAGCGATGGAGCATGCTCTATTGTTGGAAAACAGAGTCAGCCTAGTTAATATTCAAATTCGCCAAACTGCGATCTGATGGTGAGTTTTTTGCCTTCGAAAGCTTCCACATGTCCAATAATGCGGGCTGCGATGTTGTATTTTTCTGAAATAGCAATCACCTGCGCAGCAAATTCAGGAGCAAGATAAACCTCGAAACGGTGGCCCATGTTGAAAACCTTGTACATTTCCTGCCAGCTTGTTCCCGATTCTTCCTGAATCATTTTAAACAGCGGCGGAACATCGAAAAGGTTGTCTTTGATCACATGGACGTTATCGACAAAATGCAGCACTTTGGTTTGTGCACCGCCCGAGCAGTGAATCAATCCGTGAATATTTTTCCGGAGTATTTCCAATAAATCTTTCACCACCGGAGAGTATGTACGGGTTGGTGAAAGCACCAGTTTCCCGGCATCCAAACCAACTTCGGCAATTGCATCGGTTAGTTTTTTTGTTCCTGAATAAACCAGATCTGCAGGAACTTCCGGATCAAAACTCTCAGGATATTTTTGTGCCAGGTAATTGGCAAACACATCGTGACGGGCCGAAGTCAGACCGTTGCTGCCCATGCCGCCGTTGTATTCTTTTTCGTAAGTTGCCTGTCCGAACGAGGCAAGGCCGACAATCACATCGCCAGCCTGAATGTTATCTGCCGAAATCACATCTTCCCGTTTCATACGGCAAGTCACAGTCGAATCGACAATGATTGTGCGCACCACATCGCCCACATCAGCAGTTTCGCCACCGGTTGGATAGATGTTTACACCCATTTCGCGCAATTCGGCACACAGTTCTTCCGTTCCGTTGATGATGGCGGCAATCACTTCGCCCGGAATCCGGTTTTTGTTGCGGCCAATGGTTGACGAAAGCAGAATATTATCGGTTGCACCCACGCAGAGCAGGTCGTCGAGGTTCATAATCAAGGCATCCTGAGCAATGCCTTTCCAAACTGAAATATCGCCAGTTTCTTTCCAGTACAGGTATGCCAACGACGATTTGGTGCCAGCCCCATCGGCATGCATAATGTTGCACCAGTCAGGGTCGCCTCCCAAAATATCGGGGATGATCTTGCAAAATGCTTTGGGATACAAGCCTTTGTCGATGTTTTTAATGGCATTGTGCACGTCTTCTTTCGAAGCCGAAACACCGCGCGCCATATACCTGTTATCTGCTGACATACAATCTGAATTACCGGATCAATTTTCGGATGCAAAGGTAATATTTTTGGGGAAATAATTTGGAGGTGGTTGCACAGGGGTGTACGACAAAATTCCCAAATAATAGAAAAAAGGCTATACATTTGTAAATCAACAAAAAATACAAATAAGTATAACCTTTAACCCCTAAGGGTATGACAACAAAGTTAGATGAAATATTTGCGGATTTATCAGGGTCACTGGAAGATTTATCAAACAACATCGATAAAGAATCATCGAGTTGCCAATTTGAAGCCACGTTAACTGACCTACTGCGGAATTTTGGCCAGTCGGTTTTTCAATCTATGGTTGGGGATAT
>JANONW010000248.1:0-2137 GCA_031421065.1 Prolixibacteraceae bacterium
CGCTGATCGAGGACGATCTGAGATGCTCGCCCAAACCTACCGCCGCCAGCTCCACGAGCGTGCGCACGACCAGTATGGCTACATCACGACCCGCGACGCGGCCGACCTCGGGATCCCGCCGGTCGAGGTCCGCAAGATCGCCGCGCGCGGCGGCCTGACCCACATCGCGCGCGGGCTGTTCCGCTTCGACGACGTCCCGCTCACTGGGCGCGAGGGGTTCATGGAGGCCGTCCTGCGCGTCGGCGAGGGCGCCGTCCTGACAGCCGACGCCGTGCTGTCCCTGCATGACCTCGCCCTCGCGAACCCCCGCAAGATCCGGGTGGCGGCAACCAGGCAGGTCCGCGCCGCGCTGCCGCCGACGATCGAGGCCCGCGAGCGCCACGTCGACCCCAAGGACCTCACGGTGTTCGAGGGGATCCCGACGACGACGGTGGCCCGGGCGCTGCTCGACGCTCGCGGGCTGATCATGACCGAGCGCCTCATCGAGGCAGCGAAGGAGGCGATGCGCCGCGGGCTGCTGGTGCGTCGTGAGGGCGAGCAGGTCATCGGCATACTCGAGGCCTCCTGATGCGCGTCGCTCGCCCCATGCCCCCTGGCAACCTCTCGCACCTCCAGAGGCTGATCGCCGAGATCGCCGATGTTGGCGGCGAGGTCAAGCGCATCCAGCGCGCGATCGCCAACACGATCGTCGGTCAGATGCTCCCGCCCGGGGTGGTGAAGGGCGGGACGGCGATGAAGCTCCGTCTCGGCGAGGCGCACAGCCGGTTTACGGAAGCGCGCTGCTTCGCTCGATGCACCAGGATGCCGCACGCTCAGCCGGAATGCGGTGTCTCACGGGCGAGATCGTCGAGGACGGCATGCCTGTCATCGATCATGTTCTGGTGAGCGATCCGTGGGGATCGACGGTGGGCGCCCGGATGGCGCTCTCATGGCCGCGCCGGAACACAGACAACGTGCGAATGAGCGACCACTCCGGGGTCGCCATCGATCTCGGCGACTGACGCGTTCGCCGACTCGACACCCGAGGGGCAACAGCCGCCGCTAGAGTTGATCCATCGGCACCATCAGGAGCAACGCACGCGCATGACCGAAGCACGGACGACGACCAACAACCACGCGGGCCTCGTGTGGTCGATCGCCGACCTGCTGCGCGGGGACTACAAGCAGTCGGAGTACGGTCGCGTCATCCTGCCGCTGGTGGTGCTGCGCCGGCTCGACTGCGTCCTCGAGCCCACGAAGCAGCAAGTCCGCGCCCGCCTCGCGTCCCTCGAAGGCCGCGTCGAGAACGTCGGCCCGATCCTGCAGGCGATCACGGGCATCGAGGTCTACAGCACCAGCCCGCTGACCCTCAACAAGATCCTCGCCGACCCGATCCAGGTCGCTGGCAACCTGCGGGCCTGGATCGCCGCCTTCGACCCGGAGACGCGCGACGTCATCGAGAAGTTCGACTTCGACGCCCAGATCGGGAGGCTCGACCGCGCGAAGCTGCTCTACCAGGTCGTCGCGAGGGTCGCGGAGGTCGACCTCCACCCCGAGAAGGTCAGCAACGTCGAGATGGGCTACCTCTACGAGGAGCTGATCCGCCGCTTCTCCGAGGTGTCCAACGAGACCGCTGGCGAACACTTCACGCCCCGCGAGGTCATCCGCCTCATGGTCGATCTCCTCTTCATCGAGGACGACGACGCCCTCCGCCAGCCCGGCATCGTGCGCTCCCTCTACGATCCCACCGCCGGCACCGGCGGCATGCTCAGCGTCGCCGGCGAACACCTCGCCGCCATGAACCCCGGCGCCCGCCTCGTCATGTATGGCCAGGAACTCAACCCCGAGTCCCACGCCATCTGCAAGGCCGACATGCTCATCAAGGGCCAGGACATCGCCAACATCACCTTCGGCAACACGCTCTCCGCCGACGGCCTGCCCGGGAAACACTTCGACTACATGCTCTCCAACCCGCCCTTCGGCGTGGAGTGGAAGAAGATCGAGAAGGAAATCCGCAAGGAGGCCGAGGAGCAGGGCTTCAACGGCCGTTTCGGGCCCGGCCTGCCGCGGGTCAGCGATGGCTCGCTCCTGTTTCTGCTCCATCTCATTTCAAAGATGCGTCCCGCCAAGGACGGCGGCAGTCGCTTCGGCATCGTTC
>JANONW010000249.1:0-4503 GCA_031421065.1 Prolixibacteraceae bacterium
CAGCGTCACCGTGTCGGGGCCATAGCCCGACAGCGCCGCACGCTCGATGTGCGCCCAGCGCATGGCGTGCGGCTGCACGATGCCCTTGGGCGTGCCGGTGGTGCCCGACGAGTAGATCAGGTTGAAGGGCCAGGCCGGGTCGATGGCCACTGGCGCGGGGCGCAAGGCGGTGGCCCCGGCGGGCAGCAGCCAGGTCTCGAAAGCGCCATCGTCCAGCCGGATCTGCAACGCGCGCGCCGGCCAGGGCACAGCCAGCGCGGCGGTGGCGGCGTCGAGGAAGACGAGGCGCGAATCCGCGTCGTCCACCATCGCGGCCAGCTGCGCTGCGGTGCTGCTGGGCGCCAGAGGTGCCACCGCCAGGCCGGCGCGCAGAGCGCCCAGGAACAGCACCAGGTAGTCGATCGACGATACGGCGCAGATGGCCAGCGTGTCGCAGGGTTTGAAGCCGTGGTGTTGCAGCGTGGCGGCGACGCGGTCTGCACGTTCGTGCAGGCCCCGGTAGCTGATCCTCTGCCCGTCAGTACACAAGGCCGTGGCGTCGGGCCGCTGCCGCGCGTGAGCCGCCAGCAGGGACGGCAGGTCCTGAAAGTCGTCTTGGGTGTCTGCGTTCATGGTGTTGTGTTGATGGGGTGGTTGAAGTGCGGCGCCGGTCGGCCTTGAACTCTTCACGCACCCGTTGAAGCCGCCACAGCAGGACGGCGTTCTCGTGCAAAGGCCCGCGCCACAACGGGTGCGCGGCGACAACCGGCGCCATCAGCGGCAGCAGGGCCACTGACGCCACTGCGCAGCGCAGTCATCGAGCCCGCCACCCGATGCAGGTTGAGGCCGACACCACGCACAGCCATGCCGTGAATTCTAGGGACGCCTGTTGTTGGCTGGATGCATGACAACCCGCTGCCTGGAATGCACCGCACTCAGCCGCAGACAAGCTGTGGTCCTGCCGACATCGCCAACGCGATGTCATGCGCGGCCCGACAGCTGACAAGGCCAGCCGCTGGCACCCCGCACCGCCGCCGCGCCAGCGCCAGCGCCAGCGCGGCGACAGGCCAGGCCGGCGATCATTAGAACGGTATGAACTGTTTATACCGTTTCACAGGAGCCCTGCCATGGCCACGCGCAAGACCACCGCCTTAGCCGCCTCGGCGCGCAAGACCGGGCGCGCCTCGCGCGCCAAAACCGCCGCACCCAACCAGGCCCCGACGCTGCGCCAGAAGCCCGTGCGCGACAGCTTCACGATGCCCGAAGCCGACTTCGTGCTCATCGCCACCCTGAAAGCCCGGGCCCTGGGCGCCCAGCGCGAAACCAAGAAGAGTGAACTGCTGCGTGCCGGCCTGCACGCGCTGGCCGCGCTGGACACGCCGGCCCTGGTGGCCGCGCTGGGCGAACTGGCGCCGGTGAAGATCGGCAGGCCGAAGTCGGGCCACTGACTTATGGGCGAAGAGACTCTGGCCCCCACCCTGGCGTGGTGGACGCTGCTGCGCAGTGTGGCCAGCTTCAATGTACTGGCCTGGAGCCTGGCCGCCTGGTGGATGTGGCGCCTGCGCGACCGCTGGCCGCCCGACACCTGGATGAACTGTCGCTGGCAGCTGGCCCTGTCGGCAGGCTATGTGCTGGGCTGCGGTTTCAGGTCGCTGTGGCCGGTGTTCGACGTGCAGCGCCTGGTGCTGGTCGATAGCTTCCTGTCCAGCGTGCTGGTCGGGCGCAGCGTGGCCACCTTTGCCGAGCTGTGTTTTGCCGCGCAATGGGCGCTGCTGCTGCGTGGGCTGGCGCAGGGGATGCCTTGCCAAGGGCCGCGCGACGCCAGCACTGCGGTGGTGGGCGCGGTGTCGCGCCTGCTGTTGCCGACCATCGCCACGGCCGAGGTCTTCTCCTGGTATTCGGTGCTCTCCACATCCAACCTGGGTCATGTGGTGGAAGAAGCGCTCTGGGGCCTGGTTGCCGGCGCCGTGGTGCTCAGCCTGCTGCTGCTGTGGCCGCGCGTGCGCAGAGGTCAGCGCCCGCTGCTGGCGCTGTGGTGCGCGGCGGGCAGCGTCTATGTGCTGTACATGGGCCTGGTGGATGTGCCCATGGTCTGGGCACGCTGGGCGGCTGACGAAGCACAGGGGCGCAGCTACCTCAGCCTGGCGCAGGGTCTGGCCGATGTGTCGGTGCGGTGGGTGGTGTCGCACCAATGGGCGCACTGGCGCGGTGAAGTGGTGTGGATGACGGCCTACTTCAGCGTTGCCGTGTGGCTGAGCATCGCGCTCGCGCTGGCGCCCCGCATGCTGGCGCCACGGGCCGACGTGAAGGCCTGAACAGCGCCGGCCGCGGCGGGCCCGCCGCCGATGGCGTTGCTGTACTCGGTTTCGATGGCGCTGACGATGCGCCCCCAGTCCAGGCCACTGGCTGTACGGCGCGCCTGCAAGCCCAGTGCACGCACCTGCTGCGCGTCGCCGGCAACGCGCCTTGCGACGCGGCAGAACTCGGGCGTGTCGTCATAGCGCGCCAGCAGGCCGTTCTCGCCGTGGCGTATCAGTTGGCCGGCTGCGGCGTGGTCGTAGGCCACCACGGCCAGGCCGCTGGCCATGGCCTCGGGCACCACGTTGCCAAAGGTCTCGGTGGTGCTGGGGAACAAAAAGACATCGGCCGATGCGTAGTGCGCCGCCAGGTCCGCGCCGTGGCGCAGGCCGGCAAAAACGGTGTCGGGGCTGCGCTGCTGCAGGCGTTGTTGAAGGCGTTGCCGTTCGGGCCCGTCACCCACCAGCACGAGCTGCATGCGCGAGTCTTGGGCACGCATCGCCTCAAAGGCATCGACCACCGCGCCCAGGTTCTTTTCAGCGGCCAGGCGCCCCACGCACAGTGCCACGCAGGTGTCGGCGCGTGCGCCCCAACTGGCACGCAAGGCCTGACTGCGGTGCAGGGGGCTGAAGCGCTGGGTATCCACGCCCCGCGCCACCACACGCAGGCCCTTGAAGCCGGCGGCGCTGAGCTCAGTCTTCAGCCTTTCGGTGGGCACCATGGTGCAGGCGGTGCGGTTGTGGAACTTGCGCAGGTAGGCCATCACCGGCGCGCGCAGCCAGCCCACGCCGTAGTGGCGGCTGTAGGCGTGGAAGTTGGTGCGAAAGTCGCTGACCACCGGCAGCCGCAACTGCGTGGCCGCCTGCAGGGCCGACCAGCCGAGCGGCCCTTCGGTGACGATGTGAACCACGTCGGGCCGCTGTTCCGCCCACAGGCGCAGCAAGGCGCGCCGCGCGGGCAGCCCCATCTTCAGTTGCGGGTAACGCGGGATCGGCAGGCCACGCATCAGCACTTCTGCAAAACGCTCCTGGCCCATTGGTTCTTGCAGGCTGTCCTGTCGTGGCCGCAGCAGTTGCAGTTCATGCCCGCAGGTGCGTAAGCCTTCGACCACGCGCGCGATGGTCGCCGCGACGCCGTTGACTTCAGGCGGGTAGGTTTCTGTGACCAGCGCCACGCGCAGGGAACGCCGCGCGGGCAGGTAGTCGTCAACCAGGATGCTGTCCGCTTGCGGCGTTGCCATGGCGCTGATGGTGCTGTGCTTTCGCAACAGTTCGATGACAGCCGCACGGACCAGCCGCACGAACAAGCCGCATCACCATAGCGACACGAAAACGTCACGCGGTGTTCACGCAGCGCGGTCACAGTGCCGTCACGCAAACCGCAGCAGGAACCCTTGTGACGACATTCCTTCAAGAACTTGCACGCCAGCGCTGGGACGACCACCGCTACTACCACCACAGCCGCATCAACCAGACCCTGCACTTCATCAGCGCGCTCAGCTTCCTGGCCGCTTACGGGCTGTTCTTCAGCGACCCGGCCAGCGCCGCACTGCTGGCCTGGGGCGTGAGCATGAGCACGCGACAGGCCGGCCACTTTTTCTTCGAGCCGCGCGGCTACGACCATGTCAACCAGGCCACGCACGAGCACAAGGAAGCGATCAAGGTGGGCTACAACCTGCGCCGCAAGGTGGTCTTGATGAGCGTGTGGGCGCTGGCACCCGTTGCCTTGTGGCTGACGCCCTCTTTGGCCGGGCTGATCGAGCCGGCCACTGACTTCAGCGGCTACCTGCACGACGTGGGAACGGCCTGGCTGGCGCTCGGTGTGGGCGGCCTGCTCTTTCGCACCGTGCACCTCTTCTTCCTGCACGGCGTGCGCACCGGCCTGGTGTGGGCCACGAAGATCATCACCGACCCCTTCCACGACGCCATGCTTTACTGGCGTGCGCCGCTGGCACTGCTGCGCGGTGAATGGATCGATCCGATGCAGCACACCAGCAAGCGTTGATGCGCTGGCTTGGGCGTCGGGCCTCCACCACCTGCTCCACCACCTGCACCCGCACCAGCCCTCGGTGGGCATGTCCCGCCCCACGTCCCGAAGTCATGACTGTGCGCCATGCACGGCCTGACGACAGGGCATCATGCGGCCTGAAACCGCGCCGTTGAGGCATGCTTTGGGGGGCGTTTGCGATGTGGAGTCTGAAGATCGTCAAGGGCGCCGAACTGGCCG
>JANONW010000250.1:0-5931 GCA_031421065.1 Prolixibacteraceae bacterium
CCCGCGCCCCGGCCACGGCCTTTGCCTCCGCCTCTGCCTCTGCCGCTGCCTTAGCCTTTGCCTCTGCCTCTGCCTCTGCCTTTGCCTGTGCCTATGCCTCTGCCTCTGCCTTTGCCTCTGCCTTTGCCTCTGCCTTTGCCTTTGCCTCTGCCTTTGCCTTCTCCTCTTCAATTTCAGTTTTCATTGCAGGATCGTCAAACAGCATCCTGACCGACGGTGTGTAAGTATCTTCGTACTGGCCATTTTTTACCGACCAGATAAAGGCGATCAGGAATGCACCTGCCATAATGATTGCTACAAAAACCAATACGATTACTACTGACATAATTGATTGTTTAAAACCGGTAACCTTTGGCTGATAAATGTATGGAAAAACTTGCGAATGCAACTACCGACACCGAACTTATTGGCATCAATATCGCAGCCACAATGGGGGTCAGGTTTCCCTGAACCGCAAACGACAAGCCCACGATGTTGTACAAAAATGAAATCAGGAAACCCGCTTTTACAATTGTCATGCTTCGGTGGGTAAACTGTATGAATTTATCGAGTTTGCCGAATTGTTTCGATTGCAGAATGGCATCGCAGGCCGGTGAAAAATTAAAAACATTGTCGGCAATCACAATACCCACGTTGCTTTCGTTCAGCGCACCCGCATCGTTCAAGCCATCGCCGATCATTAAAACCTTGTGTCCTTCCTGTTGTAATTTCTTGATATAGTTCAGTTTATCCGTAGGCGACTGATTGAAATGAAGACTTTTGTCATTCCCAAAAAAATGGATCAGGTTGGCTTTTTCTGCATCATTATCGCCCGTCAAAAGATGCAATTCGTGTGTTTTTTGCAGCTTCAGAATAAGTTCGCGCAAGCCGGGGCGGTATTCGTTTTCGAGCTGAAAATGTCCGGCAACCGCATCTTTGAAATAAATCCAGACTTCGGTTTTCAGGTTTTTCTCTTTGCTTTTTTCGCCGGTCACAAAATATCCCGATCCCATATTTATCCGGATGCCGTTCACCAAACCACTGATCCCGTGCGATGGGATTTCCTGAAAACCGGTCACTTCCAGAATGTCATCGCCTTCGATGCAATTATAGATGGTTTTACTAAGCGGGTGCGAGGAATGAAATGCCAGCGATTTGATCATCAGCAATTGATGCGCAGTGAGTTCTTTCCCATCGAAACGGATGTCGGAAGATTGGGCATTGGTAATCGTCCCTGTTTTATCGAAAACTACCGTGTCAACTTTGTACAGATGTTCAATTACAGCGGTGTTTTTCAGGTAAAAACCTTTTCGCCCGTATTGCCTGATGGCACTTCCGAAAGTGAACGGAACTGTCAGTGCCAGCGCACAAGGGCAGGCAATAATCAACACAGAAGTAAAGGCGAAAAGTGCAACTTCAGGCTGGTTGAAATACCAAAAAATGGCTGATCCAATTGCAATTAGTATAATAACGACCGTAAAATACTGGCTGACACGATTGATTATGGTATTCAGTCTGTTTTCGGCGGTAAGGGGATTTTCAACCTGGTTCCAAAGTTGGGTAAGGTAACTTTGTTGAACTTCTTTTTCGATGGTGAGTTCTATCGCGCTTCCAATCTGGCGGCCACCGGCAAACACAAAGTCACCCGTTTTTTTTGTCACGGGCATCGATTCGCCGGTCACAAAACTGTAGTCGATACTGGCCGTAGCGCTTTTCAGGATCGAATCGGCAGGAACAATTTCCTGATTGCGGACTAGGATCTGATCGCCCGATCTCAAATCTTCAAGGGGAATGGTGACATTTCCCTGAGTAGTAATTTTTGTTACTGCCAGCGGAAAGTAAGTTTTGTAATCGCGCTCGAACGAAAGTGCCTGATAGGTTTTCCCTTGGTACCAGCGGCCAATAAGCATAAAAAAGACCAGTCCGGTCAGCGAATCAATGTACCCGATTCCTGCTCCTGAAAGGATTTCGACCAGACTTTGGGTAAAAAGAGTGATTAGTCCAAGCGCAATAGGCAGGTCGATGCTGATCATTTTTTTCTTCAGGTTTTTGTATGCCGTCAGGAAATAGTCGCTGGCGCTGTATATTAAAACCGGAATGGCAAGCAAAACGCTCAGCCAGCCAAACAATTTTTTCATGTCGGCTTCCAGAAATTCATTTCCGGGCAGGTATTGCGGAAAATGATAAATCATGGCATTCATAAAACTGAACCCGGCAATTCCAATTTTGATGAAAAGCTTTTTGTCAGACTGATCGGTGGACTTTTTATCAATGCTGTGCTGGTTGATTTCAGGAATATAATGAATGCTTACCAGCAAATCGACCAGTTGCCGTAGCGAAATTTCATTTTCGTTGAAAGTAATGTTGATCTCTTTTTTCGGAAAGTTGACAAATGACTGTATGATCCCTTTGTTCAGGCTGTGCAGGTTTTCGAGCAGCCAGATACACGAAGCGCAATGTATTTCGGGAATGAAAAAACTGACTTTGCAAATACCGCCTTCCGAAAAATTAAGGATTTTAGATTTGAACTGATCCAGATCGAGAAATGCAAAAGTTTCATTTTCAGGAAGTAGCGTTTCGTCAACTTTGATTCCGGCCATTGGCTCAATCAGGTAATATTGCTTCAACTGGCTGGCATTGAGGATTTGATAAACAGTGGAACAGCCTGAACAACAGAACGGATTTTCCTCGAAAATGACAGGGGATTTTCCGCACGAATTACCGCAATGGATACATTTCAAATCTTTACTCATAAGTTCAGGGCCTGGCAGTTGATTTTCGGGTTAAGTAAGGATTAATACTTCAATTTGTTCAGTGATTAGGTCGAAAATAACAAAGAAAAATGTTCGAAACAGTTGACATTTCTATAATTCGTTAAAACCCAGTCTCAATGTGTTCTTTTCTGTCGGAAGTAAACGAAAGACAGTTTGATTTGGAGATGCGATCTGTCAGTAGGCGTATTAATTGGAATTTTTCAAGGGAAATTTAAAACTTCCGCAACCGAAATCCCAGGTATATAAGCTGTCTCAATATAATATTTGTAACGGCCTGTGCTTTCCCGTCAACCGATGTATTTCTTTAACGAGTCCTATCACATCGTAATAAATTGAACTATGTATCACGTATGTGTTGTGATTTGCTTTCAAATTGTATCTTTGAGTCCAGTCCGACAAGTGGTTTTTCGTCATTGCGACCCTGAGGAACGAAAGGGGAAGCAATCTCAACACACAGATTACCAATATAATGAGATTGCTTCGTGCCTCGCAATGACGTGCTTTTAGACTTTTCAGAGCAGGCTCAAATATAAACAAAAAACCATGGGACTTTTTTCAGCATTAATGGGCAACGCGGGAGTTGTTAGCCAAGAAGAATTAATCCGTGAGTATGGCAAATTATTGACCGAAGGTGAAGCAATCAATTTAGGGTTTAAACTAATTCGTGATACATTTATTTTTACGAACAAACGAATGATATTGGTCAATAAACAAGGCATCACCGACAGCAAAACCGAATATCTGTCAATTAACTATAAACAGATTTCGCGTTTCAGTGTCGAAACTGCCGGGACTTTTGATTTAGAAGCAGAACTTAAAATCTGGATTTCGAGCGAAACCGATCCGAGCATCACCAAAAAGTTCAACAAGTCGGTTGATGTGTATGAAGTTCAAAAGGTATTGGCCCATTATGTCCTGAAATAATATGCTGGTCACATTTTGTCGGTAATTCCGTATAAACCATTACAGATTTTGTCAACTTTAACTGACACCAAAACTTTTCATAAAATGCGAACTATTGGTAAAATAAAGCTTACGCCATTTTATTGGATCAAGGTTCTGTTCTTTGTGATTTTTATTTATTCGTCCTGTACTTCAGCCAGACAGGATTCGGGTGATAAGAAACAAAACAGTTCATTTAAGATGTATTCAGAAAATAGGAGCGATACTGTTCCTTGGAAAAAGGAGGCGAAACGGATGGTTAACAGTCAACTTATTCCAAGAGGGATTGCAGATAAAAAGGTTTTGCGGGTGATGGAAAATACCCCCCGTCATCTTTTTGTTCCTGAAATTTTTACTGAAGCAGCCTATGACGACAGACCATTACCGATTGGAGAAGGACAAACCATTTCACAGCCATACATCGTAGCTCTTATGACCGAATTGCTGAAATTAAAAGGTCATGAAAAGGTACTTGAAATTGGAACCGGCTCCGGTTATCAGGCGGCTGTTCTGGCTCAATTGGTCGATAGCTGCTATACAATTGAGTTAGTGAAAAAACTTGCCGACAATGCCAGCGATTTGTTAAAACTTCTCGGCTACAACAATGTTATTGCCAAATGCGACGATGGCTACAAGGGCTGGTCGGAACATGCGCCTTATGATTGCATCATTGTTACCGCTGCACCTCCGGAAATTCCCCAGGCACTGGTTGACCAATTAAAACCTGACGGGATCATGGTCCTTCCGGTCGGAAAATTCTATCAGCAATTAATTGTGGTTACAAAGAACAAAAGAGGCATCAAGAGGGAAAGCATTATCCCTGTCCGCTTTGTTCCGATGGTAAAGCCAGATTGATCCAGGTTCGCTTCTTCCAGTATTATTCAGGCTAAAATTTATTATATAAATGAAAGTATTTAAATCTTCAGTGTTAATTAATGAAAAATTATTCGTCAATTTAAAGTGAATATCAAAATGTAGCACGAGAGATATGAAAGGGAAATAGGTAGCAATTGAACCTCATATTTTTTTTAAAATCTGCCGGTTCTTTTAAAGTTATTTTATCTTTGCGGCGTTTAAAACAGGTTGCACGAAGGCGTAAAATATAATTTAATTATTCCAAAATGATTCTATTTTTTAAGACTCCGCAAAACACTTTCATTGCTGTTAATTCTGTCACTTGGCTTAATGCTGAAGACATTGAAAAACTGATTTGGTTGTTTGGTGAAGCCGAGAAACTCGACCAAGAGGTTTTAAACGGATGGTTTGTGGGGCCGCGTAAAGAGATGCTTACCCCGTGGAGTACCAATGCTGTTGAAATTACCCAGAACATGGGAATTAAAGGTATTGTACGTATTGAAGAATATGTTCAGGTTGCTGATCAAACAGCCGGTTTCGACCCGATGCTGAAAGCCTTGTGCCACAACCTTGATCAAACCATATTTACCATCAATAAAAAACCTGATCCGGTTCTTGAAATTGGCGATATTGCAACTTATAACGATCAGGAAGGATTGGCTTTGAGCAATGAAGAAATAGACTACCTGAATTCTGTTTCGGGAAAGTTGGGACGTAAATTAACTGATGGCGAAGTGTTTGGCTTTTCACAGGTGAACTCGGAGCATTGCCGCCACAAAATTTTCAACGGAACTTTTATCATTGATGGTGTAGAACAGGAGATGTCGCTTTTCCAGCTCATCAAAAAAACATCCCAGCAAAATCCAAATTTAATAATATCAGCGTACAAGGATAACTGCTCTTTTGTGCAGGGTCCGGTTGTTGAACAGTTTGCACCTAAAACTCAGGATAAACCTGATTTTTTTGAAGTTACCGATATTGAAACTGTACTCTCATTAAAAGCAGAAACACATAATTTCCCCACTACGGTTGAGCCTTTCAATGGTGCGGCAACCGGAACAGGTGGCGAAATCCGCGACCGTATTGCCGGAGGAAAAGGCAGTTTACCCATTGCCGGGACAGCCGTTTACATGACTTCATATCCACGTACCGAAGATGCCCGCAGTTGGGAACAATGCACTGAAGAACGTGATTGGCTTTACCAGACACCTGAAGAAATCCTGATCAAAGCTTCGAACGGAGCCAGTGATTTCGGGAATAAATTTGGCCAGCCGATTATTACCGGTTCTGTAGTGACTTTCGAACATTTTGAAAATGACCGGAAATATGGTTTTGACAAAGTGATCATGCTGGCCGGTGGTATTGGTTTCGCAGCAAAAAA
>JANONW010000251.1:0-1744 GCA_031421065.1 Prolixibacteraceae bacterium
ATTGCACAACCGGGGGCCTCCGGCGGGCCCCTGCGGGGCGGCTGAATTACATCAATTCATTCAACAGCCAATACGGCTACATTAGCAACGAGTGTCAAGGATCATCCCAGAGAGAGTGTCAAGGATCCGCCCGGTCACTCAGAACCGAGCCTTCTTGACCGTGGGGTCACCTTTCCAGGTCTTCTCGAAGACGGCCTGGATCGCTTTGCGACCCACAAAGTCCCCGTCGTTGAAACGGAAGTAGGCTCGCTCGTCAATCATGTCTTCGAGAAGGCTGAAGTCCTCCTTCATGGCTACCTCCTCGAAGTGAGTGAGAAACCTCACTACCGCCTCTGCTGTGATACTGGCTTCCATTCGCGACGACTCCTGAACTTTGGTGCTGATGCAGGCCGATGCGCTGATTCCCGCTGCAACCGCGGCTGCGACGATGACTTCGCGACGTGTGTTCATGGGGTTGGCCTTGAGCCTGCGGGTCGCCGAAGGTTGTTCGTGTGCTGCCTAACGTTCGAGCTGAGGCGGGGCCAACGGCAGGACGCCAGGGCCCGGACTGAGAAAATGTACCGCGTACCTCAGGTCGGGCCCTGGTGGCCTGCCGTTGGGCCTCGCCTCGAGCGAGGGGTTAGGCGTCGCTGGCGAGCTACTGACCACCTTGCTTTCGCCTCCTCTCTCGCACCGCTTTCCGGGCAAAGGCGCCATTCGCGACCCACTTCAGCGACGGATCGCGGTTCTCGTTTGCCAGTAGGAACAGCACAGCCCTTTCCGCGACTTCGTACGGCACAAAGAGCTCGCGCGGCCAGAGCTCCTGGCCTTGTCCGCCAAGTTCAACATAGACCTCTGGTGGCGATAGCTTCTTGCTCGTTACCACGAAGTGATCGTTTCCTGTGAGCTCCAGGCACTGAAGTTCGTAGCCAAACCCTGGATACCAACTTATGTTGAGCCTTGGATACTGTCCTTGGCCGTCTGGGCCGAGTTCGGCGTCCGGTGAAATGATTACGCCTTCCCAAGTTGGGCGGCGCAGCATTGCTCGGAGCATACCGGAGACCCGTGGTGCTTCGAGACGCATGTCGCGGTAGCCGGCAACCTTGCAGTATGTGAATTTCATGCGCGACGAGGACCGGACGAGTCGAGTTGCGACGCCTAACGTTCGAGCTAAGCGGGCGACGACGGCAGGACGCCAGGCCCGGGCCGGTGAAAATGTACCGCGTACCACCGGCCCGGGCCTGGTGGCCTGCCGTTGGCGCTCCGCTTGAGCGAGGGGTTAGACCGCACAGGCGGCATACGAACTACGCATTTACTGAAGCAACCTCTTCTGTGGCGAAGCCCGCGGGTAGGACGACCTCAAGCATCTCGATGTCGTCGCTGTGGCCTAGCTCGCGATGACGAATGTTCGGAGGTTGGTGGACACATGAGCCGGCCTCAAGGCGCACCACGCCTTGGCCTTCGTACTCGAACTCGATCCAGCCCTTGAGTATGTAGACGAGTTGGAACTCGGTCTTGTGAAGGTGCGGATGACTCGAAAACTCTTTGCCAGCAGCAGCACGGATGACGTGTGCGTCTACTCGCCCCTGCGTTGCAGCCTTGATACCGAGATCTCGGTACTCGTAGAACGAACGTAGCCCTCGCTCGAACTCGGCGTCTCTTGCATGGGACGCGACGAAGCCCTGGGTAGTCATGGGTTGTTCTTTCAGGTGCGCCAGGCGCGTAGGTTGGGGTTTGTGCGGTCTAACGTTCGAGCTGAGGCGGG
>JANONW010000252.1:0-14545 GCA_031421065.1 Prolixibacteraceae bacterium
GCCCGAAAGCAAATTTAGCTTCCGATAAATCTATTTCTCTTCGCTTTATTTGTTTTCGATCAATTTCTAAGCTGCCAGGCTTAGATTTCGATTGAAACGTCAGCCGATTTTTGGCAGCTTTTTCTTAAAATTTTGTACAACATTTGTATATACCCACTATTGTGTTTATTTCTCTTTTATCAGTTTGAAAAGGTGTGATTATATCACCTATACGGTGAATAACCACAAGTTTTGTCGTCTCAAAATTTGTTTGATCAAAATGCCATTCTTCCGTTTCAAACAAATATTTGCCAAATCGCAAGAAGGCATTATTGTAATATGTTTTCGTAGGATTTCAGAAAGGATAGGTTGCAAGTTGTTCAAAGTCAATTGGATTTTTGGTTTTTCAAATGTAGGAATAAGAATATTATATGCAATACAAATTGGAATATTTTTTATCTCAAACAGGTCGAGTAAGTTCCTTCAGGTATGCTTTTAGTTCCTCATTTACCAGAGGTGCCAGTTCTTCAAAAACACTCTGGTGATAGCTGTTTAACCAGTTGATTTCCTCCGGATTCAATAGGCTTTTATCAATCGCTTTGGTGTCGATTGGGCAAAGTGTGAGGGTGTCGAAACGAAGGAAATCACCAAATTCGGTTGGTTTATCTTTGACGCAAACGATCATGTTTTCGGTTCTCAAGCCATACTCACCAAGCCGGTACAAAGCTGGTTCGTTCGATAAAACCATTCCAGCTTCAATCGCCCGATCGTTAAATTCTTGGCGAATACTCATCGGCCCTTCATGTACATTCAGGAAATAGCCAATGCCGTGACCTGTTCCGTGCCCGTAATTTAATCCATGTTGCCACATATCTTTTCTTGCCAGAATGTCGAGATGATAACCTCTGGTATTGACCGGGAATTTGGCCAGGGTCAGTGAAATCATACCTTTCAGAACCAAGGTAAAATCAGTTTTTTGTTGTGCCGTCAATTCCGATAATGCGATAGTCCTTGTTATATCGGTTGTTCCATCTAAGTATTGCCCTCCGGAGTCGAAAAGCAGTAATCCTTCCTGTTCGATGGGCAGCGCATTTTCTTCAGAAACATGGAAATGAACAATCGCCCCATGTTCCTTATATCCAACAATTGGGAAGAAGCTGATGCCCATATATTCAGGCTGTTTGGCACGAAATTCATTGAGTTTTTCGGCAACTGTGTATTCGGTTACCGGAATCTTCCCCAGGTTATTTTTCAACCAAAACAGAAATTCGAGCATCGCAACGCCGTCTTTCCGCATCGCCTGACGAATGTTCCTGATTTCCCCATCTGTTTTTATTGCTTTTAACTTGCATGGTACCGACAAGCTTTCAATCACTTTGCAGTGACCGGGGATATTCTTCAGGATAGCGTGGTTGGTGCGGTCCGGATCAACCAGAATCCGCGATGATCCGGGTAATTGACCAAGGTAACCAGCTAAATCATTGTATGCTTTTATTTGAATTTTTTCAGCTTCAAGCGCGTTTTTTAAACCGGAAGGAAGTTTGCTGTTTTCAATAAACAGAATGGTTTTTTTTCTGGAAACACTGGCATACGCCATAAAAACCGGATTCCATTCCACATCGTTTCCACGCAAATTAAAAGTCCACGCCAGATCGTCCAATGCGGTAATAATTTGCAAATTAGAACCTGATTTCTCCAATCCACCGCAAATGTTTTCAATTTTCGTTTTGCGGTCGGTGCAGGCAAAGCGAAGTTCATGTTCGTAAATTTCTGAATCGGGCAGGGGAGGACGGTCTGGCCATATTTCGTTCAACAAGTCACCCGATTCTTTCAGGATAATCCCCGATGGATCCAGGCTGTTTTGCAGGTTTCGAAACTGGCTGACAGAAATGCACGATTCGTCAGTTCCGACTGTTGTAACAGCCTTCAAGTTTATTTTCAGCCATTCCGCAGGTTCAGGATAACCCAGCGTGCGCATTTTGACGAGTTCAATTCCTGTTCCCGAAAGCTCTTTTTCAGCCTGAAGAAAATAACGGGAGTCGGTCCAAAGTGCCGCTTTTTCGCGACTAACAATCACTATTCCGGCAGAACCTGTAAAGCCCGAGATAAATTGCCGGGTTTGCCAATGCTCCGGAATATATTCGCTCAAATGAGGATCGGTACCATAAATGATGTAAGCATCCAATCTTTTTTTTTGCATCTCAATTCTGAGATCGCCAATTCTTTTTTTAATAAGTTCCTTCACGTAAGATAAGTTCTTTGATGATATTATACATTGAAATTGAAGGCATTTCTTCGGGAGTAATATCTTGCAGTTTATAAAAATTAAAAGAAGCAACATCGTCCATCGCAGTCATTTTATGAAAACTTTCAGTTTTGGCAAAAAATGCCAGATCGAGCGTGAATACACAATATCCGGAGAAAACATATTCGTTTGGAAAAGAGCCGAAATACTTTAGCGAATAAACCTCAATGCCCAATTCTTCCTGAATTTCGCGAACCGCGGCCTGTTCTGCGGTTTCCCCCGGATCAATAAATCCGCCAGGCAAATCGAGCTTCCCAAAATGCGGTTCGATGGCACGGCGTGTTAAAAGCAGTTCTCCTTTTTCGTTGAAAAGTAAAACCGCTACTGCTGCCGATGGATTGACGAAATAGTTAAACGAACAATTGCCGCATTTAAATGATCGGCTACTTGTTGCAGGAAAATTTGCAGATCCACATCGCGGACAAAATTTCAGTACATTAGAAGGGTGAGTGTTTGAGTACATAAGTTGGATTTCGCTTGTGAATTAAAAAGCATGGAAGGTAATCAAGTTGTCTGATTATTCACAGTCATGCTTTTATTTTGTGATTCCCTGCGCTTTCATCCACTGAGCGAAAAGGTTTGGCCATTGGTCAACCGGCAGGTTCTTTTTGTTCATGCCAAAACCATGTCCTCCGTTCCTGAAAATGTGCATTTCTGCCGGAATTTTGTATTTCTTCAGGGCCATATAAAACTCGATGGAATTACGTGGAGGAACTCCTCCGTCATCATCGGCCAAAATCAGGAAAGTTGGTGGGGTTTGAGCCGTAACCTGCAGTTCGTTCGAATATCTTTCAACCAGTTCCCATTTGTTTCCGGCACCTATCAGGTTGGTACGCGATCCCATGTGACCAAATTCTTCATTAAATGTAATCACCGGATAAAGTAACAGCATGAAATCAGGACGGCAACTGAATTTCTCGACAGGGTCGGTTGCATCCGCTTTGCCCAAATCGAACCGGGTTCCGGCTGTTGAAGCAAGGTGACCGCCCGCAGAGGAACCAGCGACTCCAATTTTTGCAGAATTGATGCCCCATTCAGCAGCCTTCTGGCGAACTAACCGCATCGTTCGCTGGACATCTTTCAGTGGGATTTCGTGGTGGCCATAAGGCAAACGGTATTTCAGCACAATTCCCGCAACACCTTGTTGGGCGAGCCATTCAGCCAAATCGTAGCCTTCATGATCCATGGCTTCGATCATATAGCCACCCCCGGGGCAAATTACCAAGGCTGCACCTGTATTGATTTCTTTTTTAGGTAAATACACATAAATTTCGGCTTCCGAAACATTGCGTACCCGTTTGCCTTCAAATGTTTCTTCGGGCAGTGTCATCCCGTTACTGTCGGGCGCGCCGTTTGGCCATACTTTTAATGTGAAATCCTGTGCCATGGTTGAAAAACTGATTATCACCGATGTTAAAAGTGCTAAGGTTATTTTCATAAGATTAAGATTTTGCACCAACAAAATAGTGGTCTTTTTAGTAGGTTTTTAAAGGGTTCTAAAAATAATAAATAATGCCGAAAAGGTTTTCAGAATGTTAAAATATTGTCAGCTTTTAAAGTTGATAGTAATCATCTCCAGTTTTCTGGTCACTTTCTCTAATCCGCTAGTTATTGTTGTGGTACAGAAAAGTTTGAGTGCTGCCTGAAGATTTTAGTCATTTCGTCGGTAAAGAATTTAGGAGCAGCAACAGGTTTATTGGTAATCGCACTAAAAAATACCAAAACTACCTCTCCTGAATTAATCAATTCTCCTTTTTCGTTGTATATCTCTGTTTTAATTGGAAATTTTACTTTGGGAATTGTATCAACAATTGTCCTGATCGTTAATAAATCATCGTAATAGGCTGATTTAATGTAGTTTATTTTTAAACTTCTGGCCGGAAGCATGATGCCCAGTCCTTCCATTTGTTTGTAGGTAAATCCAAGTTCACGAATCATTTCGGTTCGGCCAATTTCATAATAGCGGGCATAATTTCCGTAGTAAACAACGCCCATTTTATCGGTATCCTGATAATAAACCCTTATTTTTGTTTCTGTAACAATCATTTATTTTTGATTTATTTAAATGGAGGATTAGGCTCTTTGGCCATGTGGCTGTATGTCAGTATGTCGAGCAGTGCAGGGAAAAATTTACCCAGAAATACCGTTAGTTTGCCTTCGGTAAATGTGAGTATTAACGATCGTTTCCGTTTCTGAACGGCACGTGCAATGTGTCGTGCGCATTCTTCCGCCGACATCATTTTACTCTCATCGCGCGGAGTTTCGCCTTGTTGCGAACCATCATCGGAAAGTGCAACTTTTCGTACTTCTGAAGCTGTAAAGCCAGGCGCGGCAACTAAAACATGCAATCCTTTTTTAAGGTTTTCGATCCTGATGGTATCCAGAAATCCACGGATGGCAAATTTGGAGGCTGAATAACCAGTGCGCCCCGGAAGTCCGACATATCCGGCAATGGAAATGACACCTACCAAACTCCCTTTGGTTTTCAGCAGGTGGGGAAGTGCAAATTTTGTACAATAAACAGTACCATAAAAGTTCACATCCATCAAATTACGAATCACATTCAAATCAACATCTTCGAAAAGTGCGCGCATCGAAATGCCTGCATTGTTGATCAATACATCAATTTGTCCATATTTTTTTACGGTTTCTTCAATCAGGATCCGACAGTCATTTTCATTACTGACATCTGTCTTTTGAATGAGTATTTCAATGTTAGGAAGTTCATTTTTAAGATCTTCAAGCAATTCGGTACGGCGGGCACACAATGCCAGCCTAGCACCTTTCGAAGCAAATTCTTTGGCCAGAGCCCTTCCTATTCCTGATGAAGCGCCAGTTATCACTACTACTTTGTTTTTCACAATCTGATGTTTGATTTTTCCAAGAAAGCAAAAATAGTTTAAATTCTGAAGGACACTGAATCAGAATGCCAATAAATGATTGTTTATAAAATATTCAGCTTAATTGCGGATTAAATGCCAGTATGGTTTGCAAAAAAGAAAATAGCGTTTACCTTTGCAGCGCCTTAACAAAAAGGTATTTTAATAAGGATGACTCAGTAGCTCAGTTGGTAGAGCACATCCCTTTTAAGGATGGGGTCCTGGGTTCGAATCCCAGCTGGGTCACAAAAGGTAAAAGACACTTTACCGACAAATCAGGAAAAGCCTTCTAAATTCAACGTTTAGAGGGCTTTTTTCTTTCTTATTAATGCCAACCAAAAGACAAAGAAAAGCCAACTTTAACGATAAACTCGGTACTAAATCGGTACGGTGAATCGAAAAGTAAAAACCGTACCGATTTCTGTCATAAGTCCCTGGAAAGTCGCGCATTGTCCTAGAAAGACTCGCCCTGTTACATGTTCAATAACTTAGTTTTGAAACATTAAAAATGTAACAGTATGAGGAGCACATTCAATGTCCTTTTTTACATCAAAAGGAATGAGCCGAAAAAAGACGGCAGGGTAGTGATTATGGTTCGTATAACGATCAATGGTATCCGTTCCCAGTTTAGTAGTAAGTTGCTTGTACAACCCGAGCAGTGGGACAACAAAAATGAACGGGTAAAAGGCCTGGTTGCCGAAGCGAGAAACCTGAACCGGTTACTTGAAAACATCCGTTCATCGCTAAACGTGCACTATAATAAATTCATGAGCATTGACGGGCATGTGACCCCTGAAAGGCTAAAAAACATTTTCCTGGGGCTTGAGGAACAGGAACAAACAATTATATCGTTTTTCGACAAGTATAACGACCAATACAAATTGAAAGTCGGAATGACATCTACCCACAAAACTTATACGCGCTACCTTCTCACACGCGAACGGCTGGTCGAGTTTATGAAGCAGCGGTATAACCTTTCCGATATGCTCATAAAAGAAATGACAGTCTCTTTTATTGATGAGTTTTATTTGTATATCCGGAACAATACCGAATGCAACCATAATTCCTCCTTAAAATTTCTCCAACGGTTTCGGACAATTTTATATTTTGCCAAAAACAACGGGCTTAGTTTTAACGACCCGTTTGGTAGCTTTCGATTTCGGTACGACAAAGTAAATCGTGGGTACCTTGATCAGGACGAACTGGATATTCTTTATACAAAGAAGTTCCCTTCAGTCCGGTTATCCCAGGTGCGGGACATATTTATATTTAGCTGTTACACAGGACTGGCTTACGTGGATGTTTTTGAACTCACCGAAGATAAGATCAGAAAAGCTTTTGACGGTCATCTTTGGATCATGACCAAACGGCAGAAAACAGATGTCAACACCAATGTTCGCCTGTTGGACATTCCTTTAGCCATATTGGAAAAATATAAAGGCAAACAGAAAAACGGGAAAGTGCTACCGGTAATCAGTAATCAAAAAATAAACGATTACCTGGAAGAAATTGCAGATATATGCGGAATTGGGAAGAAAATTACGTTCCATGTGGCGAGGCACACTTTTGCAAGTACTATTGCTTTGGGAAACGACGTACCGATGGAAAGCATACAAAGCATGCTTGGCCATGCCGATATAAAGACAACGCAGATATATGCCCATGTAATCGACCGCAAGTTAAGCCGGGATATGGATAAAATGGCAAAAGCTGTCAATAACCGTAATCCAGATGTAAATGCGGCTGAAATCAAATCTCGCATGGCTGAAAGTATTGGTATCGAAAAAGAAAATGTTTTGGCCTTAGTTGGGGATAAGTCCAAAATAAAATGTCTGGTCACGGATGAAACCTACCTGTTTTCAAAGAAAGGCAAACTAAGGGAAATACAAGAACGGGACTTTTTTATTGCTGTAGTTGAACAAGGCTTTAAAATGCTGTATATGTCACCGAATATAAAATTTGCAACAAACGGTACCGAGATAATTATCGGTTCAAAATTCTTTGGCGAGATTATGGGGGGATATTACAGCTTGAATAACCAGGTTGGAGTATTTGATGATTTCCGGTATGGCATTATCGGAATAAATGAGTTAAAGCCAATAGTACCTCAAAATCAAATTTATCGAAAAGCTGTTTCTGAATAATTATAAAAAACAATTGCCATGAACCGTGGAAATATAAAAATCAAGGAAACTAACCATCATCAATTTATTGTGGAAGTCCAGTTGGTTAATGGTACCCTATGGCTTACCAAACACGAAATAGCCGATTTATTTAATGTGTCCATCGGTATAGCCAGCAATAATATACACGCCATTATAAAATCCGGCGTATTGCGAGAGGAAGATGTTACCCGCATTTATTTGATCGAACGGAACGGAAAGCCTTGCCAGACGACACTTTACAATCTTGAAGCATTAATATTTGTCAGTTACCGTATTGCCTCGTTCGAGGCCAGGGCATTCAGGCATTGGGTAATGAAGGCACTTTGTGAATATACAAGGGATGACAAAAATATCCGTATTGGCGAAGTTCTTGTTATATATAATCTTGTGAGAAACCTATCTTCAGTCATTACTTTGAATTGATGTGGTTATTTTGCTGTGTTGTATGCAGATTTTTATACCCAAGCATATAAAATTTCGAAAGAATAATTTAATAGTTGAATTAATTCCCTTACCGTATAGTTATACTATATAAATAGAATCCATACTCAACTAAAATACGAATACAAAATAGATAAATTCAGGAATTATTTGTTGGGATAGATTTGAAAGCTTATTTTTGTGGTTGAATCTATACACTCATTATATAGTATGAATATAGAAAAAGGGAATAAATTAAACCAACTGTTGCAACATTGGCAATCCGGAGGGCTTTTCTTTTCTTCCTGGTTGAAGAAAAATGGATATTCCGACCAATTAATGCAGCAATACCGGAAATCAGGCTGGTTCTCCTTGCTATCTAAAGGAGTCATGTATAGAACGGGAGATAAACTGTCTCCTTATATGGCAATATCCAGTTACAACACCCAAATGAATAAAAAATTCTATGTGGGTGCTCATTCTGCTTTGGAACTAGCAGGATTCAACCATTACGTTCCAATGGGAAAGCCTATTTTGATGATCGGACACCCTAAACAGGACAAAGTTCCAGATTGGATGATAAAGACCGATTCGGAATATGAACTGAAATTTTTTTCGACAAAGATCTTCCCAAGACCCCAATTGACGATTTTTAATAAAGGCGATAGTAAAATACTTACTTCCGTTCCGGAACAGGCTTTTCTTGAATGTTTGTTACTGGCTCCAAATCAATATGCTTACATAGACCTGTTTTATGTTATGGAACAACTCACCACGTTCAGATCTGAAGTTGTACAACAACTGTTGGAAAATACAGATAATATAAAGATAAAGCGATTGTTCTTATATATGGCTCAAAAAGCCGGTCATGAATGGTTTGACAGGTTAGATAGAAGCAAAATAGAGTTAGGCACCGGTAAACAAAAGTTAGCGGATAATGGGGTTTACCTACCGGAATACCTGATAACTATACCTAAAGAATTGTACGATTATGAATGAAATATATCGAAAGCAAGTGACTCTCCTAATTCGGATTATGCCATTGGTATACAAAATCAAGGATTTTGCAGTTCACGGAGGGACGGCCATTAATCTGTTTGTAAAAAACATGCCTCGATATTCCATAGATATTGACCTCACTTACCTTCCGCTTAAAAACAGGGATGAAAGCTTACAGGAAATCAACAATTGTTTGCTTACGTTGAAACAGCAGATTGAAAAGGCCATTCCGGGTATTCGGGTAGTTCATAAACCAGCGATATGGAAATTGTTGTGTACTAAAGGTGATGCAATGGTGAAAATTGAGGTAAATGGAATCAAAAGAGGTATCATCGGTACAATAGAAGACCGAACACTTTGTGAAAAGGCTCAAAAGGAATTTAAGATGGGATGTGTGGCGAGAATAGTTCCTTTTTCATTATTGTATGGTGGCAAAATTGCAGCGGCATTAGGCCGTCAACATCCTCGCGACCTTTTCGATTGTAAGTACATGGAAATCGAATCTTTTGACGATGTAAAGAATGGTTTGATATTCTATCTGTTGGGAAGCGATAAGCCTCTTATTGAATCTTTACAACCGAATCCTTTAGATCAGAAACAAGCTCTTAAAAATCAATTTCAGGGAATGTCCGATGTGCCATTCGATTATGCTGATTTCGAGGCTACCCGTAAAGAATTAATAGAAAAAGTCAATCAAAATCTCACAAATACTGACAAGAAATTTCTTATCTCTTATGAAAGTGGAGTTCCCGATTGGAAAAAATGTTGTGTCGGTGATTTGAGCGGTTATCCTTCCATACAATGGAAGTTAAAAAATATCCTAATACTGAAGGAAACAAACCCTTCAAAATTTAGTGAGGGGGTTGAAAAATTGATACGATTTCTTTTTGAAGACAAAGAATACTAAAAGCTAGATAATTGAGGGATAGATAATTGTCTGGCTTTTTTAATAAAAATGAGGGTAGTCAAAATAAATCCATAATTTTATAAGAAAACAATATTTTAAGTCGTAATTTAATCATCTTATCTTCAGTAATAATTTAAAATGACTATCGGTTTTTGCACCCAATGTCAAATATTCAACACATTCCGTCTGTTAGCCCCAACTTTTCTACTATTCAAAACTTACGTTAAAATCTTTAAGATATAGAAACCTCTTTAAGAATTTACGATACATTTCCCCAAGTGGAGCATTCAGAACTAAGGGAAATATAAGATAGTACAATTTTAACTCTATAGAAACCAAACGATAAAAACATGCATAGTGTTGTATATTATCATATTGAAAAACAAAACATGGGTCAACCTCATTGGGGTTGTGTTCTATACTAATTTCTCGTAATATGTAAGCAAAGCCCCGGAATCTCTTATACGTTAGCTTCCTAAAGAAATAGTTGTATTTAAATTGGATTCTGGACTTTCCGCTGCAATACCTCATGTAAAAAAAGCATTCTCACCTGATGCAGTTACTCTTTTCTGACAATTTAATAGTTTCAAAACTCAAAAATTCTTTGGTGTTCGGAGCGCCACGATAAACCATTTCCAATAGATCAGCTGAATACCAAACTGCGAGGTTCCTTGTTCCTTCTCGGCTGATTGTGTAAGGGCCCCATCATACTTGTTTTTATTAAAATCCACACAAAACAACCGTTGTATTTGTCGGCTGTGGGCTACGCCTAAACAAAAATTTTCCCGGTATTTTTCTCCCATTCTGTCCTAAAAATCTTCCAGTTGCTTTTTGTTTACCGAAAAATTCAACAGTAAAAAGGGCATGAATTTTTTAAAAACTATCGTATGAAAACTTACACTTTAAAATCAGCCGCAAAGAATCAGGAAACTAACACAGTTTGGGATGCATTCGTTGATTATCTGGAAACAGTTTATTTCGAGGGTGCTGCCGATGAGCTCGACAAAGAATTGGTTGAGTTCGAATACGAATCTTATAAGAGTTGTTACGAAAAATAGCAGTACCAGCTTATGCTTCAAGAGGCTAAATGCCTCTTTTTTTGTGCTCATTTCTTCATAGAAATAGTCAGAAGGGGTTCTCTCTCCTACAATTTGCCGCGAAGGTATTTACGCATCCCGGAAAAGTCAAGGCTTTGGGATTTCCGGAGCTAAACGACAGAAACAACGCCGAAGGCGCTAGTTCAGTTTTCCCAACCGTTGCCTGATTACGGTCGAAGGGGTTGGATAAACTGACATTCGGCCATTGACAAGAATCCGGTCTGCTCAATGGTATTTAGCTCAAAATTAACAGGCGAGCCAGATGCTAAAATAAGTCCTCCGGGCAGGGGCAAAATCACATGAAATTTTTCGAGGGAATTAAAACGTTGGATGAATTGCGCAAGGAATACCGTCGCCTTGCTTTTCTGTATCATCCGGACAAAGGTGGCGACACGGCCATCATGCAGGTAATCAATGATCAGTACGACCGGCTGTCCAAAAAGCTGATCAATGGCAATGCTGATTTTTCGCAGGCAAGGAAAGAGTATGAACAGCAGGTTTCAGAAGAAATGCGACAAAGGCTGGACCGGATTATCTGCCTGCAGGGAATTGTTATCGAACTGATTGGTTCCTGGATCTGGATTACCGGCAACACTTTTCCGCTAAGGGAAACATTGAAAGGTGAAGGCTACAAATTTTCCCATCCAAAGACCGCCTGGTACTGGCACAAAGGGGAATACTTCAAAAAGTCCGGCAAACTAATGTCAATGGACGACATGCGGGATGCCTGGGGGTCAGAAAAAGTGGAATCTCAATATGCAAAACAAAATAATTTCATTCACTAAAACTAAACAGGCGTGCCAGATGCCTATACAAGTCCTGAGGGCACAGGCAATTTGCTATGTATAACATGTACAAAAATGATCCACGAATGATTACTGCAAAGTTTACTTCAGCCTGTTCAAAATGTGGTTGCACAAATAAAAAAGGCAGCAGCATTTATTACTGGCCATCTGACCGAAAGGCATGGGTAAATTTTATGTTTAAAGTTATTGTTGCAGGGAGTAGAGATTTCTCGGATTATAAGCTGCTAAAATCTACACTTAACAAGCTGTTTTCCCAAAGAACTGATATAGAAATTGTATCAGGAATGGCACGTGGTGCGGATTCTTTGGCTGTAAAATATGCAAAAGAGAATCATTATCCAATATCAAAATTTCCTGCAAACTGGAAAACTGAGGGCACCCAGGCAGGATTCACCAGAAACAAATTGATGGCCAGATATGCTGATGCTTGTGTGTGTTTTTGGGATGGAAAATCAAGAGGGACATGTCACATGATACTTATCGCACGGAATCAGAACCTCCGGTTAAGGATTATTAAATACTGATCCATTATCTTTTGCGGTTATCTTCTTTAAACAGGCTCTGGAAAATACATTCCGACAATCAATTGAATCTGTTATTTGCATAACAATATTCCAAATCCTGGATTTATTGACGTTTGTTCAGATGCAGATCCGGGACATTTTCTCCCCTAAAAATCCTTTCGGCATTTGGTTTCAGCTTGGAAGACCATCTTCCTGGCAGACTGTTTCCTTCTTTTTAGTTTTTTTGTTTCAGGCAATTATCCTGTGGAATGGCTGCACTTTGGCATGATTCAAGTTGTAGAGCCGGTCATCTTCACGCATTGGCACAGCCTCAAATGGAACTTTACCTTGGTTTCAGAACGCGGTATAAGTCCATCCACTACTGACGATTCTAAATTGATTTCAGGTTTACTGGTGTAACCGTTTCTCCATGTAGTTTTCTACGGTTGACAGAATATTGAACTGTTAGTCAAAAATTATCTACAAAGATTTATTCTTAGATGGAAGGAAACCCGTCAATGAATTTTCTCGGCATATCCTTGGTCATCCCGAACTCGTTTCGGGACCTCCGGTATTCCAATTCCTTCATTGCCACCCTTCATCAGAATAGTCATCATGCAGAAATTTTTTTTATAACTTAAAAATCAATATTATGACAACTTTTGAAAAACATTACATCGGAAAAGGAACACAAGTTGAAAACCTTGACATCATTAAGATCGTGTTACCAGTTGAAGGACTTGAAAAAGCCGTGTTCGAAAAAAACGGAGTAAAGTACCTGAGTTTTGAGGTGGCCAAACTGAAACAAGAAGACAAATTCGGCAGAACCCACACTTGTTATTATCAGACCAAAGTTACTTCAGCCATCCCGACTAAGGACGAAGCTGCAGAGAAACAAAAGAAAGCTTCCAAAAAGAAATCAAAGAAACAGGCTGCCGAAACTGAAGAGGATCTTCCTTTTTAGCAGAAAACCACAAAAAAGCCGAAAGGCTTTTTTGTGTGTCGTACATTTCCACAAGCATCACATCAATAAGTACACAGCTCTCTGCTTCATTTGTTCGCCAAACAATCTTCATCGCCACACGTGTAAGTTCTGAATGATCGGACCGAAAAACCGTTCATTCAGAACACACACTTTTCCACTTCCCAGGACTGACACACAAAGAACGTTTGATTCATTTCTCTCAACCGATTTGTCAATCCCTTCATTCATTTCCCTTCATTGTCATTCCGGTCATTCCTTTCAGATCCATGACAAATTTGTTCGGTCATTTATCAAACGAAACCCCATTCCTCCCCGCCGATTAAAACTTGCCAACGCAATGGAAACCCCATCAAATAGCACATCCTTCGGATCAGCTATCTGATTTTATATGGAATCAACACATCAGTTTTCTGCCAAATTTTATTTCTTCTCCTTTCATACAAGCAAAAAAATTTAACATTCAACCTGATAAGTTGATAAGCATTTACTGTGCTTCGCGACCAAGGACTCCATCGGTATTTCTACCAGAATCAGGACTGAACCAGCATAGATCAGGACTGATTCTGACATCCACCGTGGTGGCTATTGTGTGGCTCGGTGGTGGCTGCTATTTGGCAGAATGGTGGCTATTGGTGTGCGCTGTGGTGGCTGCTAACTGGCAGAACAGAGCGTGGTAACTGGCAGAATAGCGGCTGCTGTGTGGCTGTGTGGAGCGCCATATATCCGCATTTTCTGCCTTTTTTTCTGCCTCAAAGCATAGGGCACGCTCGGGTATAACAACACAGAATCAAATCCGAAATTGGATTTGATTCTGTTGTTGCTTTATTTTCAGGAAATTGGAGAAAAATAATCCGGAAAAATTATTTTTCATTTCGAATGCTACAACTTTTTTCTTCATAGAAAAAAGCTGCCAAAAAAGAACTTGCGCCATCTCCCGAATTCTCGGGATCTGAAAAATTCAGGGACCCGCTACGCGCCTAAATTTTTTGAGCGCTTTCTTTCTCCGCGGTTGCAGGAAAGTCATAAGAGAAAAGAAAAGAACTACTTCGTGATGCAATTCACCTAAAAAAGAAACTGACACCATCTGATTACCTTTCTCCCAGTTCTGAAAGAGCTGATCTTGTCCGGCGGTTGACAGAATTAATCGAAAAACCCATTAATCCCAATTATAAAGAAATCTTTTCTGTTCCTACATGGGGTTGATTAGTTACGATTTGTCAGATAAACTATTAATTTTGGGCCCAACGAAATTTTAATCGATATTTCAGACACAATAGGATGACTTCAACAAAATCTAAAGTTTGGTATGTTATTTACACTCGCTCAAGGTCAGAAAAAAAAGTATTGGCAGACCTCACAGCAAATGGAATTACCTGTTTTGTTCCAATGCAGAAGAAACTCCGGCAGTGGAAGGACCGTAAAAAGATAGTAGAAATGCCTCTGTTGCCCGGATACTGTTTTGTACATATTAATCGGGTTGACTATGACCGTGTGTTGTAT
>JANONW010000253.1:0-2061 GCA_031421065.1 Prolixibacteraceae bacterium
CGCCTCTGGGTCGAGGAGAAGCGCGCACGCGGCGAACCCGTTCCACGCGAGGCCGACAGCTACTTCGCGCAGATCGAGATCGACGATGCCCTACTCGGCGCGTGAGGTTCTCGCCAAGCTGCGGCGCGCCGGATTCGAGGAGGCCAGGCAGAGCGGATCGCACAACATGAACCTGTTCGACCTGTACGAAGTCAGCCGCAAGCCCCGCAGGGCGAAGAGCCTTTATGAGCGCGCGCGGAAATATATCGGTGCGGTAAAGGGGCCGCTCACACCGAAGAACACGGCGGCGCAGGCGAAGGCCCTGGTTCGTGGAATTGCCGCCGCGAAACATTCTCGCTGACACCGGCCCGCTTTTCGCCTTGATCCACGCGGGCGATGCGGATCATGTGCGAGCAGTTCAGTTCGCTCGCAGCTTTACAGGCCGCCTGATCACCACTTGGCCGGTCCTGACCGAGGTTGCCTACCTTCTCGTGAAAGCCAATCGCCGGGGCATTGGAGTTTTGCTCGGCATGATCCTGGACGGTCATTTGTCGGTCGCAGACCTCGATGTCGAAGATGTGCGGTACATGCGGACGTTGACGGCCAAGTACGAAAGCATGGATCTTGCCGATGCATCGCTGGTGGCCGTAGGCGAGCGGCTGGGCGTCCTCGACGTGATCGCGCTCGACCGGCGCGACTTCTCGCGCTACAGGACACGCTCCCGGCAAGCCTTCACGAACCACTTCCCGGAACGCACGTAGCCAAAACGCAGCTGCGCCATGCGGTTTGGCGCCTTCACGAAGCAGTGCAAGGCATGAGCGAAGGTATAATTTCCGCGCCGTGAGCTACAAAGACATCATCACCATCGAGCCGGGGAAGCGGGGCGGCAAACCCTGCATCCGCGGCCTGCGGGTCACCGTCTACGATGTCCTCGGGTATCTGGCCTCCGGCATGTCCCAGGAGGAGATTCTGCGGGACTTCCCCTACCTCACGGCGGCGGACATCCGGGCATGCCTGGAGTACGCGGCTGACCGCGAGCACGGCCTGCTTGCGGCAGACGCTGGAAGCTTCTGTTCGACGAAAACCTTGCCCCCAGTCTCGTCCCGGCCCTAGCCAGTGCGACACCAGTAACGGCTCCCTACGCCGCACGCGGCTCGACCTCGCGTTCGATCCGTTTACCCGCTTCGCGCGAGGCGATCTTGAGGTCGTAGCCCGCCTGCAGATTGAGCCAGAACTGCGGCGAGGTATCGAAGTAGCGCGCCAGACGCAGCGCGGTGTCCGGCGTGACGCTGCGCCGTTCGCGCACCAGGTCGTTCACGCGCGGCGCGGGCACGCGCAGCGCCTGCGCCAGCGCATGCGCGGTCATGCCGAGGGGACCAAGGAACTCCTCGCGCAGCACCTCGCCGGGATGGATCGGTCGCATCTTGTTCATGGCATCGTCCTTTCAGTGATAGTCCACGATCTCCACGCGCTCCGGGCCGGCAGCCGTCCAGACGAAGCACAGCCGCCATTGGTCGTTGATCCGGATGCTGTGCTGCCCGCCGCGATCGCCCTTCAGCGCCTCGAGCCGGTTCGCCGGCGGCGCGCGCAGGTCCCGCAGCTCCGTTGCGTCATCGAGCATCTGCAGCTTGCGCGTGGCAACACGCTCGATGTTGCGGAAGCGCGCCACGCGCCGGCCCGCGAACAGTGCTTCCGTATCCGGGCATCGAAACGAGCGGATCACGCCGTCTAGGATATAACACAATGCGTTAAACGGAAAGCGATATGACCTCCGCCACTCCTCTTCAATTCCGCGCCGCTCGGCGGCTCGCGAAAGGAAAATGAGCGCGAAGAGCTGACACGGTGCGCTGCTAAAATTCAGCCATGCGTTATTCGCTCTTGATCGAATCGGTGCGCGAGGCGGGTTTCCCCCCCGGCTACTACTATGCGCACGTGCCGGCGCTGGACCTCACCACGCACGGCGAGGGCATCGAGGGGGCCAAGGCGGCGGCGGAGGATTTGATCCGCCTCTGGGTCGAGGAGAAGCGCGCACGCGGCGAACCCGTTCCACGCGAGGCCGACAGCTACTTCGCGCAGATCGAG
>JANONW010000254.1:0-1925 GCA_031421065.1 Prolixibacteraceae bacterium
ATTCCTCATTGGGTCTTGGCCCCATTTGTAAAACAAGAGTTCCCCCTTTTACCAGATCAGAATGATTAAACCAGGGAGTGTTAAGTGGTTCTCCATTCAATTGTGCCGATTGAATATATTTGTTCTTTGATGATACATCCCTGGCTTCAATAACAAACGTCTTGCTTTTGCCAACAGTGATAACAACCTTTTCAAATAATGGGCTGCCGATATCATATACAGCCCGGCCGGGGCATACAGGATAAAAACCCATTGCATCCTTTAAAGTACGCATCAGTTATAGTTGCGGTTTCATGACGCCCAAGCATAACACGCCGGTCTAAAGCTGCATCACCAAGCCACCCGCGTTGTTCATACATACGTAAATTAAGATCGTACGAAATCATTCTGCCTTTCAGGCTCCAGTATGAGGCCCAGAGGAAAAAGAGATCTGAACGATCCCCAACTCTCTCCGAGCTGATAAAAGTCATGGCCATCGGTTAGATGGACCTGGTTATCAAAACTGCTGTAATATCGTCCATATTCTGTAACATTTGTCGTTTTCCTACCCAGTACCCGATACAATGAAGTATAAAATATAGCGCGCTGGCTCTCGGTGCCGCCCTTGATCTGAATCTTACTTAATGCCTTGTTCCATATTTCCCTCCCGTTATTCTTTACCCGCTCAAAGTCCCAATCAGCGATCTCATTTTCTAAATTCTGCCGGGCCTGATCAATGCTTATATATGAGAAACCAACCTTTACCTGTACCTGCTCTCCTTTTGAAGTCGAATAGGAAGAATAAATTCCTATTTATTGTGGTTTTTTCTTTCTCACCAGGCGTAACTTCTTTGCCGGTCCAGCTTCCATAAGATTTAACTGGTCTGCTGAATTCGGAATGAAAGTACAGTTTCTTTGCCATTCCACGATCTCTGCCAAATGTCTGAAAACCCTCAATTACTTCGTCTCCCACAATCTTCAACTCAGCATTCTGGGACAGGCTTAGCAATATATTTGAATTCTCATCCTCAGGAAAAGTGAATCGATAGAATGCTGAATGTTCAGTCGCTGTATATTCAACCTCAATTTCATAGTCCTCCAGCAGAACGGAGTAATAATAAGGAGTTGCTTTCTCTAAATCGTGATCGAATCTTGAAGCATTATTACTCTCATCTGTTTGTTTCTTCTTATAAACTTTTACATAATCAACAATAAATACATCAGGAAAGGGTGTACGACAAAATTCCCTTTTTCTTTAAATTACGCAACTTTCTGATAATGTGTTATTAGTTCATTCAGCTTCCTGCTGTGCCCGCTCTTATAGCATACTCTTAAATTGAGCATTTGCTGTGCCCCTGACAGTGTCCAGCGTTGTCCCGATAATTTCATTCTTTTTTGAATGATGTCGCGGTTTGCCGATTCTATTGCACCTGAACCAAACAGTAGCCCTTGTTCTTTGTAAAGCCCATAGTTTATGCGGTTTTCATTGTTTTGCAAATAGGTCACCAACTTTTGCTTTTCTTTTTCAACCTGTTTTTGGCTGCATGACAGTTCGGATATGGTTGTTAATAATTCGCTTACCTTTTTGTTCATTAAAAGTTCGGTACAATCCTCCACCCATTTTCGTGATTGATGTTCATCTTTGTGACAGTATATTTTTGCAAAGTCATAAAGATGTTCCTTACAATGATAGAGGTCCAGTATCTGTGTGCTATTGGGATAATATTCCCCTATCCATTTCCATATCCATTTTGCCCCATCGCAGATAAACACCAGAGGGCTTTGTGTTGGGAGTACCTCTATTACCTTATCAAAGAAATCCACATGTTTGCCCAAGTGCGCCACATAATCCGAATGCCCGATAAGGTTGCGGTCTTTGGAGACACCTTCGGCCCTGTCGCCGGAACGGAACGTCCTGCAGAGTTTGACCTCTTTCCACGGCCCAT
>JANONW010000255.1:0-1551 GCA_031421065.1 Prolixibacteraceae bacterium
GATCGATGGCGATGCCCTGCACGTCCGCCGTCCACGGCGCGTTGCCGGGGGCCGACAGCGCGTCGAAGCCGAGCGAGAGCGAGGTCGCCAGGCAGCCGGTCAGGCGCCACTGGTCCTGGGCCGATTCCGAGCCCGTCTCGATCGTGTACGGCTTGGGCGTCAAGCTGGTCTCGTCCGAGGTGTGCGTGTACGTGTAGGGGTTGGTGCCGCTGGGCGCGCCCGCAGTCACGAGGTGCATCTCGGGCAAGTGCATGTAGTCCTCGAAGCGAACCTCCGAGGCCAGGTTCCAGCCCGCCCCGCGCAGGCCGAACGAGCCGCGCCCCGGCTGCTCGTCACTGAGCCTGCCGTAGTCTTCGTCGGGATTGCTGTACGCGCGGTCGAGTTCCCACGAGGTGGCCTTGCCGGGGTAGGCCGTCGTGGCCGCGACCGGCGTGTCGAAGGCCGCCTGCCGACCGAACTGGATCTTGTCGAATACGAGTTCAGGCACGGGTCAGTCCTCCGACTTGCCGGAGGCTGCCGGCGCAGGCGTCTTGCGATAGGGTCCGGCGACCAGCGTCGCCACCAGATGATCGGCGGCCTTCTCGGTCACGTCCCCGTACAGGCGAGTCACGAGGTGGGCGAGGTCGTTCTCGGTGAGGTCGCGGGCCGGGATGCCCGAGAGATGCGGGTCGCCCGCGTCGGTCCCGGTGTAGATGAGGGCGATGCGGGCGCTTCGTGGGTCGAGCTTCACAACGTCTCCAGGTAGTCGTCGATGACCTTGTCGATGGCGGCCAGGGCGGTGGCCTCACCCTTGGCGTAGCCGCGGGCGACGAAGGGGTTGGGTCGCGCGCCGGGATGCTGGATGTTCCCCTGGTCCTTCGCGACACCGCTGGCGCGCTCGTTCGGAAAGCGGATGCGGTGCGCCTTCGTGCCGCCGATGACCATGTGCCGATAGAAGGCGACCTTCGGGCGGGCGCTGACGACCGCAGCGGGGAGGTCGCGCCTAGCCCTGCGGGACGAGACGGCTCGGCCCAGATCCCCGCGCTTGGTCCATTTGTTGCCCGAGGGGCCGATCGGCGCCTCGGCCTTGACGAACGGCTTGAGCGCCGCCGCGCCCGCGATCGACGCCCTCTGGAGGAGGCGCTTGGCCGCCTTGCGGTCGAGACCGTCGAGCGCCGCCATGACCTCGGGGATGCCCCGGACATCGATGCCGACCGCCATCAGGGCACCAGCGTCACGGCGTCCGTCGTCCAACACCGGACCCGGATCCGGATGATGTCGTAGGTCGGGACGGCGTACTGCTCGTCGTCGATCTCCCACGACACGGGGAACGCCTTGTCGACGGTCGGTGCGAGGGTCAGCTTCGTGGCGGCGTGGGTCGCATCGAGCAGTACGCCGATCCATTTCTGGAGACGCTCCATCTCGCGCGGCATGTCGTGCTGCGCGCGGTCGAAGTAGAGCACGACGTCGAAGTCCGTCTCGCCCTTGCGCTGGCCGGCCCCGCCGTAGACCAGCGACCCGGTGCGCGTCCAGACGATCAGGTACGGCGTCTGGACCGCGGCGTTGTCCGGT
>JANONW010000256.1:0-1533 GCA_031421065.1 Prolixibacteraceae bacterium
ACTAACATTTCGGAGGAGCTAAATGCTTGATAATCAGTGCTTGTATATTATTATTAAATAACGTTAAATATCTGATATTTAAAGAATTAAATTTATTAAAAAGTTGCATATTTCGACATAAGTCACTATATTTGAAGTGAATACAAACAAAAGTCGTAAAATATGAGAAATATGCAACACAACAAAAGTATAACTAATTTTTCAGAGATAGGAGTATTTGCAAAGGATTCTGAAACGCTTGCCAGTAGCTTGTCGGAAGTCATAGGTAAATTCAAGTTGAAAAGTCACCTTGCCACTTTCGATGCATTAAAAAGCAAGGGATTGGCAATTTCAAGCATCGTAAGTATTTTAACATTGTTGCCCTTTTATGGTGTGCCAAGCGTTTATGCGTTTATTAAAAATGGGATTAAGGAGTCTGATATTAGGGGTAAGAAGGACGTATATTACGATGTGAAGAATAATGAGTTCATCGATTGGCGAACGCTGCTGTTGTTACACGCCAAACGTTTTCGGTTTTTGATGTTACAAAATCAGGGTACTATCATAAAAGGCATACGGGCCATTATATTCGATGATACGCCAATAGAAAAGACAGGTAAAAAGACAGAGAAACTCAGTAGTATGTTTGACCATGTAAGTGGCGGGTATATTTTTGGTTATAAACTATTGGTTTGCGGCTTTTGGGACGGTGGCAGCTTTGTCCCGTTGGATTTTAGCTTTCACCGGGAAAAGGGGGCTAAAAACGAGGAGCTTATCAGGATTTTTAAAAAGGCACAAAACATGTTAGGAAAAACCAAGCATGCACTCGAAAAATGCACTGGTCCCCTATCGAAAAAAGAACTTGCCTTAACCAATTGGACAAGCAAATACAACCTTAAACCGAACAAAACCAACAATATAAAACTGGCAAACGCCAAAACGACATACCATAAAGTTAGCGAAGAACACAAACAATATGCACACGGTTTGGTTGTCAAACAAAAGGAATTTGAACAGGCAAAAAAGAAATTGAAACAATTTTACCTAAAAGGGAAACTATTTGGATTGACAACCAAAGAGCGGAAAGAACAATTCAAGAAAGATGTGGCCAACGGAAGCTTTGGGCACACAAGGCGCAGGGAGGCTGATAATGTTAAAAATCAACAATCAAAAATTCTTCGATTGCAAGGCAAACAAAGAATTGCCAATAAAAATGATTTTGAAACGACATGAAAAGGAATCGAAAACTTGTAAGAGCCTGTGGTGACTATGTTGCAGCATATAATGCTAAGCTACTATAAACGGATTAACTGCCAACAAACCTTTGGCGGGCTCTTTGAAGCTATCAGTAAAGAAATGGTCGAACTGGATTTAGTGTCCAGAATGATAGGTTTAATACGGGAACTTATCGAAGTGGTTTGTTCGATTGTCGGATTCGACTTTATAGAATTGCAAGAACAACTAATCAAAGATGATCAGACAATGGCAATTTTTATAAAAATGTTGCCCGAAAGAGTACTCAATAAGGCAGCGTAATCCACTAAAAACAGAAAA
>JANONW010000257.1:0-1645 GCA_031421065.1 Prolixibacteraceae bacterium
TCACGTCGTGACGGTTCGCCGCGGTGAGCGAGAACACCAGCGGGAGGCCCTGCGCATCGGTGAGTAGATGGTGTTTCGAGCCACGCCGAGCGCGGAACGCCACCAGGAACTCGGCGCGGCGCGTAGGGCTGCCGGCGCGTACACCCGGCCGCCGCTCTCGCCGGGGGCCCGGGCGGGGCGCGGCAGGCTCCATGCCCGGCGAGCCCCATCACGACCGGGGCCACCCCAGCCGAAGCCCGCCCGCCTTGCGCACGGTGAGCGTCCCCTGCGCGAGCCCGGTCACCAGCGCCGCGTGATGCGCCAGCACCCCCAGGTAGCCCGCGATCCCCGGCACCTCGACGTACTCCACCTCGCCCTCGAACACGCTCTGCTCGGGGGTCAGGAGTCAGCGTTCCGGAGACCGGGAGGTAATCGGTCTCGGCGTGGGCACTCCGGTTTTCGGTGGCGAAGTCCACGGTGCCGCTGTCCAGGCCCGGAACGGCCGAGAGGCGCACCGTGAACACCGCGGAGATCGCCCGGCGTCGCCCTCCAACACGCGCGCGCTGTCTATCGAGACGTACGTGGGCGGGTCGATCCCTTCGGCGCTCGCGGGCCAGCGGGAAAGGATGCCCGACAGCACCACGGCCAGAACCGCGACCACCGAACGAATCGGGGCGTCAATGATGTTGGCGGGGAACATGTTGGCTGCCTTTGTTGAAGTCGATTCAATCGCTTGAACCGGCCGGGCAAGACCGCGGCTCGATTCGTCCGAGCCTTGGAGTTACCAGACGAAAGGTTAGCGCACGCCCCCTCCTGCAAGTCCACGAATGGGCCGAGGGATCGGCGAGACGCGGGCAGCGCACGACCGGCCTTCCCATCACCGGCCCTTGGAGTCCTTCAAGTACTTCAGCAGTTCCGAGTCGGTGGAGAGGATGAGTGTGGCCTCCTTGTCGAGTGCCGTCTGCAGCGTCTCCATCGACTTCCAGAACTCATAGAAGCCGGGGTCTTGGCCGTAGGCGCGCGCGTAGATCGTGATGGCCCTCGCGTCGGCCTTGCCCTTGAGCTCCTGGGCCGACCTGTAGCCCACCGAGCTCGCGGCCAGGACGTCGCGCTCCTTCTGCCCGCGGATCTCCGCCGCCCGGCCCTGCCCCTCGGAGCGGCTGCGCTCGGCGATGCGCTTCCTCTCCGCGATCATCCGTTGGAATACGGCCTGCTGCACCGACTCCGTGTAGTTGATGCGCTTGAAGCGCACGTCCACGAGTTCCACCCCGAACTCCGGGGTGATCTTCGAGGCCTTCTCGAGGATCCGCCGGGCGATCTTCTCCCGCCCGGTGGTGATCGTCGCCACCGCCTCGGCCTGGCCAATTCCCTCGAGCTCTCCGGTGGTTGCGAACGGGCGGTTTCCCGAGCGGACAACCTCGATGAGATCAAAGGACGCCACCGCGTTGCGGGTTTCGCCGTCTACGATGTCGTCGAGACGGCTCTGCCCGCCGCGTTCGTCGCGCACGGCCTGGTAGAAGCGCAGCGCGTCCGCGATCCGCCAGCGAGCGTACGTGTCCACCCAGATGTACTTCTTATCCCGCGTTGGGATTTCGTTGGCGTCGCCGTCGTACTCGAGCCAGCGCCTCTCGAAGCGGTGCAGGTTTTGGATGAAAGGCACCTTCAC
>JANONW010000258.1:0-3215 GCA_031421065.1 Prolixibacteraceae bacterium
GGGCGGGCGGTGACCCCCCCCGAAAAACCGGCAAGTTAGAGGGGGTTAGGGGGTGTGTCTCTTAGACGTTCTTAAATACCCAAATATGACTCGTCGTACCATTATCCCATACAGTCCGCACTTAAAAGAATTCGCGAGGCAATTAAGGGATCATCCTACACAGTCAGAGAAATTCTTATGGCAAATGTTGAAGGGAAAAGAACTTCATGGATACGATTTTGATCGGCAAAAACCCTTAGCCAATTACATTGCTGACTTTTTCTGTTACGAACTTATGTTGGTACTTGAACTGGATGGATACACGCACCTTTTTGAAGAAGTTCAGATAAAAGATTACCGGAAACAGAAGAGACTGGGTGAATTAGGAATTACAGTTCTGCATTTCACCGACGATGAAGTTTTCAATGATACGGATAATGTTTTTATCGCTATTGAAAAATACATTTCAGATTGGGAAACAACACACCCCCGACCCCTCTCAAGAGGGGTGTAGTTCACACTTTTAATAATCATTGATGCAAATCAGAAAAGATTTTTTCTATCAAAAAAATAATTTATAATTCAAATCCAATCATAATCAAAGCGACACATTCCCCCATCCGTGATGGGGCAAGGGGATGAGTCCGATCTAAAGTTTATCCAACTATGTACCAACATTTCCTCAAACGCCTGATCGATTTTATCCTTTCCCTGATAGCATTGATCATTCTTTCCCCCGTCTTAATCCCGGTAATTATAGGTTTGTTGCTTACCGGTGAGCATTACGTCTTCTATTTCCAGAAACGGATAGGTTATAAAAACAGACCATTCAATATTTGGAAGTTTGCAACCATGTTAAAAGCAAGCCCAAGTCTGGCAGGAGGGTTACACACAACAAGAAAGGACCCGCGATTAATGCCAATGGGCGGGTTCTTACGAAAAACAAAGATCAATGAACTACCCCAAATTATAAATATCCTCAAAGGAGATATGAGTATTATTGGTCCACGTCCATTGGTCGATAAAACTTTTGATCCTTATCCTGAACATGTAAAAGCAATCATTTACAATGTAAAACCAGGGCTTGCCGGAATTGGGTCTATTGTTTTCCGTGATGAACACTGATACTTCGACCCTTCAACAGCTTCGCGTTCAGGGCAACGCAGCTCAGTACAAGTAACACCATGGAACACTGATGACACAGATGTTACGGATGAACACGGGTAAAAATTTAAAATCTGTTTTAACTGTGTTCCGAAAGATTTTGTAATTTTGTTAAAATTTTATTGAAATGGAAGCAATAATTATCGAAGTACAAAACGAAGCTGATATTAAATTCTGGCTCAATTTGGCAAAAAAAACGGGAACCAGGGCAAAATCAATCGACACCGAAAATATTGATGATGCCAGTCTTGCCGATCTTATCGAAAAAGGGATGAAAACCCAGTCCGTCAGCCGTGAAAGTGTAATGGAAATACTTTTACAAAAGTGATGAAGACAACGTTTAAAGCTTCGTTTCTAAAAGCGATAAAGAAGATTGACAGCGATCAACTTAAAGCGGATATTGCGAATGCTATTCTAAATGTTGAATCAGCAGAGAGCCTTAGACAAATCAGTCAGCTTAAAAAGCTTGAAGGCTATAAACAATATTACCGCATAAGAATTGGCGATTACCGAATTGGGATTAAGATAGAAGCAGATATAGTCATTTTTGTTGATATTGACCATCGAAAAAATATTTACCGGATCTTCCCTTAATAGAGATATCAATTCTCAGTAAGTGCAGTTCGCGTTAAAAAGTTCTGCCTGTCCCGTAGAGAAACGTATCGGGGCGCAACTACCCAATTTGATGCAACTTCTGCACATCGTTCCGGCTTTAAAGCGCTATTTACATTATCCGAAGGACTTTGGTTCCTGAGCAGCGTTGCATTGAGCTTGTCGAAATGTCGAAGGACACCGAACGCTGCATTACGAGTTTATAGATTTGGAAAAGGACGAGATCGTTTTTGAATCGGAATAAACGATGAACACAGATAAGAAATGGAACACTGATGACACGGATGGGACGGATTAACACAGATAAAATTATTCGTGTAATCCGTTTAATCAGTGTCATCAGTGTTCAAAAGGTGTCATCTTATCAAACATTGAAATTCTTTTTTTAGTTTTGTAAAAACAAAAAACAAATGGGAACATTAAAGATAAATATTATCAATCATGATGCGTTGGCCATTTTAAGAGGAATGGAGCAAGCAGGTTTAATTATTCTGCCTAAAAAGGAAATTAAGAATAAAAATCTTGCTAAGCGATTAAGAGGCGCTATCTCAAGTTCCCGGGCAAAAGAAATGATTGAAACCATCGAGAAAGAAAGAGCAGAATGGAACGAAAGATATTAATCGACACCAATGTTGCAATTGGATATATTGGCAATCGGTTGAGCGTTAAATTCATGGACGAATTAGACCATATTTTCGATGCCGAATACCACATTTCCGTGATCAATAAAATTGAACTCCTTGGCTACCCTAATCTTGACAAAAACGAAGAAGAGAAATTTAATTTGCTAATCAATCATTCCATTTTACATCCAATTGATAATAAAATCATTGAAGAAACAATATCAATCAGGAAAGGGCATAAAATTAAGCTTCCCGATGCAATAATTGCTGCAACCTGTTTGGTAAATGGATTGGATATCCTAACCCTTAATATAAAAGATTTCGAAACTATTGATGGACTAAAAGCAATCGCGCCCGAGTCTATTTGATGCCACCGCTGCGCACAATTCAGGATTTAAAGCGCCATTTACATTATCCGAAGGCTTTGGTTCCTGAGCCTGTCGAAGGACATTACGAGTTCATAGATACAGAAAAGGATGAGGTAGTTTTTGAGTCGGAATAAACGATGAACACGGATAACACCATTGGCACGCAGATAACGCAGATTGAATGGATGAACACGGATAAAATATTAGTTGTAAAAGCAGTGTTTATCAGTATTATCAGTGTCATCAGTGTTCAAAAGGGGTTTATTTGCAAAGAATAAATGTTTCGAAAATACCGCAATTGATATTCAGGAAAAGATAGGAACACGGCGAAATGATTGATTAACACATTTGCGAAAAATTGACAATCGAAGTATAACTTTGCTTATCTTTGAAACTATGAAAGTTTATACCGACACATCAGTAATTGGCGGCTGCTTTGACAAAGAATTCAAAGAGTGGAGCAACGCTC
>JANONW010000259.1:0-1838 GCA_031421065.1 Prolixibacteraceae bacterium
TTCACGTATGTAGCCAAGGTCATTTGTTTCAAATCCCGGTGTTTTCCACGTTGTGGCGCTAAGGAAATTCCAGTGTCCGTTTTGTTTCACTATCTGCATTCTTCCGCCCGATCCGGTGAGTGAGGTCCGGCTCGTATCCAGAATAGAGTAGTTGTTATCAGGTCGCTGGTAGTAACGTGCAGAAGATCTCTGTGTATTCTCCAATGCTTTTTTAGAACCCTCTACAACACTGAAAGCTGCATTGAGGTTAAACATCCAGTTCTTGTCCTTGAAATATTGCGTAAAATCCGCTCCTCCTGTATAGGCTGACTTATGCATAATGTCACTCAGATTAGCATCGAGAACTCTGTTTGTGCCGGTAAAAATCCCTCCGATTATTGTTTTACCATCGTTAATGTCTTTCTGCACCCGGCCTACAAGATAATTTGTAAGCGGCTCAACTGTTTCGAATATTCTTCCGCCAACTGTATCAATTTCCGCTTTTTCTTCGGCTGTAACAGCTTCAACGAACCCAATTGAAAGCCCGTTTTTCGTTTTCCCTGTGAGTTTGGCTGCACCTAGTATTGTCGATTGCGTTGGAACATCTGCATTCCAACCATCATTCAGGCTTGGGTATCCCTGCGGCCTGCGACCTATCCTTCGGGAGTAGAACAGATTATCGTTTCCAATACCACCATCACCAATACCTAAGGCAAAGTTCGTGATATTGTTACCTTCAATAAAAAAGGGTCGCTTTTCTTTGAAAAAAGTTTCGTATGCCGAAAGGTTTACTTCTGAGGGATCTGCCTCAACCTGCCCGAAGTCAGGGTTAATTGTCAGGTCAACAGTCATATTATTTGTAACACCTATTTTGGCATCTATACCGCCATTTAATCCGGACAGTTTACCCTTTGCCAGGAATGGGTTTTCAGGAACTGCTTTAAAAGTTTCGGCCTTAGCAACTCCATAGGGGGTTACATCAAAGATTTTTCTTGGTTTTATCTGTTCAAGTCCTGATAATTCTCCCATCATATGGATAAATCCGGGGGCATCTTTAGGAATATGCTGCCAGAAAGATGTTTCGTTCTTTCTGTATAAGACTCTTACTATCTCCATACCCCATACATCACCTGAATTTTTTTCAAACCTGACCTGGCTGAATGGGATTTTCATCTCAGCAATCCAGCCTTCACTGTTGATAGAGGTTTTTACCCACCAGTTTGGATCCCATGAAGAGTCCTCATTCTGCCCGTCATTGGTAAACATCTGGTCGTACTTAACCCCGGATGAACTTACGCCGAACAGAAAACCGGTACGGAGATCATGAAAACTATCAACAATTATTCCAGCCAGGTCACCATCTGCCTGATCACGTCTTGTTAAGCGGTTAACAATACTGTCGGGACTTGTATCGTAAGCCTTAACAGCAACGTAGAGGTTATCGTCGTCAAACAAAATTTTAAATTCGGTTCTTTGTGATGGCTCTTTCCCGTTATATGGCTCATGTTGGCTAAAATCACCAATCCAACTGCCTGATTGCCAAGCAACATCATCGAGAATCCCGTTAACAACAGGAGCGTTGGATATCCGGGTAGCTTTATATTGCTTTTTCTCTGGTGTCTGTCCAAAAACACATGACAGGAGCAAAAAAATTATCAAGCCGGAAATAAAAAATCTTTTCATCATAATACAATTGTTTTTTATGGTATGAGTAAAACATGCCCGGTTCATGCAGGGTATGTTTTTTAATGTTATTTTGAATAAGGACGTGTAAGAAAGGAAATTGATGCAAAAAACATCAGTTTTTATTATTTCTAAATAGCTCAAGATGTTAGTTCGGGGGTTGGGGAGAGTTGGAT
>JANONW010000260.1:0-2527 GCA_031421065.1 Prolixibacteraceae bacterium
ATTATATCGTTGGCTTTAACGCTTTTACTAAATTTTTCCGAAATCAGATTTATATCATCGAAAATAATTCCCCCGTAGTTTGTAGATATTCCTAAAGTCTGCAATTGGGCAATGATTTGATATGAATTGCTATTACGGATTTGCCCCAATGCTGGCTTTGAAGCTGGTTCGACCAATTCAGTACCCGTTGCGAAAACATCTATTTTAGGCATTTTCGAAACCAATACTTCTGTAGCTCCTGCACCTGCAAGGATTCCAATGTGTGCAGGGGTAATTTTCATTCCTTTGGTCAGAAGAATATCGCCTTTTTTGTAATCTTCTCCTTTTTCACAAATATTGTCTTTCGTTTTCAGGTTCGTACACTTCACCTTATTTCCTGAAATACTTTCGCAATCTTCGACCATAAAAACACAATCAGCTCCCTTGGGAATAGCAGCCCCTGTCATTATTTTGGCACACTGGTTTTTGTCAATGCTTTTTGTTGGTAGTTTCCCTGCCTGTATAGTTTCAATTACCTCCAGTTCGTTTTCTAAATCTGCTTTTCGACATGCATAGCCATCCATAGCCGATTTATTAAATGGTGGCATATCCATATCGGCTACAATATTTTCCTGCAACACCCGGTTGACCGATTCCAATAATGGCACTTTTTCTGTTGTAAGGCTTATGGAAGCGCTTTCTATCGTTAATAACACCTTGCTATATTGATTCATAATTTAGAAAATAGAGTGAAACGGTTATCCTTAAAATGAATTTCAGAAACATCAAAGCTTGCTAAATTGCTAGTGTAACTTACAATTAACGGTTTATAATCCAGTACTTGTTTTTTATTATCTGGAATTTCCTCCCCTTTTATAAGAAAAAAAAGACCAGGTTCTATATGTTCACGTAATCCACCCGATTCGCATACAATAGCACAATCATGCAGTTCAGGATAAATTGTATGGAATGCTTCCAACAGGTTTTCCAGACCAGATTGTATGTAAAAAACCTTATCTGCACCCGCCTGCTTCATCCTTGAGCTATCTTTATTCGAAAGTAATGTTTCCTGTACAACGCTATACTTTTCGTTTTTTTCTATCATAATTTGTCCTTCTTCAATCGGATGAAAATGATGCGAAATTTTAATGCCAATTACTTTACAGGTCTTTTTTAAATGCCTGATAACTTCACAGGCGAAAAGCGTTTTCCCAACATTTCGACCAGTTCCCGCTATTAAAAGTAAATTTGATATATTCTTTGCTTGTTGCATGTCTTTTCCAGTAGTTATATTTCTTCTAGATTTCTCAAATCGTCGGGTGTGTTGACATTCGTAAAAAGCCTGGTTTCTGATATAGAAACATAGTTGGTTTTAATTGTCCTGAGCAGATTTTGAATTTTATAATCACCATTTTCAATTTGCAGCCTGATTTTTGGCAAAATATCTTTGGAATAGTAAGCCATCAGAGGTTCAATTTTACCATCAGCAGATATGGGAACTACGGCATCACAATTTTCAATATGCTGAATCAGACTCTTAAACAGGGCAGCATTTAAGAAGGGAGTGTCGCAGGGTGCAAAAACATTGATACGGGTTTTTGAAAAATTCAGGCATGCTTCTATTCCTGCTAAAGGGCCAATTCCGGGGTAATTATCAGGCACAACCGGGTAACCATAATCGTGATAATACTCCTGGTTAGCGCTGATTAAAATATCATGGCTCACCTCATTCAATGAGCTGATGGTGTTTTCCAAAAAACTTTTTCCCTTGTGCAATAGCATGGCTTTATCGGTGCCCATACGACTACTTTTGCCCCCGGCCAGAATAATACCTGTTATATCGCTGCGGTTCATTGTTAATGATTATCTATGGAATAAAGCATATTGAAACAATGAAAAATAATTTTATTTATTTCGTCCATATATTCAGCTACCGCTTTTGGGCTACCGGGTATGGCGAATACAAGGGTTTTGTTTTTAGTACCGGCAACGGCTCGGCTTATCAAAGCATTTGGCTTTTCCATACCATACTTCAAGCGCACCATATCCATAATGCCAGGTATTTCTTTATCGAGCAAAGGCAATATTACTTCAGGGGCTATATCGCGGGGGCCAATTCCGGTGCTTCCGGTTGTAACAATTATATCGACGGCATTATCAAAGGCTTCTTTCAGCTTTGAGGAAATCACCTCAGGTTCATCGGGCAGAATAATTGAATCAATATTGTATTTCCGGTTTTTCGAATCCATTAACGCCTTAATTTTTTGAACCAGTAACGGCCCGCTTACATCGGTAGCCAATCCTGCATAACACCGGTCGCTTAAAGTGACAACAAGGATTCTGAACTCTTTGGGTTGCAATATCAATTCATCATTTGTTTTCAGCGTACCACCGTTTACAACCCTGCAAAAAATACCTTCTTTAGGCATAACACAATTGCCTGTTTCCTTATAAATTACACAATTGGAGCCATGACATTTTTTGCCAATTTGAGTAAGTTCAAGAATTACGCCGCCACAAGTAAACCGGTCGAGTACACCAACCTTTG
>JANONW010000261.1:0-20195 GCA_031421065.1 Prolixibacteraceae bacterium
CGAGTGTCAGAGTGATCATTCGGGTATCGCTTGGAAATATTGGTAGTAATAGTTGTCCCATGACCGCTAAGGTAAGGATTATTACTTTACGGCAATTGTCCTGTTATGTGTTGATAATCAGGTATAGGTCTTGGAAGTCTGACCTGAACCTTTTTGACGGTTATCGGGAGTACTGTCGGCCTGATAAAATTGGTCGAAAATAGATGGCAGATGTTCTGCTGAAATTCCTTTCCCTGAATCGACAACTTCCACCTTTATAAAAGGAAATGAAAGCCAGGCTTGTGCTCCTTTTGGCTCACAAAACTCAATTTTCATTGAAATACTGCCTTCTTCCGGCGTAAACTTAAAGGAATTTGAAAGCAGGTTATAAAAAATATTTTTCAATTTTATCAGGGTCGAACCATGTTGGCGGTGCGGTGTCCGGCGGCAAAAATGTGTACCGGATCCTATTGTGCCCGGACAAATCAATGAACGAATCGAACACATCTTTCAGGAAACCAACCAAACCGCCCTGAACCACCCGAAGCTCCATTTTCCCGGTTTCAATTTTCCTGAAATACATCAACTGGTTGATCAGGTGAAGCAAACGCTGTGCGTTCCGATCAATCAGTTTCAGGGTTTGCAGGGTCTGCTTGTCGTTTTTCAGTTTGGTAATCAGCAACTCAAGCGGATCGAGGATCAAGGTGAGCGGTGTGCGGAATTCGTGCGAAATATTGGTAAAAAAACGCAACCGCAATTGGTTTACCAGACTCACTTTTTTGTTCAGCTCAATCACTTCATCGCGCTGCTCAACAATTAGCTGATTTTGTTTTTCGAGTTCTACCTTTTGCCCTTCAATCAGTTTCCGGCGTTCGGCCAAAATACTGTTCGATTGCAGTAAAATTTCGGCTTGTTCCTGAAGTTTTTCTTTCTGCTCTTCGATTTGGATGGTCCGTTCGTGCACCTGGATTTCCAGTTTCCGTTTCTGCTCATGCAAATAACGGGTGCGATAGCGGATATAGCCCATAACAGCAATGGCAAGCGCCAGAAACCGGAACCAATTTGCTTGCCAGAATGGCGGATTGATGACGATGTTTAATACGGTAGGCTCAGCCGACCATAAACCATCGCTGTTGGCGGCTTTTACCAAAAAGCAGTATTCACCTCCCTCAAGGTTGGTGTAGGTTGCAACCCGGCGGGCAGAGGTAACCGTGACCCAATTATGGTCAACACCTTCCATTTTGTAGGCGTAAATTACTTTGTCGGGCAAAAAATAATCGAGCGCTGAAAATTCTATCGAAAAAATATTGTCTTTGTATGAGAGTTCTATGGTTTGGGTTTCGGCCACCGATTTATTAAGAACGATATTTCCATGTAATTTTTCGCCAATCTTCACCGACTTGTTGAAAACCTGAAAGTCGGTAAAAACCACTTTAGGTAATCGCGGGTAAAAATCTATTTTCTCAGGATTAAAATAATTGAGCCCGTTGACCCCTCCAAAGTACAAGTTCCCATCATGGTCCGAATCTGATGAAGTCCAGTAAAACTGATCGTTTAGCAGGCCATCTTTGGTATAAAAATTCTGGAAGAAACCTGTTTCAGGATTGAATTTCGACAAGCCATTGTCGGTACTTATCCATAAATTCCCGCTGTGGTCTTCTTCCATGGCATAAACCACATTGTTGCATAATCCATCGTTGCTGGTGTAAGCAACAAACTGAATTTTTCCGTTGGGGGCAGTTACCACTTTGCAAATACCGTTTCCATAAGTGCCGGCCCAAATATTTCCGAGGTGGTCTTCGAGCAGCGAAACCACATAATTTCCTGAAAGTGAAAGCGAATCGTCTGGAACATTGGTATAGAACCGGTAATCTTCGGAGCTTAGTTTATCCGGGGTTGGCACAACCTGTTTGGCAGGAATCTGAAAAAGCCCGTTACGTGTGCCAATCCAGTAAAAATTGTTGCGGTCTTTTAAAATACAGCCAACCGCCGGTACCTCAATACTGTTGTCGAATTTTTCCTGAAAATGGAAAAACGTTTCATTTTTCGGATCGAACAAATCAAGGCCACCTGATGTGCCGACCAGGAAAAAGCCACGCTCATCAGGGACAATTCCGGAGACAAAATTACTCACCAGGCTGTGCGGATTTCCTGGTTCATTCTGATAATTTTTAAACGATTTGGACTTTTCTGAAATTAGTTGGCTGAGGCCGTTGCCCCACGAGCTCGCCCAGAGCTTTTTGTCAGGACCCAGACAAAGCGAGGAAATAAAATTGCTTTGAATGCCATTCGGTTTTTGATCTGATTGTATAAAGTGATCTGTTTTGCCGGTTCTTTTATCAATACGGTTTAAGCCGCCACCAGCAGTTCCGACCCACAAAATATCCCCGTCGTTCAATATCGAATTGATGGTATTGTTGCTCAGGCTGCCCGGATCATCCGGATGATTTCGATGCGAATAAAACGGCTTTTGAAATGTGCTGTATTTGTTTACCCCTCCTTTTTCGGTTCCAATCCACACATTCCCGTCACGGTCGGTCAACAACGAGTTCACAAATTCATTGTTCAGGGTACCGTTTTCGTCTAAACGCCCGTTAATCCCCGTGATATTCCCGGTTTCGGGATCAAAAAAGTTTAACCCGCCTAAAGTTCCGATTAATATTTTTCCCGGCGACTCTTCAGCAATTGCCATAATAGATGCATGGCCCAAACTGTTGCTGTTATTCGGCTGATAGGTGTATAAAGTCAATTGTTTGGTTGATAGCCGATACCAGAAAAGACCAATATCGGAGCCAAAACCAAGGTCGCCGTTGTTTGATTCATAAATGCAAAGCAGGTTTGCCAAATCAAAAAATGGAAAAATACTTCCCTGCAGTTTAAGCTTTTGAACTTTTCCTGCCACCACTTCGTACGGTCCAGCACCTGTTCCGAAAATAATCCGGCCATCTTTTAATATACAAAGAGCATTAATATCTTCATTTTGGAGTATTTCAGTATTAATTTCCAGGCATTCAAAATCCTGTGATTGCCCAGATTTCGGGATAACATGAAATATCTTGCCCTTTTCGGCAGCGATCCAGATTTCTCCTCCTTTATCGCAGCCCAGGCTGGTTACGGCTATTTTTCCCAGTTTTGCCTGTAAGCTTTCGGGCAAATAAAATTGTTCGGTATTAAGATTATAAATGGTGATCCCGTTGGCAGTTCCTATCCAAAGGTTTTTCGACTTGTCTTCGCAAATGGCATGTACAAAATTATCAGGCAGGCTTTTTTGTATATCCCTTTTCTGAAATATCTTGAAGGAATAGCCATCGTAGCGACATAGCCCGTTCCAGGTCCCAAACCACAAAAACTGCTGGCTGTCAATAAAAATGCAGTCGATGGTATTTTGCGGTAAACCATCGGCAGTTGTCAGGTATTGAAAACGCAGATTGGTAGGATTGCTTGAATGGCAAATTGAACCAAACCCTATGACTAAAACTATGAATACAGTGAGAAGCAGACGTTTTCTCATTTTTGCACGAGATTGTTCAAGTTTTACCCATTCTCATTTTTGCTTGTCAGTTTCTTGGAACCCAGACTTTCATTTCGTTGATTCCCCGGTTGTTCCAAACAAAATACGGAATAGCCGTTATTTTTTGTGACTGGGCAGCCTTGCCTCCTGTCACAAGTGCTTCTCTGGAAATCGTAACTACTCCGTTCAATGTTTCAGGTGAAAAATTAGCCGTTAATGCTGAATTGTCGGGCAAAGCCAGATTTGTAAGTTGAGTGCCGTTATCGACCCCTTCGAGGCAATACACAATCGGGCCACGTTCGATGGCAACCTTACCTAAATTCTCAGCTACGTTTTTGTTGGTCTCCACCCGTTGAATGTTCATCGGAAGCGAGTAGTTCACTACATCTCCCTGTTTCCATTCACGGTCGATTACAGCATAACCTTTTTCTGATTTATAGGGAACAGCCTCACCATTAACAATTACTGAAACAGAGTCTTTTTCAGGAGCGATATACGAATACAAATCGCCCGGTACAGGCTGGTTTTGCGCCCAGCCCGGAATACGCAGGTGCAGCGCGAATTTACTGGTTCTTTTTGGCGAAACAGATAGTTTAACCTGTCCATCCCAGGGATATTGTGTTTCCTGGCTTATGGTTATTGATGTTTGCTTGTTTAGCTGAATGGTTGATTCACTTTGAACAAAAAGGTTGACATACAGGTCGTTGTCGTTGTGTGCATAAATATATCCGGGAACCGACGGCAGGAAACGGCACAAATTAGTAGGACAGCACGAACAATCGAACCACGGTTGGCGGTCGAGTGCTCCGCCACTGTTGAATTTATAATGAAGGTCGCACTCCAGCGGATTAGGGTAAAAGAATGTTTTTCCATCGAGACCAACTCCCGAAATAACCCCGTTGTATAAACTACGCTCCAACACATCGATGTATTTCGAGTTGCCGTGAAGCAGGAACATTCGGTAGTTCCAGTAGACATTGGCAATGGCAGCGCAGGTTTCGTTGTAGGCGGTCAGATTGGGCAGTTCGTAATTGTCGCCAAACGCTTCGCCTTCATGGCGCGATCCGACTCCACCAATGAGGTACATCTTTTTGAAAACGATGTTCTCCCAGATTCTATCCACCGCATTGGTGTATGCAACATCGTTGTACATAGCTGCAATATCGGTCATTCCGGCATACATGTACAAGGCCCTCACAGCATGTCCGACTGCCTCGTCTTGCTCCACTACCGGTTTGTGATCCTGATTATACGGGCCCCATATTTTTCTTTTTGTGCTGTCGCCCCGCTGATCCAAAAAATGGCGGGCGAGTTGCAGGTACTCTTTTTTGTTCGTGACCAGATAGAGTTTTATCAATCCGGTTTCAACAATCTGGTGACCTGGAACATCAGGGTTTTCCCCTTTTGCAAATACCTTCACCAGCAAATCGGCATTTTTGGTGGCGATGTCCAGAAAATTCGTTTTTCCGGTTGCCCGGTAATGGGCCGCAGCAGCTTCGAACATGTGTCCGCTGTTGTATAACTCGTGGCTCGAAGCCAGATTTTTCCACCTTCCCCCCGGAGGGTTCCAGGATGCCGGCGAATAAGTCGAATCGATGGTTTTGTAAGTAGTGAGATATCCATCTTCTTCCTGACCGATCCTGATAATAGCGATCACCGAATCAATGTATGAATCAAGTTTTGGATCGGGAATGGTGGTGAGCGAATATGCTGCCCCTTCGATTATTTTATAAACATCGCTATCGTCGAAAGGCATTTTTCCTATAACCGGACCTTCCATTTTACCCCCGGCAATCAGGAAATTATCCATTCTCCCGTTCTCTTCACATTTTTCAAAGGAAGTAGGAATGGTTACAGTTCGGTTGGTTTCTATTTTTGGCAACCAAAATCCATCACTGATTTTCACTTCGTTAAATGGAACTCCCTGAATTTTGTATGCAGCTTTTTCAGATTCGTTTTTACAGGCTGTCAGCACTGAAAACAATAAAAACAGGATGGCAAAATATTTCTTCATTGGTTTATGTATATGTTAGGTTATTTTACTGCTTTTACCCCTTCCGAAGTCATAACTACACGTTTTATTGTACCATCTGAGTTGTAGTGAAGATAATCAATGCACACCGATCTTCTGAAACTTCCGCCATTGGTTGGAATCCCTCCGGTATGATAAATGAAATACGGTATTCCTTTAAACTCGATGATAGATTGGTGGTTGGTGTTGCTGTTTCCGGCCAGTTCGTTTAAAATTCCTTTGTATTCCCAAGGGCCATCAATGCTCCGGCTCATTGCATACGCTATTTTCTCCGGAAAATCGGTGGCATACGAAAGATAATACCAGCCATTCCGTTTGTGAATCCAGGGTGCTTCTGTAAATTTCGGTAGCTCGATTGTTTTTATCGGGCCATCCAGCTCAATCATATTTTCCTTCAGCCGGGCATAGTAACAAACAGTATTTCCCCAAAACAGGCAAGCCTGTCCATCGTCGTCAACAATCACACTCGGATCAATATCGTCCCAGCCAATCGGAGTCGCTTTGGTCATTTCGTTGGTGATAATTGCCGAACCTCGTGCATCTTTAAACGGGCCGACCGGATTGTCGGAAACTGCCACACCAATTGCTTTGCCTTTAATTGTTTTGTGTTCAACCGATACATACCAGTAAAATTTGCCATTACGCTCAATTACCTGCGATGCCCAGGCATCGGCTTTGGCCCATTCAAAATCTGTTACTTTCAACGGAACAGGATGTTCTTTCCAGGTAACCATGTCTTCAGAAGAGAATACCAACCACTCGTGCATTTCGTAAAAGTGTTTTTCAAGCGGGGCCTCATCGTGACCAGTGTAGAGGTAAACTTTATCCTTGTGAACCAAGGCCGCCGGATCGGCTGTGTATTTATGGGTGATCACCGGATTTTGGGCCAGAATAAAACCTGATGAGAGAAATGTTGCGATATAAAAGCACAGGATTAGTCCTTTTTTAGTATTTCTGAAATTTGTTTTCCACGGTTTAGTTAAGTTAAGTTTCATGTCTGAAAATTATTGATTATAAATGTAAAAAATACACTTACAAGTTTAGCAATTTTTCCTTTCCACACCAAAACTATTTTCTGAATAAAAAGAAGGCAATTATTTTAAGTATTGGGCTTTTCATTGTTACCTTTCGCTCTTTGCCTTACCCATTTTTTTTATAGTTTTGTCGCACAATTCTGGACGGATGGAAATTATCACAATCATTTTGCTTGCTATCGGTTTGTCGTTCGATTCGTTTGCTGTTTCGGTATGCAGCGGGCTGAACCTTCCAAATATCCGTTTTTTTCAGGCAGCAAAAATTGCCATCTTTCTGGCTTTGTTTCAGGCAATCATGCCTTTAATCGGCTGGTTGGTAGGGCATAGCATGAAATCGCTCATTGAGCCAGTTGACCACTGGATCGCTTTTGGCTTGCTCAGCCTCATTGGCGGAAAAATGATGATCGAGAGTTTTATCAGTTCCGAAGTTCGTGAAATTAAGAATCCTCTTCATATCAAAGTAATCCTGACACTCTCGATTGCCACTAGTATTGATGCGCTGGCTGTTGGGTTTAGTTTTGCCGCATTTCTGGATAAAATACTAATTGCAGTATTTATTATTGGGGCAGTTACTTTCATTGCCTCCATGCTTGGAATATTGCTCGGAAAAAAGTCGGGCCACAGGTTTAACCAGTATGCTGAACTGATCGGTGGTTTAATTTTGATTATTTTAGGTTTGAAAATTCTGATCGAACATCTGTGGACGAGATAATTGAGTACCATTTTATTCTGCCAATGACTAAATCCTGAAATTTATGCCTGAAAAACTCAATTCCCCAATCCCCTTTCGGGGGAACGGGAAGGGGGCTTTATTATTTGGGAAACATCACCCACCAGGTAAACACTTCGAACACGGTGGTTGCCGAGTATAACTTTGATGCCTGGGGGCGACGACGCAGTGCCGATGATTGGAGCTATACCCTGGATGCCAACGATCTGGCTTTATTTGACCCGCTCTTCGGGATATGGCGCAAAGCTGGCGGTCGCTGGTGACGATTTGTAATCGTCACCTTTTAGCTTTGGATTTGTAATCCAGCCTTACAACATCGAATACTAAAATTCCATAACTTTATGCCTATGGGAATCAACAATAAAATATCGGCTGGATACGCTTACTATCTTACTTTAACAATAGAGGAATGGATTGATGTTTTTTCGAGACCTGTTTACAAACACATCATTGTCGATTCATTGAATTATTGTATTGCGAACAAAGGTTTGGAGGTATATTGCTGGTGCTTGATGAGTAATCATTTACATCTGGTAGCTTGTGCAAGTGAAGATGGTAATTTATCTGATATTCTCCGTGATTTCAAAAAATTCACAAGTAAGGCAATTATAGGCACCATTAAGGAGGTGCCGGAAAGTAGGCGTGATTGGATGTTGAATTTATTCTGGTATGCTGGGAAGAACAACAAGAAAATCAAGTATTTCAAGGTTTGGCAGGATGGAAACGATGCACAAGAAATTCACACCACCGCTTTTTTGGAAGAAAAAATGAATTACATTCACCACAATCCGGTTAAATCCGAGTTGGTTGCCAATCCAGAAGACTATCTTTACAGCTCTGCACGTGATTATTCAGGAGAGAAAGGATTGGTTGAAATTTTATTCGCCTAGGTATTTGAAGCGGATCACAGATCCGAAGTTAAGAGGTGCTGATTGCAAATCAGCACCAGCGGTTGCGAAGATCATCGCATATCCGGAGGAGCAGGGTTACACTTTGTCGAAGCCAACAACCGTTTGCATGGCCCGCTCAAGAATCGTAAATTCGCTCTTATTTCTCATGGTACTGAACTTTAAAAATTATTAAATTAGTTTTTAGGGAGTTTGTTCTCCCGTTCAGTACCATTTACTTATTTTTGATCAGAAAAGCTATCCGCCCTTTGGCGGATTTAGTGCAACAACAACCAACCCCTTCCAACTGCGACTGACCACTGACCACTGACCACTGATCACTCAATTAGTTCAACAGCCTGTCTGCCATCGCGTTTGCAAGGTCGATACAATGCCCGAATTTTTCCTGTTTCAGCGCACCTTTCTCTTCAACCGGCTGATAAACCAGTTCCCATTTGATATTTTCAGCAAATTTCTGAAGATTTTTTACGCCACCGCCATTCCATCCAAACGATCCGAAGATTCCGAGCAAATGGTTTTTAATCCCCATCTGCTCAATTTTGGTCACCAAACTTTCTACTGAAGGGAATAACTCGTTGTTGTAGGCTGCACTTCCGATAATAAATGCCTTATATTTGAAAATATCACTGATGATGTATGAGGCATGGGTTTTTGAAGCATCATACACGCGAATGTTTTTTATGCCGCGAACAGCGAGCTGTCGTGCAATCACATCGGCCATTTTTGCTGTATTTCCGTACATCGAGCCATAAACAATCACTGCACCTGGCTCAGTGGTGTATGTACTCCATTTCTGGTAACGATCCAAAATATATCGGAGGTCGGTCCGCCAAACCGGTCCATGCGTTGCCGCAAGCATCTTCACATCCATACTTTCAATCTTCTTCAACGCCCGTTGGGTATGTGGACAGTATTTTCCGACGATATTGGTAAAATACCGCATCAATTCTTCTTCATACATCGAAAGGTTAAGTTCATCATCGAAAATTCCACCATCCAGTGTGCCAAAACTCCCGAAAGCATCGCCGGTGAAAAGTATTTTGCTGTTAATTTCGTAACTCACCATGGTTTCGGGCCAGTGAACCATCGGAATCGTGGCAAATCTAAGCTGGTGTTTCCCAAGAGGCAATTCCGAATCATCGTACACTTCAAGTGTATTCACTGTGAGCATATAATAATTGGCAACCATGTCGAAAGTCTTTTTGTTGCCAACAAGTGCAATATTCGGATATTTGCTCACCACCGCTTTTAAGGCTCCAGAATGATCTGGCTCCATGTGATTGATCACCAGATAATCAACTGGGCGCCCGTTGGTCAGGATTTCGATATGATCGAGGTAATCGTCTACGAAAGAATGTTCTACCGTGTCAATCAGTGCAATTTTTTCATCAACTATTAAGTATGAATTATAGGATACTCCGTTTGGAATGGGCCATAAGTTTTCGAAAAGATGGGTTCTTCGGTCGTTGAACCCGAGGTAATAAATGTTTTCAGCTAAATTAACCTGATGCATATTGAAATGTTTTGATAACGTGTTTAATAGACTACGAAAATAAGCAAAATTAGACAAACGGTGCATCGCTGCATTTCTTTCATTCTGAATTTAAGATAAAGATTACAAAAATTGGATCTGACATTTTAAGCTGGATTTTGTATTTGCCTTTTACCTTTGTACTTTTGTCCCGAATTTAGGTACTTCGGATGAAATAACTATTTTTATCGAAAAACCGGATTAAAATGGATTTAATCAATAAATGCAGGATTATGCTTTTCCCCAGATTGAATAAATGGATAGTTGTTATTTTTATTATTGCTATTTCAGTAGCCGGATTTCGCGGGTTTCAGTTGTATCGTTACATTTTTCATGCGAACATACAAACGCCCGGAAGTATCATCATTCCAATAGATGCAACTTATGGCCAGGTAATCGATAGCTTGAAAAAACACAGGATTATTGCGAACTACAAGGCTTTCAACTGGGTGGCCAAACAGAAAAAATATGCAGCTTCGATAAAACCTGGTAAATATTTGCTGGACAAAGGATTGAATACAAATGAGATTCTGAACATGTTAAAATCCGGAGACCAGGAACCGGTTCAGGTAACTTTTAATAATCTGCGATTTATGGAAGAGTTGGCCGGTGCAGTATCGAAATACATTGAACCCGATTCGGCTGAATTGATTCAGAAATTTAATGATCCGGCCATTCACGAGAAATATGGGTTTAATAAAAATACTTTTCATTGCATGTTTATCCCCAATACCTATGAGTTTTACTGGACTGCTTCAGCAGATCAATTTCTGGAACGTATGTCGATGGAATACAAACGCTTCTGGACGGAGGAAAGGATCAAAAAAGCCAGTGAAATGGGATTAACCCGGGAAGAAGTAATAACCATTGCATCAATTGTTCAGGAAGAGACCAACAGAAGAGATGAAAAGCCAATTGTTGCCGGTTTGTACCTGAACCGTATAAAACGTGGAATTCCTTTACAGGCTGATCCGACGGTAAAGTTTGCCCTTGGCAATTTCCGTATAAAACGTGTTTTGAATAGCCATCTGGCGGTTGATTCGCCCTATAATACATATAGAAATCCGGGTTTGCCACCGGGTCCGATCAATTTTCCTGAATTAGGGAGTATCGATGCAGTATTAAATGCGCCAGAAACACCTTACATATATATGTGTGCACGTGAAGATTTTTCCGGGTATCATAATTTTTCAAAAACTTTGTCGGGTCACAACGAAAACGCACGTAAATACAGGGCAGCACTTGATTCGTTAAAGATTTTTGAATAGTGAATAAAAAAAAGCTACCGGGAAATGAGTTGATTTTCTCCAGTTTCCGGTAGCTTTTTTTGTATCTCAGGATAAGTTTTATTCAAATATATCTCTCACTTTTTCGAAAAAATTACGGTCCGACTGATCCGGGCCATCCATAAAGTTGGTCGAGGTTTGAAGTTTTTCGAGCAATTTGCGTTCTTCCGAATTTACCTTTTTCGGTATCCACACATGAACGCGAACCAGCAAATCGCCTTTCCCGTAGCCATTTACATCGGGTAATCCCTTTCCGCGCAGACGAAGTATCTTTTCAGGCTGCGTTCCCGCTTCAATTTTTACTTTTACTTTGCTGTCAACAGTCGGAATCTCTTTGGTTGCTCCCAAAGTAATTTCAGGGAAAGTCACAAAAAGGTCAAAAATCAAATTATTTCCGTCTCTTATCAATTCCGGATGTTCGTCTTCCTGAATCACCACAAATAAATCACCGTTGATGCCGCTACGCCGTCCTGCATTTCCTTTTCCGGCAACATTGAGCTGCATTCCTTCACCAACACCTGCCGGAATTCTTATTGAGATCACTTCTTCATCGCGAACAACGCCTTCGCCCTGACAATGAACACATTTATTGGTGATGATTTGTCCCTCGCCATTGCAGGTTGGGCAAGCTGAAGTGGTTTGCATTTGCCCGAGCAACGTATTTTGAATACGGGTTACATGCCCGCTTCCTTTACAGGTCGAGCAATTGGAATAAGATGATCCGCCTTGCGCCCCAGTTCCGCTGCAATGCGTGCAGGGCACATATTTTTTTACTTTGATTTTTTTCTCAACGCCATTTAAAACCTCGGCTAAATTAATCGTGACTTTTACGCGAAGATCAGATCCGCGATGCTGACGCGGTCCGCGACTGCGTGAACCGCCACCGAAACCGCCAAATCCACCGCCGCCAAAAACATCGCCAAACATCGAGAAAATATCGTCCATCGACATGTCGTGTCCGCCAAATCCCTGATTGTTTCCCACTCCTTTATGTCCATACTGATCGTACCGCTGACGTTTTTCAGGACTGCTTAATATCTCATAAGCTTCAGCAGCTTCTTTAAATTTCTCCTCGGCTTCTTTATTTCCTGGATTTTTGTCAGGATGAAATTGAATGGCTTTTTGTCGGTATGCCTTCTTGATTTCGTCAGCGGTCGCTGTTTTGCTGACACCCAGAATTTCGTAAAAATCGCGTTTTGTCATTTTAAATCAAATAAATCAGGCTTATTCGCCTATAACTACTTTTGAGAAACGTATCACTTTGTCGTTCAGGAAATAACCTTTCTGAACCACATCTACAATTTTCCCTTTTAATTCGTCTGTTGGTGCGGGTATTTTGGTGATCGCTTCGTGCAAATCAGTATCGAAATCCTGCTCTTTTGCCTCAATTTCTTTCACTCCGTTTTGTTTCAGAAATTCCTGAAATTTGCTGTAAATCAATTTTACACCGGCTTTTACATGGTTTTCGTCTTCATCCATGTCCAACGTTTGCATTGCCCGGTCGAAATCGTCAATAACTGGCAATATGCTTACTAACAGGCTTTCGCTGGCTGTTTTCAATAATTCCATACGTTCTTTTAATGTACGTTTCCGGTAATTATCAAACTCTGCCTGCAAACGGATGTGCCTGTCTTTCAGTTCAAGTAATTCCAATTCTGTTTTTTCAAGTTGTTCTTCAGCCTTGGTATGTTTGTGTGCTTTTTCTTTTTTTGTTTCTTTTTTGTTTTGAGCCGTTTCCTCTTGCTGTTTAATTGAATCCGGCGTTTCATTTTCAAGTTCTGCGTTAACTTTGGCTTTATCGTCTGTCATTGTAACTGAATTTTAAAATTTTGTTTTCGGTGTGCAAATATACTGCCATTGGGATACAATTGACAATTTGGCATCTTAAATAATTGATAACTGACATGGTTGAATTAAAAAGTAAAAAGGGCATTCCGTTTTCTACGGATTGCCCTTTTTACTTATCGGGGATAGTGTTTTTATTTCAGTAAAGCTGCAATAGCTTGTCCCAATGCAGGGCCACGGAGGTTTTTGCCAACAATAATACCATCGCCGTCAATCAGAAAGCTGGCAGGAATTCCGCGAATGCCATAAATAGCGGCAAATTTCGAGTTCCAACCTTGCAAATCGCTCACATGGTATTCCCAAATAAGCTTGTCCGCTTTAATTGCTTCAACCCATGCAGCTTTGTCTTTATCAAGCGAAACACCGAAAACGGTGAACCCATTGGCATTTTCATATTACTATTATTTCTTTGTTTGATTCCTGAATTGAATGACAAATGTAACAATTCAACAATAGGATTGTTAAATCTGAAGTTCTTGTTTGAAAATTTTAACAAAACCGAAAATATCTTCATCCTCTCAGTATAATTCTGAAAGACAAGCTTTTTCCCGATAATGACTATGCGGTTCGGGCAATTCGGGCGCCAATGGCATTTAAGCGGTCATCAATATTCTCATACCCGCGGTCAATTTGCTCAATGTTGGAGATTTTACTGGTTCCCTGAGCCGATAAAGCGGCAATCAGCAAAGCGACTCCTGCCCTGATATCGGGTGATGTCATATTAGTTGCCCGAAGCATATATTTATGGTCGATACCGATTACCGTTGCGCGGTGCGGGTCGCAAAGAATAATTTGCGCGCCCATGTCAATGAGTTTATCTACAAAAAACAATCGGCTTTCGAACATCTTTTGGTGAACGAGCACGCTTCCTTTGGCCTGCGTGGCGATCACCAGAAAAATACTCAGCAAATCAGGGGTCAGCCCGGGCCATGGGGCATCGGCAATGTTCATGATCGAACCATCGATAAATGTTTCAATCTCGTAATGTTCCTGGGCGGGAATGTATAAATCGTCGTTGCGTTCTTCAACGTAAATCCCCATCCGTTTAAATTGTTCCGGAATGATTCCCAAATGCTGTATTCCGGCATTTCTGATGGTGATTTCAGAATTGGTCATCGCAGCAAGACCGATAAAACTGCCCACTTCAATCATGTCGGGAAGTATCTGGTGCCTGCATCCGTTTAATGAAGCAACTCCTTTTATCGTCAGCAGATTTGATCCGGTTCCTTCAATGTTAGCACCCATCGAAACAAGCATTTTACAAAGTTGCTGAATGTATGGTTCGCAGGCTGCATTGTAAATGGTGGTGGTACCTTCGGCCATCGAAGCGGCCATCACAATATTGGCGGTTCCGGTTACCGAAGCTTCGTCGAGCAGCATGTAGCTACCTTTTAGTTTGGTAGCTTCGACACTGTAAAAATGCTGATGGGGATTGTAGGTAAATGTAGCGCCAAGTTTTTGAAGTCCGGTGAAGTGAGTGTCCAGCCGTCTTCTTCCGATTTTGTCGCCGCCCGGTTGTGGTATGTGCCCAATTCCGAAGCGGGTTAAAAGCGGCCCTAAAATCATGATTGAACCACGAAGACTGGCCGCCTTTCGTGCAAAAAGTTCGGTTTTCAGGTAATCCAGTTTTATCTGGTCGGCCTGAAATGTATAATTTCCTTTGCTTACACGTTCCGTTTTTACACCCAGTTCGGTGAGAATTTCGATTAACCTGATGACATCCTGAATTTCAGGAATATTTGAAATATGTACTTTGTATGGTGTTAACAGTACTGCACAGATCACCTGAAGCGCTTCGTTTTTTGCACCCTGCGGGAACAAATCGCCATTTAACTGCTTGCCACCTTCGATTTTAAAAGTTGCCATACCTGCTAAAAGTAGGATATGTAATTAATTTAGTTTTGAAAATCAGGATTTACCGTTGCTGTTTGCTCCTGTCTTCAGGTTTCTGGAATTTTCGTCTCTGAAGATTATCCGGCACAGGGTTTTGTTTCTTTTTGCTCCTGAATAATATATCCTTCGTTTCGGCGAGCTGTAAGTCGGAACGTTGAATTTTACCTTTCGAAAGCTCTTCAATATCCAACAATATTTTGTCGTCGGTCACCGAATCTTTGTTCCACATGATATAACTTTTTTTCATGTGGTTGGCAATCAATTTGATTAAGAGCTCACGGTCTTTCTCATCTTCATAAACAGCAGCTTTTTCAAGCAGTATTTCGATGGTTTTTCCGTAATGACGGTATTTGATCGTATTGTTACTATACGGAATTCTTTGCGGAGGACTATTGAAAAATTCGGGTTCCGGCGGGGTAAATGGATAGTCGATGTCCAATGTAAAATCAGTCATTATTGCGAGATGGTCCCAAAGCTTGTGTTTGAAATCGTTGATATCCCTCAAGTAAGGATACATGTTTCCCATTATGTCGATAATGGTTCTTGCTGCCCTGTTTCTCTCATCTCGGTCTTCAATGGTCATGATGTGGTTGACCATGTTTTGTAAGTTTCTTCCATACTCAGGCAAGGGCAACTTACTGCGATCAGAATTATAATCCATGTAAATAAATAAAGTTTTTCTTAAAAATCAGGCTGTTATCTCAAATGGGTAATTGGTACAGATAATCAGGATGAAGATGAATCTTGTGCAAATAAAAGCAAAATAGTTTTGATGTCAAAAAAAAGTAACAAAAACTGATTGTTTGATTTCACACTGCAAAACTAACTAATTATCCGCAATTTAGCGAATTTTAATAAAAGTTTTTTCCCCCCGGCATTCTGAAAAAATACAGTTGCCTTAATATCGGGCATATTTCCTTCCATCTGCAACACTTTTCCCCGTCCGAAACGTTGGTGCTCAACGAGCATTCCAGCCTGGATTTCCTCCGGATTGCTGTAATCGAACGCATCGGCCTCCTTTTTGGCTTCACGTAACTTGTTTAGCTTTTGGAACATATCTGGCTGATTGGGCGGTGAAGGTTTGAATCCCGGGATTTGGGCATTTTGCGGGCGTGGTTTTGGCGCTGAAAATGGCAAATCAGAACTGTCGGTATAGAAATTCGGGTCTTTTTCAACCGGCATGTTCAGGTATTGAGGATCAATTTCGTCGATAAAGCGGCTTTTGTTGCAGAATTCCAGCTTTCCCCATTTGTAGCGCTGACGGGCAAAGCTAATATAGGCATGTTGTTCTGCACGGGTGAGGGCAACATAAAACAATCGTCGTTCTTCTTCAAAATCTTCCAGCGTTTTTTGCCCCATTTGGCTCGACGGGAAAAGGTTTTCTTCCACACCAACAATGAATACGTTCTTAAATTCGAGCCCTTTGGCCGAGTGGATGGTCATCATCGTAACACGGTCATTGTCTTCTTCCTTTTCGGTATCCTGATCGGTCAGCAAGGCAACATCTTCCATGTAATTGTTTAGCTGGTTGGGTGTTCCTTCTTCTTTTGCTGAAATTGAAAACTCTTGGATACCGTTGAGCAATTCCTGAATATTTTCGTATCGGCTGACACCTTCCGGAGTTTGATCTTTGTAAAGATCTTTCATGATTTCAGTCCCTGTGGCAATTTCGCTGGCCAGTTCAAAGGCGCTGAGCGTTTCCAGTTTTTCCCTGAAAACTTCGATGAGCCGGGTGAATTCATGAATTTTTGCAGCTGTTCCCTTATTGAATTCGCTTAAAAGCAAGGGAATGTTGGTGGCAAATTCCCAAATGCAAATGTTGTTCTGGGCCGCATATTGCTCAAGTTTGGCGAGGCTGGTCTGGCCGATTCCGCGTGCCGGGTAATTGATGACCCGTTTAAATGCCTCATTGTCTTTCGGATTGATGACCATCCTGAAATAGGCGAGCAAATCCTTGATTTCTTTGCGCTGATAGAAGGAGGGGCCACCGTAAATCCGGTAAGGGATATTTCTTTTCCGGAGAGCTTCTTCAAAAATACGCGACTGCGCGTTTGTACGGTACAAAATGGCGTAATCCGAAAACATAAAATGTTCGCGCATCCGGGTGTCAATAATTTCGTTCGAAACCAGATAACCTTCTTCGTTGTCGGTAATGGCGCTCATTACTTTGATCAGCGTGCCTACTTCTTTTTCAGAAAATACATTTTTCCGGATTTGCCGTTTGTTTTTGGCAATGATGCTGTTGGCAGCGTCAACAATTGTTTGCGTTGACCGGTAATTTTGTTCGAGCTTGAATACTTTGTGATCGGGATAATCTTTCTGAAAATTCAGGATATTCTCGATACGTGCCCCGCGGAAAGAATAAATACTCTGGGCATCGTCGCCAACTACGCAAATGTTGTTGTGCTTTGCGGCCAGCTTTTTAATGATCATGTACTGGGAATGGTTCGTATCCTGGTACTCGTCAACCAGAATATAGCCGAAAATGCGCTGGTATTTGGCCAGAATTTCAGTATGGTTCCTGAAAAGCACATTTGTTTTCATGAGCAAATCATCAAAATCCATTGCTCCGGCCAGAAAGCAGCGCTTGGTGTATTCCTTATAAATTGTGCTGATGTACGGCATTTTTATACTTTGGTCGTATTCAACAGTTTCTGGCAATGTGGCATACATTTCAGAAGAAACAAGGTTGTTTTTTGCAGCCGAAATCCTTCCCGCAACAACATTGGTTTTGTAAGTTTTATCGTCGAACTTTAAATCTTTTATGATGCTCTTTATCAGGCTTTTTGAGTCGGAAGAATCGTAAATGGTAAAGGTTGAAGGATAGCCCAGCGTTTCTGATTCGGTTCTTAAAATGCGTGCAAAAATGGAATGAAAAGTTCCCATCCAAAGACTGCGGGCAGTATTTTGGCCAACCATTTCCGAGATGCGGTTTTTCATTTCTTTGGCGGCCTTGTTGGTAAAAGTAAGGGCCAAAACCGATCCGGGTTTTACCCCATTCTTTAATAAATGGGTAATACGGTATGTTAAAACCCTGGTCTTTCCCGACCCTGCGCCTGCAATGATCAGTGATGCGCCGTTGATGTTTTCAACCGCAAGCCGTTGAGGCCCATTCAATCCTTCTAAATAATTCTGCACTTTTTCTGGTCTAAAATGGAGTTCAAAAGTAAAACTGTTTTCTAGCTTTTATGGGCGGCAAGGTAAGGAGTTTTCAACAATACTGTTTCAGAAAATTTCAAAGGCCACAAAAGATAAATCAATTTTTAGCGTTAATATTGTGAATTCTTAAAAGAAAAAGAAGAATGAACATTCAAAGTAGAGTTGCTGCATTCATTGTTTTGATCGTTTTCACGTTGGTCCCGACCTTAGGTGTTGCCCAGATTACTTCTGTTGCCAATGAGCTTGTGCCAACAGAGTATTCAAGCGGTAGCCAGGATAATATTCATGTTTTTTGTGGAGGGAAAGGAGATCTGAACGCTTCGTTAATTGCCAGTTCAGGGGTTGAACCTGCCAGTTTCGAATGGCTGAAATACAATGAGGCATCCGGTAATTTTGATCCATTCCTGAATGATCAATCAGGAAATACAACTTCAACAATTTCTAATCTGGCAGATGGTTGTTACCGGGTGAATATTACCGGTACTTCAGGAGTAAAAACTTACACTGCCTGGGTTTTTAATAATTACATTGAAACAACGGCAGAAATTCCAGAGTCGAATTGTATTAAATTTATACTAAAAGGAACTTTAATATCGCCAACAACATTCACATATATTGATATTCCAACAGGCCAGGCCAAACAATTGAACAAAAAGATTAAAGTAGAATGGTTGGAAAATGGAACTGCTGTGGTTAGCAGTGTCCTTATTTCGGAAATATTCGACCCGCCAACAAAAAATACCAATTATGTATTCGAAGTTACCGACAGGTTTGATTGCGTTGCCAGAGTAAATGTTGAGTATATATCAATCGTTACCAAAGCATCATTTGAGGCTGTCAAACCTGATCGAAAAAGCGATTCAAGATTTGACGAGGCTCCATTGAGGGTGGCCTTCAAAAATACTTCTGAAAACGGCGATGCAGGAAAATATGAATGGTTTATTTTCAGGGATCTTAACGAAATCAAAAGAGAATCAGAAGCAAACGGGGGTGTTGTAAAGGACAGTATTCTGATTAAAATTTTCACTGACAGCCCAGAATATGCCTTTGAAAATTCCGGAACGTACATGGTAAAACTGGTATCAAAAAAAATCTCTGAGTTTCATACCTGCACCGATACGTTTTACATGAGTGATTATATTGTTGCCGATACTTCGTTTATTGAGGCGCCGAACGTTTTTACTCCAAATGGCGATGAATTTAATGAAAAATTTGTAGTAAGGTTCTTTTCAATGAAAACTGTTAAAATATCTATTTTTAACCGTTGGGGAAAAGTGCTGCATGTTTGGGAAAGCAACAATGTTCAGGGATTTAGTCCGACAATTGATTCAGTTCCCCAAGCTGTTTGGGATGGCAAAGTTGGAGGTAAGATAGCTACCCCAGGTGTTTATTATTATGTTGTTGAGGGACTTGGACGTGATGATAAGCGAAAAGCGAAAAGCGGATTTTTCCATCTCTTCAGGGGCAAATAGCGAGAGTCATATCTGGTTGTTTCTTAGGTTCATTTTTGCATCGATCAAAAAAATCACTTAAGTAATCAGGTTATTTAGGTGATCGTTTCGTTCTTTTGATTCATCGTTTTGGTCAATTGGCTGATCGTTTGGCCAAATATTCCAATACAATCTGCAAATGACTTAAAACAACAGACTTCCGGGTAAACGTAATATTTGAGGTGGATAAAAAATAAAGGCCATATCCAAAGTTGATCCTGATATGGCCTGAAAAGAATAAATGGATTTTTCCTGAATTACTTTGCCAACGTTTCGGTTTTGCCTGAGGCCCGTACGCGGGAAAAATTGTTTCATATCGTTATAAACTGCAACGGCATTGCCAATTTTTTCGCTGGCGCTGTAACGCACCGAACGATAAAACGCGAGTACGTCCTGGTAGTTGTCGTAATCGAGCATGGTTTTCATGTCGGTGAGTTTTCGGAGGGCATCTTCGGCCAGCATAATCAGTTCTTCGGCTTCGGCGCGTGTCTGAAAATCCCGTTCAAATTCATCCTTGTCGATAAACGAAGGTACCAGTTCGGGGAATTGCTGCATGTAGGTTCGGCCTTTGTTGATTTTTAAACTGCTTATCTGCTTTAATCCTCTAAAACATTGTAAATATCTGATATATAACGATATAAATAATTAATACGAAAAGAATTCAAATACCTGTGCTTCTGTATTTTCAGACTTCCAAGACCTATACCTGATTATCAACACATAACAGGACAATTGCCGTAAAGTAATAATCCTTACCTTAGCGGTCATGGGACAACTATTACTACCAATATTTCCAA
>JANONW010000262.1:0-8831 GCA_031421065.1 Prolixibacteraceae bacterium
TAAACCGATTCAGATCAAAAAGCATGGCAATAAGGCCAAGAGTATTTTCAAATATGGATTAACATACATTGCAACAGTTCTGCTAAACTCTAGTTTTCAACCTGATATAGATGTATTCAAATTTTTGTCATGTACTTAGATAAAGCTGATAAAACTTTTAGCAACATGAATTGTTGCACTTTAAATTAAAATTAATAAACAAGAGATGAAAACACTAACATTAATTCTTAGTCTGCTTATAATTTCAACACTTGCCTTTGGTCAAAAATCATTTTACGATTTTAAGGTAAAAGACATTAATGGCAATGATTTCGATCTTTCGAGCCTGAAAGGCAAAAAAGTACTGGTGGTAAATACCGCTTCCAAATGTGGCTTGACTCCCCAATACAAAGATTTGCAATCTTTATTTGAAATGTATGGTGGCGAAAAGTTCACCGTGATTGGTTTCCCAGCCAATAATTTCATGAAACAGGAACCCGGCTCGAACGAAGAAATTGCTGAATTCTGCGAAAAGAATTACGGAGTTACTTTCCAGATGTTGTCGAAAATTTCGGTGAAGGGAGACGACATTCATCCGTTGTATAAATGGCTTACCAGCAAAAGCGAAAATGGAGTGATGGATTCGGAGGTCGGTTGGAACTTTCAGAAATACATGATCGACGAAAAAGGCAATTTGGTTGACATGGTTGCACCCAAAGTAAAACCGGACGATGATAAAATTTTAAGCTGGATCAAACAGAATAGCAACTCATTACAGAGATAACAGAATTTGACGATTTACCTGAAGCGGCGTTCGAAAGATAGCCGCTTTTTTGGTTCTGCTCAGCCCTTTATCTTTAAATTCCTGATAAAGGGCCATTTGTTCGTCCGATTTCTGAAGCTTGTCGGTTTTGCCAGCCTGGCGAATGGCTCGCAACAACCTTACATCGTCGGTCGTGCGGTTTTGCAAAATGTCGTCAATAATACGTTGGTCCATGTTCAGGGTGTTCAGCACATCGCCCACGTAGGTTTCGTCCTTGCCCAATGATTTCGAAAGTTCTTTTTTATCAACAAAAACACCTGAATCGAGCAATTTTCTGAACGCCATCGCTTTTTCAATGGGCGATAAATCTTCGCGCTGAAGGTTTCCCACGACACTTAGTATCATCGCTTCGCGGTCGGTCATGGTTTATACCAGTCCCGTAATCTCGGTAAGACCCAGCCTGACAGAGGCTTCAACCCTGCGGTGGCCATCAATTAATTCGTATTTATCGTCCTCAACCCGTACAATAATCGGTTGCATCTGGCCATTTTGCGAAATGCTTGCCATCAGTTCGCGAACGACTTATCTTGTTGTTCATCAGTTCCTTCCTGCGGTATAAACCGGCCTTGATAAGGCGATTCGATAATCTCTGCAATTGGTATTTTCTTTAGAATATCCATGGTGTTTGATTTGAAATATATTTGTTTTTATGCAAATATATTATTTTATTATTGTTTTTGTCATCAATGTCCGTCAGCTAAAGCAGACGGCAAAGGATAATGCTTTTATGAAGAAATTTTTCCAGAAACCCTCATTCAATGCGCTATCCTTTGCCGTTGCCTTTAGGCAACGGACATGATGATACAACAATCCCAGGGCTTTAGCCCATATAATAAAATGTTGCTGAGAGTGCAAGGGCTAAAGCCAATTTTGTTTTTGGCATTTCATGTCCGTCAGCTAAAGCAGACGGCAAAGGATAATGCCACGAATATGGGATTCACTCATTCAAAGCCCTATCCTTTGCCGTCACATTCATGTGACGGACACAATGAGCATTATTTTAGCGCTTTCCTGTAGGTTTCAACCGCCCTGTTCCGTGCAAAAGCATGGTCAATAATTGGTTGTGGATAGTCCATGGTTCCATATTCGGGCACCCATTTCTGGATGTACTTTAAATCGTGATCGAATTTTTTGGTTTGCAATTCGGGATTAAAAACCCTGAAATACGGTGATGCATCGCAACCCGAACCACTGGCCCATTGCCAGCCACCGTTGTTGGATGCCAACTCGTAATCCAATAATTTCTCAGCAAAATAAGCTTCGCCCCATCGCCAATCGATCAGTAAATGTTTGGTCAAAAAACTGGCAACCACCATTCTGACACGGTTGTGCATATATCCGGTCTGGTTCAGTTGGCGCATACCGGCATCCACCAGCGGATAGCCTGTTTGTCCGTTGCACCAACGATCGAATTCTGATTCATTGTTTTGCCATGGAATAAAATCATAAGCCGGTTTAAACGACTTGTTAACCACATGTGGGAAATGCCACAGGATATCCATGTAAAAGTTGCGCCAAATCAGCTCATTTAAAAATACTGCTGAATATTGCAGGGCAAAAAGGGTGAGTTTCCGAATAGAAATAGTCCCAAAACGCAGGTGGACCCCCAGTCGGCTTGTGCCATTTTCAGCAGGAAAATCACGCATTTTGGCATAATTTTCAATCAATAGTTGATCGAAACTCTTGTCAGGAAACTTTAAGGTTTGAGGGTGGTAACCAATTTCGGGCAATTCGGGGAAATAGCCTTGCGGCATGGGTTTCAGTTGCGATAAAAGCTTCTCGCTTTCATAATACGGAACTTCATCTTCAGCAAGTTTCCCTTTCCATTTTTTGCTATATGGGGTAAATACCGTGTAGGGCGATCCATTGGCTTTTACCACCTCATTGTGATGAAAAATAACCTGATCTTTTAAAGCCTGGAATCCAATTCCAAGCGAAATCAGCAATTGTTCAACTCTCTGATCGCGTTCAATAGCGGTTAGTTCGTAATCGGTATTTGCAAAAACACACTGAACAGAATATTTGGCTGCAAGCTGCCTGAAAACCACTTCAGGAGACGAAAAGTAAACCTGTAAACTGCTTCCATACTCTTGAAACACGCAGTTCAGCCCTGTAAGGCAACGGTGAATAAAAGTCAGCCGGGCATCGTTCGGATTTGGAAATTGGACAAGAATCTCCGGATCGAAAATAAAAATGGGAACTACCGGCAAACCGGCATTCAGCGCCTGAAATAAGCCATGATTATCGTCTGTCCGTAAATCTCGCCGGAACCAAAAAATGTTTACTTTTTCCATGAGTTCATACTTTTATTAAAACGCAAAATTCAACATTTGCCTTGTGGCGCAATAGAAACACCTCAACCTTATTCTTTTATTGTTGTGTTGAAAATTAATAAGGTTTAAAATCCGATGGTGGAAATAGTGCTACTAAGGTTTTGAAAAAACAACTGAATAACTGCAACACGACTCAGGTAGCGGCTGCAACAACAGCCGCATGCATCATCTGTATTGCTTCCTGCACCGCTTTTGTCAGTTCAACCAATACTGATCCAGTCAGGGTCATGCCAAGAGCGCCAGAGGCATTCATCAAAATACCACCGTTTTTCGGGTTCACCGACAAGCAAAATAGCTTTTCACTAAGTTTCAGGTTTTGTTCCATTTTGTTAAGGTTAATTTTTTGAGTTCTTTTATACCGATAATAATTGCCAGTTAAAATTACAATTTAAATTATGAAACGAGGTTTTGCAAGCGACAATAATTCGGGCATCCACCCTGAAATATTAAGTGCCATTTATGCCGCCAACGAAGGTCATGCAGTGGGTTACGGCGGCGACAAGATCACTGAAATGGCCATCCAACGGTTCAAACAAGAGTTTGGCGGGCAAACGGATGTTTATTTTGTTTTCAACGGAACAGGAGCCAATGTACTGAGCCTCTCAACGTTGACCCACTCGTTTCATTCGGTAATTTGTGCTGAAACGGCACACATTCAGGTGGACGAATGTGGCGCGCCTGAAAAATTTACCGGCTGCAAGCTGCTACCAGTTGAAGTTACAAAAGGCAAAATTACGCCGGAAGGAATCGCCAAATATTTGCATGGATTTGATTTTGAGCATCATTCACAGCCCAAAATCATTTCGATATCGCAGGTTACCGAACTGGGCACAGTTTATTCGGTCGATGAAATTAAAGCAATTACCAATTTGGCCCACGGGCACGATCTTTTTGTTCATATTGACGGCGCCCGCATTGCCAATGCTGCTATTGCATTGAATTTGCCATTCCGCGCTTTTACTGTGGATGCCGGAATTGATGTGCTATCGTTTGGCGGCACAAAAAATGGCATGATGCTGGGAGAAGCAGTACTTTTTTTCAATCCTGAATTATCTAAAAACTCGAAATACATTCGAAAACAAAGTATGCAATTGTTCTCGAAAATGCGTTTTGTGAGTGCTCAGTTTCTGGCTTATTTTCAAAATGACCTCTGGAAAAGAAATGCCACACATTCCAATAAAATGGCAAAACTGCTGGAACAGGAAGTCAGTAAAATACCCGCGATCAAAATCACTCAGGAAGTGGAAGCCAACGGCGTTTTTGCCATTGTCCCTCCTGAAATTATCCCTCAACTGCAGGAAAAATATTTCTTTTATATGTGGGACGAACACAAGTCGGAAGTTCGCTGGATGACTTCGTTTGATACCGAAGAAGAAGATATTCATCAGTTTGCAGCATTGATTAAATCATTGGTTTAGATGCCTTTGTTCAACTATTACCCCCGAAAACAAGCGCCTTTTGATAAGGAAATTGAAAAAAAGATTTTCAAATACAGTCTTTTAATTCCGGTGTTGATAGTTGGATTGCTATGGCTGGTGAAATTGACGGAAAATGTATTGGATATTAGTCTGGTGAAATTCGGTATTTTACCTTTGTATATTGAAGGATTGCCCGGAATTATCTTTTCACCTTTTATTCACAGCAGCTACGATCATCTGTTGTCCAATTCTGTTCCGCTACTGATCCTTACTTTCGCCTTGCTTTATTTTTACAGGAACTTAGCTTACAGGATCCTTTTTTTAATTTACATTCTATCCGGCGTGTGCGTTTGGCTTGGAGGACGTGAATCGTGGCACATCGGGGCAAGCGGAATTGTTTATGGACTGGCCTCCTTTCTGTTTTTCAGTGGGGTATTCCGGAAAGATGCCAATCTGCTCACCATTGGTATCATAGTTATCTTTCTCTACGGAAGTATGTTTTGGGGAATTTTTCCGCTAAAACCTGAAATCTCATGGGAAAGCCATTTATGGGGATCCGCAAGTGGATTGATGCTTGCTTTTTATTACCGCCATCAGGGACCAGCAAGGCCGGCAGCAAGCTGGGAAGACGAACCGGAAGAAGATGATTCTTCAGATGAATACTGGAACCAGCCTGAGGAGGCTGAAGAACTGAAAGATTTGAGCGACAAAGACAAATAAGTCACAGTAGAAAATGAAAAAATATCCAATCATGAATGAACAATATCGAATATTCAAACGTCTTGCGTAATACTTGGCAACCTCGGTCCAGTTGGTGTAGAAATTAGAACTTGGGTTCGGAGCTCACAGACAAACATGCAATATTCTTATCGGAAAAATTACAACTCAATTTTCTATATGAAGAAGAATCGCCTGGGTTAAAACAATCCAGGATTAGTCAATACGATATACCCAATTATCGAACTTGTCCAGAAGAATTTATTGGAAAGCTCGAGGAACTTAGATACAGCCAACAAACGATAAGGACATACAAAACTCAATTTGTAGAATTTATCAATTATTACCATAAATACGATATTGCCAGGATCGATGAGAACATGATCAAATCGTATATGCGCTATTTGGTTACCGAAAGGAAAGTTTCTACATGTTATCAAAATCAGTCGATTAATGCAATAAAATTTTATTATGAGCGAATTTTGGGCGGACAGCGAAAAGCGTATTATATCGACCGGCCGCGAAGGGAAAAAACCTTGCCAACCGTTTTGAGCGAAGAAGAAATAATCCAAATACTCCTTTCGGTCGAAAACATTAAACACAAAGCTATCCTGATGACCATCTATTCAGCAGGCTTGAGGATTAGTGAAGCTATCCATCTGAAGATAAAAGATATTGACTCCAAACGGATGCAAATACGTGTTGAACAGGGCAAAGGAAAGAAGGATCGGTACACATTATTGTCGGTCAAAACGCTGAAAATATTGCGCAAATACTTTAGCGAATACAAGCCCAAAATCTGGCTTTTCGAGGGCCAGGGAGGAAAACAATATGCCACGCGAAGTATTCAGAACATTTTGAAAATGGCAACTGCCAGAACTGATATTAAAAAGCATGTTACCGTTCATACCTTACGGCACAGTTTCGCGACACACCTGCTCGAAAATGGCACTGACCTGAGGTACATCCAGAATTTACTTGGGCACGAAAGCAGCAGGACCACTGAGATATACACACATATCACAACCAAAGGCTTTGATCAGATAAAAAGTCCGTTGGACAAGTTAAATATTTAACAGAAGTAAGTCCTATATGAAAAGTATTTTTTATATTTGAAAAACACAACCAACAAAAACCTAATTAAATGAGAGTACATTTCCACCCCCGAACTGCCATGCACACACAAACAAATAAATATCAACCAATTAACATTTTAAACTAAAGCAAATATACCCGCCATTGGCGGGTATACAGACGTTGGCAGCAAGTGTGGGACTGCACAATTGAAAGTAAGCAACCAATTATGATTTCATATCATCTGATAATTAAAAACTAGACTATGAAAAGAATATTTTTATTCGGATTAGTGCTTATTTCCTTATTTTCTTGTGAGAAAGAAAATAATACGGATAATTCTGATTTTATTGACACATTTGATTTAGTTACCGATGATTGCAAAAAAACTGTTGGACAAAGCACTATATGTTTTGATACAGTATTAACCGATTCAAGATGTGCAGCAGGAGCAAATTGTAAATGGGAGGGTAATGCCACTATAAGACTTAATTTGACAGCAATTGAAAATGAGAATTATAAAATCGAATTAAACACAAACCCCGACTTTTTGATTGATACGACAATAGGAAATATTTATATTTTGCTTACTGATTTGACACCATATCCTGAGTTAAGTATGGTGTTTAATCCAAAAGATTATAAAGCAAAATTGACAATTGCAAATATTGACAAATTAAAGAGCAATGCAAAGATAATTGATTTCAATCCTGATAAATGTGGCTGCTGTTGGGGGTGGACTATTAAAATTGGAAATGATACGATTAAATCAGATGATGAGATAATTGGAAAGACTGTTGGATATAATAGAGATTATCCTGTCGATATTTATGTGGAAAAAGGTGATTTGGAGCAGACTTGTTCTGATATGGGAGGGTATGATTATTATAAATTAAAAACTATGATAAAGATTAAATAACACCAGCTGCCAACACGCGGTATAGCAAATAAGGGTTTCAGTGGTATGCAAAGGGTTGTAGCCCGCTTCAACTTTTCGTGTAGTTTGACAGGAAATCTCCCGCAATCCCTTACTTGCCATACCGCCAAACCGTTACCGCCAAGTGTAATAAAAGACAGACACAGCAGACAATTTGCTACTTAACGACAGAAAAAAGAAAAACGATATAATGAACAGCCAACGCACAAAACAGCAAATTTGCAAACCGCACAAGCCGACACACGACCGAAGTTTGCAAAAGAGCTGTTTTCTTGCTGACGCTCCCAACAAAATGACTAAATTTGTAAAATAAAAAATATTGATAAATGAATTATTACGAAACTATAAGAGAACTAACTAAAAGTGTGCCTGCAACCTTGGTGGACTTTAATTTACCAAGAGACATAGCAAGGACGCCAACCCAAGCATCATCAAATTTTATCACAAACAAAGAACAAGGAGATTGGGCTGAAAATCTTGTAACAAGAGCAATCAATGAGACTTCAAAGAATTATGTTGCAATAAAGTATGGTAAATCTGACGACTTAGTTGCTGGTCAAGATGGATTTGACACATTTTACCAAGACTTTCAAAGCGAACTCGACACAATTGGGAAAAGACCTGACTTATTAATTTTCAGAAAATCCGATTTTGACACAAAATTAGGTTTTGATATTAGTCGTATTCCTCATAGTCAAATTACCGAATATGTAAAGAAAGCTGTTGCTGGTATTGAAGTCCGTTCAAGTGCGTTTTTAATTGACCGCTATGAAGCTGCAATGCAAATCAAAACAGATAAATTTACTCAAATTGCACTTCAAACAAGAGATTTAATATTATCCGATTTTTTAGATGTATTGGAGCATCCATCAAGAGAAAGCTACATTCAAATACTCAATGGAATTACAGAAAACACCTTAAACGTAACTGACTTTAGAGTTCCAAGTTGGAGTTCCTCTGAAAAATTGGTTCAAGTCAAGGACCTATTCCGAAAACTGAAAGATTCAATACGGGAAATTCAAAAAAGAAATTATTTGTCAATTACACCAAAAGTTGAAGACATAAAAGTTGTTTACAAATGGATTGAAGAATTCAATATTCCGCATTATTATTTTCAGGTATTTTTTGATAAGGTTTACGGTATTTCGTTTGAACAAATCCTCACAATCATTTCTAATCCAGACAATGAAGATGTAATATTTTCAGTAGAAGCCGATACCAAAAATCAGAATAAGACTACAATAAAAATAAATTCAAAAAGTGGTTTTCCAATTGCCAAAAAAGTTGATGAACCAAAACACGAAAGCGTTCGAAAGGAAATGCAACGTGGGCAACTTCTATTTTATGTAACATTCAAAGGCGGAACTGCATATTTGGATATAAACAATTTATGTAAGGTTTTAGGAATTAACAATACTTCGGTAAATTTTAAGCGGCAATTTTGCCATAATCCAATAGTTCTTTGACAATTTTTTGATTTTTTGGTGTGTTTGGGTTTATAGCAAACATGCACATAAATCGTTCGAGCATCAAAGTGTTGTTATACAATG
>JANONW010000263.1:0-2609 GCA_031421065.1 Prolixibacteraceae bacterium
CAAAGTCGAGTAGGCAAGGGCATTTCAGCCCAAGCCTCTCACAAAACCGTACGGGAAACTCTCGCTTCATACGGCTTTTGTCATTTTTAAACCTGTGATAAGAAACCCATGTTTCCACGTTTCAAATAGCGTAGGTTTAGAGTTTTGAATTTTCTTCAAAAACTCGTAAGCCTGTCTGACTTTGTTTCTTAGCGATTTATACCTGTTCATAACCCATTTAATTAGTCTGCTGTTAAAAGCATTAAAAATAAACGACATTGCAGACGGTCGAAATTTGCCGTAGTAATTTATCCACCCCCTCAATCGAGGATTAAGTTCTGCTGCAATGCCTTCTATCGTGTTGGATGTCCAACGATGAAAATGCGTTTGCCGCAAGGTTTCCAAAATACGCTTCCCCGATTTGACGCTTATTGCTAAGTCAAATCCCAAAAACATAAAACCATCTTTTTGCGATTTTGACGCTCTTGGTTTAAAAGTAAAACCCAGAAAATCAAACTTCACATGCTCGTGGCTTCCTGTTCGTTTGTGGTCTTTACAATACACAATCTTTGTCTTTTCGGGGTGCAGTTCCAATTCACATTCTTGCATCCGTCTTCTCAACCTTTCCAACACATACTCTGCCTGTTCTTTCGATTTGCAATGTACAACAATATCATCTGCATATCTTTCAAACTTAATCCCTGCGCAGTTTTTGGTTAGCCATTGGTCGAATGCGTAATGAAGAAATAGGTTGGCAAGTAAAGGACTAATAACTCCACCTTGTGGAGTTCCTTTTCCGTTTTTGTACATCAATTCCCCGCTAACTTTCTGCACAGGTGCAGTAAGCCAACGGATAATATACATTTTCACCCACTTTTCACTTACATGTTTGTCAATGGCAAGTAGCATTTTCGTATGGTCAATATTGTCAAAGAAACCCTTAATGTCAATATCAATCACCCAATTATACAGCCAACAGTTACGCCTTGCAATTTGTAACGCATTGTGCGCACTCCTGTTTGGGCGATAACCATAACTGCTCTCATGAAAAATTGCTTCCATTCTCGGTTCTAAATAATCCTTAATGACCATTTGTGCTACCCTGTCGCCTACCGTTGGAATACCAAGTTTTCGGATTTTTCCGTCTGCTTTTGGTATCTCAACTTCCTTTACAGGTGGCGGAAAATACGTGCCCGATGAAAGCCTGTTCCATACCTTGTACAGATTGTTGGCGAGTTGCTCCTCAAATATTTTGAGATTTTCTCCGTCAACGCCTGCCGAACCTTTGTTGGCTCTCACCTTTTTGTAAGCATTCCATACCATGTGCTTTGTTACAGGTATTGGTTTTGTTTCACTCATTCTAATCCTCCTCGCCTTTTGGCGTGTTGTTAAAACTTGTTTTCCCAAATGACCTAAGCCCTTCGCTCCACTCCCATTACAGAAGATTCATCACTACTACGACTTAGTCCGTCCCCACTCGTTGCTTTGGTACTTTCTGCCTCGTGTTGCTGCACTTGTGCATTTTCCCTTACCATCAACGAGTGAGTTCCCTCGTTCCTTCAATGAGCCTGATTAAAGTTCATGCCTCCTTAATATCGGTTGACGTATAGCCGGTAAACAGGTTTCTGCTATACTCGTCCTGCCAATAGCACAAAATCGACAGTTTTGTCAACGGGTTACATTGTCTCGACACTTCATCAGAGGTTTACTTGCGTTCATCTCCCTTAATCGTACCTAATTTCTTTTCCGAAACTTTTTCTTTATTGCTAAGCACCTCTGCCTTTTCAAACAAAAGCACCATAAAGCGGTTTGAAAGCTACTCCTGTAAGTCGCTCTCGGTGGGTCTGCCACCATCTCATTGAAAGCATGTCAAAGAACTTTACTGTTTATCCTCTGTCTTCGAGGCGCACTGTGCTTCCTGCGGTAAACAGTTCCGAAAAGAAAACAGTATATCATCTGATACAATTTGGAAGGAATACACACAAGGCAAACAAACTTATTTGCAGCTTGCAGCGAAATACGGCTGTAGCAAAAAAGCCATCCAACGGAGAATAAATGATGCGGTGGTTACACGCGAAACTACCTCTGCACAAACTGCAAATGTTTTGATGGACACAACCTATTTTGGAAGGAAATTTGGGGTAATGGTTTTTAAAGACAGCCTTACTGGCCAGATATTGCTGAAGAAATATGTGAAGTATGAACCCAATAAATTATACTTTTCCGGGATAGAAGAAATAGCAAGAAGAGGTATAACGATACAATCTGTTATCTGTGACGGTCGCAAGGGGCTATTACAGTTAATTGAAAACATTCCTGTCCAAATGTGCAATTTCCATCAAGTTGCGATTGTTCGGAGATACTTGACAAAAAAGCCTAAAATGCAAGCCAGTATTGAGTTGTGGGAGCATGTGCTGCTTATGGCGATGACTGACCGAGAAAGCTTTGAAGGTGGATTGACTGACTGGTATAATAAATGGGAAGACTTTCTAAATGAAAGGAAATTAGATGCAAAAGGCAAGAACCGGTATATCCATAAAAAGCTGAGGAGTGCGTATAGAAGCCTAAAAACAAACCTGCCCTGGCTCTTTACCTGGTACGATAATCCAGATTTAAAAATCCCTAATACT
>JANONW010000264.1:0-31102 GCA_031421065.1 Prolixibacteraceae bacterium
AAGCTAATCGAAAAAATAAATTGTGGGTGTGATTGTCATAGTAATTGGCAGGTTTTTGAAATCCAATATCACGAATTGCCACGATAAACAGGCCAAACGTAAATAAAAAGAGCATCCAGTTGATGATACTTTTAAAACTTAAATTATCTTTTTCCCAATTAAACTTCCGAAAAAACACCATTGAAGGTAACATATTATAGCAAAAAAACGAACCAAAATTAGTTCAGAAATATGAATGTTGTATCACAATTCATTTTTTATTTCTAAATGACTATTTTTGTCGCTTTTAAGAAACGAAAATCAACAGTCTTCATCCTGAAACTGATACTTTATTCAACTACTAATGTTTATACATATATCCCGGTTTATATTAAGAAACAGGACTTTACTGATTGTTATCCTTGCCATTTGTACTGCTTTTATGGCTTATATGGGGAAAGACGTCAAACTATCCTACGAAAACAATTCTCTATTGCCTGAAAAAGACATTACACGAATTCAATATCTGGAATTCAAGCACCTTTTTGGCGAGGATGGGAATGTGATTGTTATTGGGGCAATAAATCCAGAAATTTTTACGCTCGATCAGTTTAATGCCTGGTCTGATTTGGGCAAAAAAATACGCAATATAGATGGCATTGAGGAGGTTTTAAGTATTACCAGATCAATTAACCTGATCAAAAACGATTCAACGCACCAATTTGATGTATTGCCAATTGTGGGCAAAAAAGCTACTTCTCAAGCCGAAGTTGACAGCTTAAAAAATCTGATACTGAGCCTCAAAATTTATGAAGGCCTGCTTTATAACCCCAAAACCAAGGCCACACTAATGACCATTACGCTCGACAAAAAGAAGTTGAACGATGAGAGCCGTATTGTTTTGATTGATAATATTGTAAAAGAAGTTGAGGCTTATAGGAAGCAGGGCAATGTAGAGGTTCATTACTCCGGAATGCCATACATACGCACCGTGACCATGCAGAAAATAAAGGATGAACTTTTTCTGTTCATCCTTATGAGTATAGCTGTTGCGGCATTTATCATGTTCCTGTTTTTCAGGTCGCTGAAGATTGTCTTCAGTTCGCTTCTGGTTGTTGGGATAAGCATCATTTGGGTAATGGGCAGCCTCGTGCTTTTCAAATTCAAAATAACCATTCTTACCGGGGTAATTCCTTCGCTCATTGTAATTATTGTAATCGAGAACTGTATTTACATCCTGAACAAATATCATTGGGAATTCAGGAGCCATGGCAACAGAATGCGCGCTTTGTCGCAGGTTATCCAACGGATCGGGTTTGCCTCGTTAATGACCAATGCCGCTACTGCATTGGGTTTCGCTGCATTTATACTGGTTCCGAACCAGATGTTGCGCGAATTCGGGATTATCACTTCCATCAACATCATGGTTTTGTACGGTCTCACCATTATATTGCTTCCAATCATATTCAGTTTGCAAAAACCACCACTGCCCAAACATATCAAACACCTTGACAGTAATTTCTTTGGAGCAGTTCTCGATAAAATTATTTATTTGATAACATACCGCCGGAACCTGATTTACAGCATTGCCGGAGGACTGGTGGTGATTGGCTTTGTGGGCGTGAGCATGATGAAAACATCAGGGAAAATCGTAGATGATTTTAGGGGTGATGATCCGATTTACCTTGATTTGAAATTCTTTGAGAATAATTTTGGTGGGGTGATGCCCTTCGAAATTTCGATCGATACCAAAAAGAAAAATGGGGTGATGAACTATTCAACCATTCAAAAGATTGATCAAATGCAAAATATGATCAACCAGTATCCCGAATTTTCAAAACCTCTTTCCCTGGTCGAAGTATTCAAGTTCGCGCGACAATCATACTATGGAGGCGACTCAAGCAAGTATTCGCTGCCAAGTTCAATGGAAAGGAACTTTATATTAAGTTATCTTCCTCTGAATGTTCAAGGTGCTGGAACAAATTTGCTGAAATCGTTTCTCGACAGTACCAAACAAATTACCCGCGTTAGTTTTCAGATGGCCGATGTAGGCACCAAACACATGGATTCGCTTATGGCTGATATCCGGCCACAGGTTGACAGTATTTTTGATCCGGCCAAATATGATGTAAAACTGACCGGCAACAGCGTTGTGTATGCAAAAGGGACCAACTTCCTGATAAAAAATCTGTTCGAAAGCGTGGGGATTGCCATTCTCTTGATTTCGCTGCTGATGGCTTTGTTGTTTTCGTCGTTGCGCATGATCCTTGTATCGATGATACCCAATATCATCCCATTGCTTATTACAGCTGCAATCATGGGAGTTGCCGGTATTCCCATCAAACCATCCACTATCATTGTATTCAGTATCGCACTTGGAATCTCAGTCGATAATGCCATCCAATATCTTTCGCGCTATAGGCACGAATTAAAGATCACAAACGGAGACATCAAGAAATCAGCATTACTCGCCTTACACGAAGCCGGGTTCAGCATGATATACACCAGTATCGTTCTGGTTCTCGGGTTCAGCGTGTTCATCGTTTCTGAATTTGGTGGCACACAGGCACTTGGCATACTCATTTCCACAACTTTACTGATTGCTATGTTCTTCAATATGATGGTTCTTCCGTCACTTTTGCTCACGCTCGACAAACGATTGGTCAGCAAGGCATTTACCGAACCAATTATTGAAATTTATGATGACGAAGATGAGGATGACTACGCCGAATTGGTTGCCGAATTTCCGGATGAAGCCAACGAACTACCGGAGGATCCAGAGAAAAACAAATAGTTTTCAGTAGCAGTATTCAATCAAATCGGCATATTTCTGCGCCCTGAAAGGGCACTAAAGCTACTGTTCAATTTCTTCGGAATTTCGGTGAATAGCTTCCGGATTGTTGGAGGTGTAATATTCTTTATTATGGGTATGGATATGCTTCAGGCGCGGTTGGGACAAGTAAAAATTAAAGATTCGGAAGAAAAAGTTACGTGAGCGATATTTCCATCACTCCGCTGGCAATTCCGATGATTTGTGGTCCGGGAGCCATTACTAATGCTATCGTTTTGATGGAAGATGCCACAACCATCGAACGAAAGATTATTCTTTTTGCTTCAATCATTCTGGTTATGTTGATTACATACCTCATATTGTACAGCTCATCTCGAATAATAAAATTTCTTGGACAAACAGGTAATAATGTGATGATGAGACTGATGTGGCTGATCGTGATGGTGATTGCTGTCGAATTCTTTTTCAGCGGACTGAAACCGATTGTGCTGGATATGATGAAATAGATAAATCATAAGTTTTTGGGAATAAATTCTTAAACATTACTTCTGCTTTAACTCAATGCATTCTTCTGGTGATGAAAAAAGTTCAATGTTAATTTTTTATATCCATCCAATTATTTTTTCATTGAACGTTTTTATTTCTGAAAATAGAATCTACATTTGCACTTCGAAACGTTTTACGTCTAATCGTATTAAGAAAATGTTAAAAGAAGAAATCATACGAGGTGAATTTATAGAGGCAGCCGGTCATTTGTTTCAGCAATACGGAATGCAGAAAACTACAATGGAAGACATTGCCAAAGCTCTTGGTAAAGGGAAAAGTACTCTTTATTATTATTTTGCCAATAAAGATGAGATTTTCGAAGCTGTTGTATTAAAAGAAATTGATGATGTTTATACGGCAGTTTATCGTAACGTCAGTGAATTTAAAACTGTCAGAGAAAAAATAGCTTCCTATGCCCTAAATAGTTTTTCGGAGATCAAGAAAAAACCCATTTTGTATAAACTGGTATGTGGCGAGCTAAAAGGAAACCTAAACAATCGGATGTCCACTTTACGGGAAAAATGGGATATCAAAGAAATTGGAATATTAAAAGAAATACTGGAACTGGGAGTGAAATCTGGAGAATTTTCTAGAATTACGAATGAAGATGCCGATGTTCTTGCCCATATCTTGGTTAGTGCACTTCGGGGAATTGAAATTGATCTGTTTATTGAGAATAAGTTACCGGAGCTGGAATTCCAGGTTGATCTTCTTGTAGGTATAATAATAAGAGGCTTACACTAAATTTTTTTATTCAAAAATAGACCAAAATACGTATTTCGTATTGTATCCGGATATAAACATTACAAGGCAATGAAAACGGTCTCGGGATATATTCTTTTGAAAATATTAGGATGGAAAATCAATGGTGAATTTCCTGACATCAAAAAGAGCATCATCATATTTGCCCCTCATACCTCCTATTACGATGCAGTGTATGGTAAGCTTCTTTTTAATGAACTTGGTATTAAATATATGTTTTTATCGAAAAAGGAACTTTTCTATTTCCCGATGAATATTTTCATGAAATGGTTTGGATCTGTTCCGGTTCGCGGTGTAACAGGAGAAAATGCTATTTATCAGGTTACTAAGATGCTTCAGGAAGAGGAATCTTTACATATAATTCTATCGCCTGAAGGAGCTTTTGCAAAAGTTACTAAATGGGACAAGGGCTTTTATTATATGGCTTGGAGAGCGAAAGTCCCAATTATTGTTGGCTATCTTGATTACCAAAAGAAAGAAATTGGAATAAAAGGGATAATCGATAATCTGGAAAACTTAAATACTGTAATGCTTCAAATAAATACAATGTATAAAGGTGTTACAGCAAAATATCCTGAAAATTTTTCACTTGAATTAAAAAATTAAAACATGTATCCATCAGTATCATTGGTGTTATCCAGCGGTGGCGCAAGAGGCATTGCACATATCGGAGTAATAGAAGAATTGGAACGACAAGGTTTTGAAATTAAATCAATAGCTGGTTCTTCAATGGGAGCGCTGGTTGGAGGGATTTATGCTTCAGGCAATTTACAGGTTTACAGGGATTGGATGTGCAATCTGGACAAAAAAGCAGTTTTTAATCTGGTTGACTTTACATTAAGTACCAACGGATTAGTCAAAGGGAATAAAGTAATTAAAGAATTAAAAAAGATAGTACCCGATGAAAATATTGAAGATTTGCCAATTTCTTTTACTGCAGTTGCAACCGACATAAAAAATAAAAAAGAAGTTGTATTTGAAAAAGGAAGTCTATTTGAAGCAATCCGTGCTTCAATTTCAATACCAACCGTTTTTAAACCTTGTATGCAAAATGGAATGGTTTTAATAGATGGGGGCGTTGTAAATCCCTTACCAATTAACCGTGTTAAACGAATGAAGGATGATATAGTAATTGCAGTTGATGTAAGCTCTCCAATTGCTTCAGAAAAGCGTGTCCCACGTAAAAGATCATTAGCGAAAGGAGATGACGAATTGAGCTACTTCTCATTTTTAATGAAAAGAGGGTTTCAATTTTTACCAAAAGTAGCTGAAAATCAATTAAACTATTATACCCTATTATCCCAATCAGGCAGTTTGATGATTCAACAGATATCAGCAATGACAATAGAAATGTACCCGCCTGATATTTTAATTCAGATCCCAATTAATTCTTATGGACCATATCATTTTTATAAATCTGAAGAAATTATTCAGGCTGGAGTATTGGCAACACGCAAAGTACTGTTTGATTTTTTAGCTAAAAAGATGAAAGGATGAAGAACGTTTCAGCAATTATCTGTGCATATAACGAGGAAAAAACAATTAGAGATGTAATCTCCTCAATCGATGGAACCGGAATTTTTCATGAAATTATCGTTGTCAACGATGGATCAACCGATGCTACAAAAAAAATTATTACCGATTGTAAAAATACAATCCAAATCATTGATATCCATCTGCATAGAAACAAAGGAAAAGGTTATGCAATGGCAATTGGAGTTGAAAAATCAAAATCTGAAATCATAGTATTTATTGATGCTGATTTAACAGAATTATCAGCAATTAAACTTGCTAATCCTCTTGAACAATTGATAAGACCAATTCAAAATAATGAAGCTGATATGGTTTTAGGTCAACCCTATGTTTCAATTTTAAACTATAAAGTAAACCCATTTAAGTCACTTACAGGCGAAAGGTCTGTCAAAAGAGAAGATATTTTACCCCTTATAAATAAAATGAAAGCTTCCAGGTTTGGAGTAGAAACACTGATTAATCTTTATTATCAGGCAACGGGTAAAGTTGTAAAACATGTTTTATTAGCAGAACTTGACCATCTCTCAAAATTCAGTAAAACTTCAACCATTTCGGCAACAAAACAATATATTAAAGAAGGACAAGAAATTGCCATTACTGTTTTTGATAATTACAACTTGATTTTAAAAAAAAACTAAAAAATATTAATTACACAAAAAATTAAAAGCACGCCATAAAGAATTATGATTTAATGCTTAAGGTAATAGAAAAACAAATCAGAAAAAGAATAAAGCTATGAAACAATTGAAACATTTTTTAATCTGGGTGCCTGTTGGGGCAATCCTCCTTGCCGGGTGTAATTCCGGCGCACAAAATAAGCTGTCCGAAAATCAGCCAGAGGCTGTAAGAGTTAAAGTCCTGGAAATAGGAACAAGTCCTGGTAGCGAAAGTCAATCGTACATCGCAACCATCGAAGAATCGGTATTGGTACCCTTAAGTTTTTTGGCCGTTGGAACAGTAGATAAAGTACTGGTTGACGAAGGACAAAGGGTGAGCAAAGGACAACTTTTGGCTGTGCTGAACAACGAATCCTACCAGAATGCCTACCAGATTGCGCTGTCGAAGAAGAATCAGGCGCAGGATGCCTATAACCGACTGGAGCCTGTTTACAAAAAAGGAAGCCTTCCTGAGGTGAAATTTGTGGAGATACAAACCGGGCTGGAAATGGCAAAATCTGCCGTACTCATGTCGAAAAAGAGCCTGGACGACTGTAAATTGTATGCTCCTACCAGCGGTATTATCGGAAGACGGATGCTGGAACCGGGGATGAGTGTATTGCCCGGAAATCCGGTTTTTCGACTGGTTAAAATCGAAAAAGTGACGGCAAACGTTCCAATTCCTGAAAATGAAATAGCCTCCATGAAGAGAGGACAAAAAGCACTTGTTCAGGTTTCGGCATTGGGCGATCAGAAATTTGAAGGCGAAGTAAAAGAAATCGGGGTGCTTTCTAATCCTCTTTCGCACACATACAGGGTAAAGATCGAGCTAAATAATCCGGAGGAACTGCTGAAACCCGGCATGGTTTGTAAGGTGAACATCAACAACTCGTCACTTGAGAATCGGATAATTGTTCCGTTATCAGCAGTTCAGATTGATGGAAATGGCGAAAAATATGTTTTCATAGCAAATTCAAGCACAGGCAAAGCAATGAAAAAACTAGTCAAGGTTGGACCATTGAACTACAACGGCGTGGTCATCAACAGCGGTTTATCAGTCAACGATTTGCTCATTACCGAAGGATATCAGAAAATAAACGAGAATACAATCCTCCAAATAGTAAGATAAGATGAAAAGGCTTGGAATAGTTGAATCTGCCATGCGGTACAGACAGATTGTATTTTTAATTGCCGGTTTGTTGGTAGTGTTGGGCATTTACGCACTTTTTGTGATGCCACGGCAGGAATTTCCTCAGTTCACGATTCGTCAGGGATTGGTGATCGGTATATATCCGGGAGCCAGTTCCGAAGAAGTTGAACAGCAATTGACGACAAAAGTCGAAAAATACTTATTCAGTTACGGCGAAATCAAAAAGAAAAAAACCTATTCGATCTCGAAAGATGGTATGATGATCGTTTTTGTGACTTTAAACGATGACGTCAAAAATGCCGATGAGTTTTGGGCAAAACTAAATCACGGACTGAATAATTTTAAGGCTCAATTGCCTTCCGGAGTTCTGGCTTTGATCTCGGATAATGATTTTGGCGATACTTCGGCTTTGCTGATTACACTTGAATCGGATCACAAAACATACCGCGAACTGGAAAGTTATCTGAATGAACTGGAAAGCCGGCTTCGAAGGATTGAGTCGGTATCAAAACTCCGTCATTACGGATTGCAGAAAGAACAAATCAGTATTTATCTTGGAAAGGAGAAACTGACCAATTACGGAATTAGTTCATCGACTTTACTGGCTAATTTATTCACCCAGGGTTTTACAACAATGAGTGGGTCGGTTGACAATGACCAGTTTATAGCGCCAATCCATATTTCGCAATCGTATAACAGCGAACAGGATATTGCCGAACAAATCATTTATTCCGATCCGGCCGGAAATATCATCCGGCTGAAAGATGTGGCGCGAATCGTTCGTGAGTATCCTGAACCTGACAGTTACATCAACAATAACGGGCATAAAAGTTTATTGATTTCGATGGAAATGCAGCCCGGAAATAACATTGTGCAATACGGGAAAGACGTGACTGAAGTATTGGATCAATTTCAGAAGGAACTGCCAAAAGATGTTTATATTGAACGCGTTGCCGATCAGCCAAAAGTGGTTGGCGATTCAATTACCACGTTCCTGATCGAAATGCTTTATGCTATTATCGCTGTTATTTTAATCACCATGGTTTTGCTGCCTCTGCGGGTGGCCACGGTAGCTGCAACATCGATACCAATTTCAATCTTTGCATCCCTGGGGATCATGCTTTTAACAGGTATGGAATTGAATACAGTCACCCTTGCCGCTTTAATCGTAACCTTGGGAATGATAGTGGATAATTCCATTGTGATTGTGGACAGTTACATGGAAAAACTTGATCACGGAATGTCGCGATGGCATGCAACGATCAGTAGTGCAAAAGGTTTCTTCAAGGCGATATTTTCAGCTACTCTGGCAATCAGTATTACCTTCTTTCCTTTTCTATTTACGGCAACGGGGATGATAAAAGATTTTGTCAAGCTATTTCCCTGGACTGTAACCATCACATTAGGTATTTCCCTGGCGGTTGCCATGTTGTTAATTCCGTTCATCCAATATACTTTCATCAAGAGTGGATTTGAACAGTCGAAGCGGCAGCGAAAGAATGGCCGCCGTAATTTCCTTGATATTATTCAGGAAACATACGAAAAGTGGTTGGTGAAGGCATTTAAGCATCCAAAAATAACCATCGGAGTCGGTATCTTGTCGGTATTGCTTGGAATTGTCCTTTTCACACAAATTCCTCAGCAGTTAATGCCTGTTGCCGAACGGAATCAGTTTGCCGTCGAAATTTATTTACCTCAAGGCAATTCGTTGGAGCAAACAGCTTTGGTAGCTGATAGTCTGGAAAAAATGATAAGGAAAGATGAACGCGTAAAATCGATAACTTCATTTATCGGTACCAGTTCACCACGTTTTCACACCACTTATGCACCTAAATTTCCAGCCAGAAATTATGCCCAGTTTATTGTAAATACTCCATCAAACCGTGCAACAGAAGAATTGCTTGATGAATATACGAACAAATATGCCGGGTATTTCCCGAAAGCGCATGTCCGTTTTAAACAGCTCGATTATCAGGAAGCTGCCAACCCGATTGAGATACGCATTTCTGGGAACAATTTAGCTGACCTGAAAAATACGGCCGATTCGCTGGTTTCGAAAATGCGGGAAGTTCCTGAATTAGTTTGGGTGCACACCAATTACGAAGAAATGTTACCGGGAGCACGGATCAACATCAATGAAGTAGAGGCGACCCGACTTGGAATTACTAAAACAGTAGTCGCAACTAATTTAGCCATGCGCTTTTATGGTTTGCCAATGACCACTTTATGGGAGAATGATTATCCTGTTACAGTTAAATTGAAAGCTGAACGTGAAACTGATGCTTCATATGACGATATTGAAAACGAATATATTCATTCATTTATTCCAGGGGTGTCGGTGCCTTTGCGGCAAATTGCAAGCGTTAGTCCCGACTGGACGCAAGGTCAGATTGTCCATCGAAACGGAGTACCAACCATAAGTATCGTAAGCGATGTAAAACGTGGAGTAAACCTGAATCAGGTTTACCGCTCGGTGAGAAAAATTGCAGATATCCAGCCTTTGCCTCAGGGAACAAGTTTAAGCTATGGTGGCGCTTATGAAACCGATTCGGAGATGTTGCCGCAAATGACAGGTGCGCTGCTGATGAGTGTATTTATTATATTCCTGATCTTAGTGTTTCATTTTCGAAAAGTTAACCTGGCTTTACTCGTTATGGCCTCGTCAACTTTAAGTATTATCGGAGCAGTGCTCGGTGTTATAGTAATGGGACTCAGTTTTGGGGTAACCTCCATATTAGGAATTGTCAGCCTGATCGGTATCCTGGTGCGAAACGGAATTATTATGCTCGATTATGCTGAAGAACTACGCCATCATGGAAAGAAAACTGCACTTGAAGCGGCTTTTGAAGCCGGCAAACGACGTATGCGCCCGATTTTCCTGACTTCGATGGCAGCATCGATGGGTGTGATTCCAATGATTATCAGTAAAAGTGCACTTTGGGCGCCAATGGGTGTCGTAATCTGCTTCGGAACATTAACCTCGATGGTGTTTTTAGTTCTTATACTTCCGGTGGCTTATTGGCTAATTTTCAGAAATGCAGATAAAAATAAGAAAAAAGTAACCCTTAAGGATTTGGTGAATAACGGGAAAGTGAAACCTGCAATTCTGACGTTGGTGCTGATTCTTGGCATGAGCCCATTTCTTCAGGCACAAAACAATTATACGCTTGAACAGTGCAAAACACTGGCACTTCAGAATAATGTCCAGGTGAAAAACAAAATGCTCGATGTTTCCGCTTCGGAAGAAGTAAAAAAAGCGGCATTTACCAAGTATTTTCCACAGGTGGAAGCAACAGCTTTATCGTTCCGCTTCGACAAACCTTTGCTAAATCTGGATATGCCCGGCGGAAACCTTCCGGTTTATGACGGAAATGCGGCAAACCTTGCTGCGGCAACACAGTTTGCTTATTTCCCCGGATTGTCCCTTTCGATGCTTGAAAAAGGAACCATTGGAATGGCAACTGCCACTCAACCAATTTTCGCCGGAAGTCGTATTTCGACCGGGAATAAACTTGCCAGTTTGGGGACTGAAGTCAATCAAATACAATTGACCTCGACGAAAGACGAAGTTGCCATAGAAACTGAACGGAAATATTGGCAAATTGTGGAATTGGGCGAAAAAATGAAAACGCTGGAACGGTACATCCAGTTGGTTGACACCTTGCACAAAGAGGTTACTGATGTTTATCAGGCCGGATTAATCACCCGGAATGATTTGCTTAAAGTAGAACTGAAACAGAATGAACTGCAGATGAACCGGGTAAAACTGGATAACGGAATCAAGCTGGCTAAAATGGCGTTTTGCCAATACATTGATATTCTGTACAATCCTGAAATAAGTTTTACAAACGAGCTGGATCAGGACAAAGATCCGCAGCTTCTTTTCACTAACCACGAGCAGGCATTAGCCGGCCGGGCAGAATACCAGTTGCTTCAGAAAAGTTCGGAGGCCGAAAAGTATCTGACCAAAATGCAGCGGGGCGAATATATGCCTCAGGTTGGAGTTGGTGTCGGAGGACTTTACATGGACGTCATGGACGGAAAAAGCACATCATCCGGAATGGTTTTCGGTTCGGTAAAAATTCCGATTTCGGGCTGGTGGGAAGCTTCGCACAAAATGAAAGAACGCCACCTGAAAGAAGAACAAAACCGGAATATGGTTGCCGACAACACAGAAAAATTGTTGCTTCAGATGCAGCAGGCCCGAAACACACTCGATGAAGCCTATCAGCAGATTCAGTTGTCTGAGATTTCGGTCAGGCAGGCTGAGGAAAATCTGAAAGTGAGCCAGGACAATTATGTTGCCGGAATGGTAACCACTTCAGACATGCTCGAAGCACAGGCGATGGTTCAGTCTTCGAATGACAACCTGACAAGTTCGCGGTGCAATTACCAGATTGCTATGGCCAACTATTTACAGGTGACCGGGAAGTATGAAAAGTAATAAAACGGGAAAGCATTAAAATATTCTTTCTATTTAAACGTCAAAGATAATAAAGCATAGAAGTTCAGAAAACAGAATTGTTCCTGGTCCATTTATTGGTTTTATCAATTCCAATATTGGATCGGGGACTTTTCTACAGGTCTATCCTGCAATTAACAATGTAGAAAAACAGAAAATGGAAATAAACCAAGTGGTAAAACCCAGGAAGGCGAAAGAAAGCATGAAAACAAAACCGTCAATTACGAATTTACCATTGTCGTTCCCATTTTTAACGAAGAAGATAACATTTATGCTTTGGAAGAAAAGCTTTCGTGGTTTATATCGCAATCAGCGTTAAAAACGTGTGTTCTGTTTGTAAACGATTGTTCTACAGATCGAAGTAAAGAACGAATTTTTGATGTTTGTGACCGTCAGAAACACTTCTTTCACCTCAGTTTCACAAAAAATTCCGGATTAAGTGCCGCGATTAAAGCCGGAATTGAAGCCATCTGTTCAACGTTTGTCGGATACATTGATGCCGATTTGCAAACGACTCCTGAAGATTTTAATCTGTTGATTCCGTACCTGAAAGACTTTGAGATGGTTATGGGTATTCGGGTTGATCGCGACGATTCGTTTGTGAAAAAAGCCTCGTCGAAAATTGCCAATGGATTCAGGCGGTTTATGACCCATGATGGTGTTTCTGACACGGGCTGCCCATTGAAAATTATACGAACTGACTATGCCAAACGCATTCCGTTTTTTACCGGGATGCACCGCTTTTTACCGGCGCTTATTCAGTTGCAAAACGGTCGGGTAAAGCAGGAAGAGTATTACCGGGGCGATATTTTCGGCAAAAACAACAATTACCCAACTTCAACCGGGGAAATAGATATTTTCATGACCAATGCATACTCTTACCTTTCGTTTGATAATATGGATAATTTTTATTTTCCAACGAAAGGAACGAATATGTATGCCGAATTTTCGATGCTGGCTGATTTTCAAAATTCCAGCAAAATCAGTCCGGTACTGCTTTATAAAATGCGTAATGTAATTCCGGTAACGCCAAAAACTTCATTGTTGCTCGATCTTTATGGCCGTGCCCTGTTCAATTCCGATTTTCCCCAAGCTAAAATGACCTTGGTCGGTGGCGAATTGTATTCACAGTATTTCAATTATCACCTGCCGTTTGTAGGGCTTTCGGCTGTCAACATAGCCGATCGTTTTGCATACATTGGGCTGATCGGGCTTAGGGTTCAGATTTCAGAATCTCAGTACATATCGGTGTTGCTTAACGGAATGCGCCAGGGCGATGAAGTGAAGCCATGGGAAAAGGCCAGTATGATTTACGGGGGAGGGATTAAGTATTCATTAAAAACAATACTGGGGCCATTGGATATGACTTTAGGATACTCAGGCTCAACGGATAAGCCCAGTTTTTCAGCCAATTTTGGGTACTGGTTTTAGGCAAAGGCAAAGTAGCCTGAATTAGATTGAGGTGACTGAATGGCGGTTCAATGCAGATAAAAACAATAAAATTAGAAATGAAAATATTTCAGAACTTATTGATATTTTGGTACAATCGAGCAATACCTGAAAGTTGGCCAGACAGGTTTTAATTACGCCATTGAGAGTGGGATGTACTTCGGAAAGCTTCCCTACACCATGATAGATATTCCGCGCGGCAACGAAACATTTGGCCTATATTCCTACGATTTCAACATGCTGAACTTCATGGAATATGTGCACGACAAATACCTGCACGCTTACCTATAATATCATCTCAACGGATTTATATTCAATCGTTTGCCTTTACTGAAGAAAACAAGATTGCGGGAAGTAATCTCGGCCAAGGGAATGATTGGTTCGTTGAGCGAAAAACATCAGCAAATTGTTGAGTTCCCGATGGGAGTGACTAAAATGGATAATCCGTACATTGAATTGGGAGCTGGTGCCGAAAATATTTTTCGACTGTTCAGGGTGGAAGCCGTATGGAGAGTCACCCCAAAATCTATTCTTGACCCCTTCTTTTGGCCTGCGGGCTAAATTCGAGATTAAGTTGTAAGATAAATTATTCTATAGCATTAAACGAACATGCCGCTGAAAATTATTTTAAGGCAGCGTAAAAATGAATGAAAATATTGTTTTAGTATATTCCAGGATTAATATATTAGATGAAGTTCTATTCAGAGATAATAGCGCCACAATTTTCCCGCCCATACATCGCCCGAATATTCCACTCCAATGCGTTTCGCAGTTCGAATTTCTGAAACCGATTCGGCATCTTCCACCCAGATTCGTTGCGAAGTAATCAGGCTTTCGTCATAAAACGACCGGTCGAGCCGGAGTTCGCGCCCCACACGGCCAGGTCCGGGAAAGCCTTCCATACCACGTATTAACACGGCTGAAGCATCTCCGGCAATTCCGGTTACCAGATTCAGCAACCAATATTGACCGTATATAAGGTACACGTAAACAGTTCCGCCTTCCTGAAACATGACTTCGGTACGGGGTGTCCGTCCTTTGCTGGCATGGCAGGCCAAATCCTCTGTTCCGCGGTAAGCTTCAACTTCGGTAATCATATATTTTAAGGTTCTTCCATCCGGAAAGCAGCGAACCAGTTTTTTGCCAATCAGTTCAGGAGCAACTTCAAGCACATCGCGCAGGAAAAATTCAGGAAGAAGACGTGTATTCATGTTCCGGTTTTAAAATTTCAGGAGACCAATAATACAAATGTGATAAAAAACAACAGAATAGCCTGAATTATTACTTGGAAATTAAAAAAAAGAAAATACTTTTGCAGTCCGATTATTGTCCTTACTTGCAGTTCATGTAAATAACTGAAAATGTTGAGTGTGCAGATCTTATTAACAATTCCGGGCTGATAAATAACGGCACTCTAAATGATTGAATTTTAATTTAATGCGAGTTAGTGTTTAATTTTTTAATAATAAACAAGTGGATACACTAAGTTATAAAACCGTATCGGCAAACAGAGCCACGGTAACAAAAGAGTGGGTTCTTGTTGATGCTACAGATGTGGTCCTCGGACGTTTGGCCAGTAAAGTTGCCAAAATTCTAAGGGGAAAAAACAAACCAAGCTTCACGCCTCACGTTGACTGTGGTGATAACGTGGTTATCATCAACGCTGAAAAAGTACGTCTGACAGGAAATAAACTGAACGACAAAATTTATTTGAGCTATTCGGGCTATCCGGGTGGACAGAGAAAACAGACTCCGGCTGAGTTGATGAGCAAATATCCTGAAAGACTGATTGAAAAAGCAGTTAAAGGAATGTTGCCAAAAAACCGCCTGGGAAGTAAAATCTATGGCAACATGAAAGTTTATGTTGGACCAGTTCACGATCAGGTTGCCCAGAGCCCAAAAGTAATTGATTTAAATACAATTAAATAATAACTAATGGAAGTAGTAAACGCGTTAGGTCGTAGGAAATCTGCGGTAGCCAGAGTTTATGTGAGCGATGGCAAAGGAAAAATCACTATCAATAAAAGAGAATTGACTGAATATTTTCCAACCGGAATCCTGCAGTATGTTGTTTTGCAACCGTTGAATCTGTTAGGTGTTGCCGGCCAGTATGATATCAATGTTAACCTTGATGGTGGTGGTATCACCGGACAGGCAGAAGCATTGCGTTTAGGAATTTCACGTGCAATGCTCGAAATCGTTCCTGAATCAAGAGCCGCTTTAAAAGCAGCCGGATTTTTGACCAGGGACCCACGTGAGGTTGAACGTAAAAAACCAGGTCAGCCAAAAGCACGCAAAAGATTCCAGTTCTCAAAACGTTAATATTTTTTATCCTAAAATATTCTGCTTTGGATCTAAATTGTCCAGACTCCTCTTCTTTCGATGAATGGGACTACTCGGCAATTGCTTTTCAAGAGATTATTTTTTTAACAAAAAAGTAAAAAGATGCCAAGAACAAATTTTCAAGATTTATTGGATGCAGGTGTTCACTTCGGACACTTGAGAAGAAAGTGGAACCCAAACATGGCCCCATATATTTTTATGGAGAAAAACGGGATCCACATTATCGATCTTCAGAAAACAATCGTCAAAGTTGACGAAGCAGCTGAGGCAATTAAACAAATTGCAAAGTCAGGCCGCAAAATTTTATTCGTTGCCACAAAAAAACAAGCCAAAGACATTGTTTCTGACTTGGTTGGCAGTGTTAACATGCCTTACGTTACTGAACGCTGGCCAGGTGGCATGCTTACCAACTTCCCAACTATCCGTAAAGCGGTTAAGAAAATGACGACCATCGACAAGATGGCCAAAGACAGCAGTTGGGATGTGCTTTCAAAACGTGAAAAACTTCAGATTAGCCGTCAACGCGCTAAACTCGAAAAAATGCTCGGAAGTATTTCTGATCTGACACGTCTTCCCGCAGCACTTTTCATTGTTGATGTACTGAAAGAAAAAATCGCAGTTCGCGAAGCCAAACGTTTGGGAATTCCCGTTTTTGCAATGGTTGATACCAACTCTGACCCAGAAGGAATTGATTTTGTAATCCCGTCAAACGACGATGCTTCCCAGTCAGTTAGCCTGATTGTTAAGATTATTACCGATGCAATTCAGGAAGGCCTTTCGGAACGCAAAGTTGAACGCGACAGTGAAGGCGAAGAAAAAGAAATCAGGGTAAAAAGAAAAAAACCAAGAGTTACTGACGAGCATGATTCTCCTGCTATTGAAGAAGAAGTAGAAGAAGAGGATGAAGATCTGGACCATGAGGAAGAGGATGAAGAAATTCATGAATAATCGTTCAATAACTTTTTAAATACAAAATATATGGAAATTAATGCAGCAGATGTAATGAAGTTGCGTAAAGCAACAGGTGCTGGCATGATGGATTGCAAAACCGCGTTGATGGATGCAGAAGGCGATTTTAGCCGTGCAACCGAAATCATCCGCGAAAAAGGGAAACTGGTTGCCAGCAAAAGAGCTGACAGGGCAGCTACCGAAGGGGTTGTGCTTGCAAAAGTAAATGAATCGGGTAAAATTGGCGCTATATTGGTTTTAAATTGCGAAACTGACTTCGTCGCAAAAAATGAAGCGTTTGTGATTTTTGCCCAAAGAATACTTGATGCTGCCATCGAAAACAATGCAGCCGATTTGGATGCTGTTAAGGCGCTTGTTCTTGACGGTCGTACAGTTGAAAATCACGTGATCGAACAGACCGGTGTAATTGGCGAAAAACTGGATTTGCCATATTTTGCCAAACTTGATGCAGAAACTGTAGTAGCATACATTCATCCAGGAAACAAATTATCGACCCTTGTTGGATTTAACAAAGCTGGCGTTGACACACATGTTTCAAAAGATGTGGCCATGCAGGTTGCGGCTATGAACCCTGTTGCTGTTGACAAAGATGATGTTCCTGCTGAAGTTGTAGCAAAAGAACTGGAAATTGCCAAAGAGAAATTCCGTCAGGAAGGCAAACCGGAAGCTATGCTCGATAAAATTTCGCAGGGTGCACTTGCAAAATTCTTCAAGGAAAGTACTTTGTTGAATCAGGCTTTCATCAAGGAAAACAAACAAACTGTCAACGAATTCCTTCAGGAAACCGAAAAAGGATTGACTGTAACAGCTTTCTACCGTTACAATCTCGGCGACTAATTCATAATCGCAAGATTCAAAATACAAAGCCTTCCATTTACGGAGGGCTTTTTTTATGATGTCGTTTAACCTGATTTGAAAGAATGTACTATCTTCGCAATCGTTAAAATGCCAAATAATGAAAAACTTTAAACAACTGAACAATATTGTTGGCTGGATCACTTTTTTGATCGCTGCAGTAACGTATCTGTTAACGATTGAACCAACTACCAGTTTCTGGGATTGTGGAGAGTTTATAACCACTTCGTTTAAACTGGAGGTAGGCCACCCACCCGGTGCACCGTTCTTTATGATCCTGGGTAGGTTCTTTACCATATTTGGAGGCGCACCAGCAAATGCTGCCCTGATGGTAAATGCCATGTCGGCTTTGGCCAGTGCATTCACTATTTTGTTCCTGTTTTGGACAATCACCCATTTGTCCAGGAAATTAGTAAAAACCGCAGGTGAGTTTTCAATGGGTCAAACCATTGCAATACTCGGAGCCGGCGCTGTCGGAGCTTTGTCATACACCTTTTCAGATACATTCTGGTTTTCTGCAGTCGAGGGCGAAGTATATGCTTCCTCTTCGCTGTTTACCGCAATGGTATTTTGGGCAATCCTGAAATGGGAAGATTCGGCCGATGAACCACATGCAAACCGGTGGATTATTCTTATTGCCTATCTGATGGGGCTTTCAATCGGAGTTCACCTTCTGAACCTTCTGGCAATTCCTGCCATTGTTTTTGTATATTATTTCCGCAAAAATAAAGCTACACGAAATGGGATTCTGCTTAGTTTGGCAGTTTCGTTTGTAATTCTTGGAGTGGTGATGTACGGAATTATTCCCGGAGTAATTACAATTGCAACATGGTTCGAACTGATGTTTGTAAACGGATTCGGACTTCCGTTCAGTACTGGTGTTATTGCTTATGCAATCCTTCTGGTAGCTGGTTTGGTTTATGGAATTTATTATACGGTGCAAAAAAAACTGGTTCTTTGGAATACCGTTTTGATCAGCGTTGTTGTGATCCTGATTGGTTATTCATCGTTTGCAATGATTGTGATCCGTTCGTCAGCTAATCCGCCAATGGACCAAAACAGCCCAGACAATGTTTTCGCATTACTTGGATACCTGAACCGTGAGCAATATGGAGATCGTCCGTTGGTTTATGGCAGATATTACAACACTCCGCTAGATAATAGAACACCTTATGTTGACGACAAACCATATTACATTCAGAAAAACGGGAAATATGTGATTGCCGATATGAGGCAAAAGCCGGTTTTCGATTCAAACCTGAGCACTCTTTTTCCACGCATGTACAGCCGCGAGGATTCACACATTCAGGCATACAAACAATGGGCAAGTATTAAAGGCCGGAAAGTTCAGATTACCGACGATGAAGGTCAAACGAAAACAATACAAATACCAACTTTTGGCGAAAACCTGATATTTTTCTTCAGGTATCAGGTGAACCACATGTATTTCAGGTATTTCATGTGGAATTTTGCCGGACGTCAGAATGATATTCAAAGCCAGGGCGAAATTATGAACGGCAACTGGATTACCGGAATAAACTTTATTGATTCGCAACGGCTGGGCGACCAGAAAACACTGCCAAAAGAATTTAAAAACAATAAAGGGCGAAATGCTTATTACCTGCTGCCTTTGATTTTGGGTGTAATCGGCATTGTGTTCATGTATAACCGGGGCGCTGAAGGGCGTAAAAATTTATGGGTAGTCTTCCTGTTGTTTTTCATGACAGGCCTGGCCATCGTTTTATACCTGAACCAATCTCCGCATCAACCGCGCGAAAGGGATTATGCCTACGCCGGTTCGTTCTATGCTTTTACAATCTGGATTGGCATTGGCGTACTGTCGTTGTATGAAGGAATGAAAAAGTACCTTCCTGACACTACCAGTGCCGGAATAGCAACCGTATTAGCGCTTTTACTGGTACCGACAATAATGGCCGCCGAAAACTGGGACGACCACGACCGCTCGAACCGATATACAGCCCGCGATTTCGGAGCCAATTACCTGAATACGTGTGCACCAAATGCCATTATTTTTACCAATGGCGACAACGATACTTTCCCGCTTTGGTACAATCAGGAGGTGGAGGGTGTTAGAACCGATGTGAGGGTTTGTAACCTGAGCTATTTCCAGACCGACTGGTACATCGCGCAAATGAAGAGCAAAGCTTATGAGTCGGAACCACTGCCGATTAGTTTTACCGCAGACCAATACGTACAGGGAAACCGCGATGTTGTTTACCTGATGGAAGATCCCCGGCTGAAAGGCTCAGTTGAACTTAAAAAAGCACTTGACTTTGTAAAGGACGAAAATCCCCGCACTAAACTCGAACAAGCTGATTTTGCTTCCTACATTCCATCTAAAAAATTGTTTTATGTGGTTGATAAAGCTGCTGTAATAAGGAACAAAGTGGTTGAACCGCAGGATTATGACCAGATAGTTGATACCATTACAATTGATTTGAGCGACAAACATTACATTACCAAAGACGAATTAATGGTATTGGACATGATTGCGAACAATAACTGGGAACGTCCGATCTATTTTGCCATTACCATTGGACGCGACAAATACATGAACCTTCAGGATTATTTCCAACTGGAAGGACTTGCTTATAAGCTTGTTCCGCTAAAGTCTGTATCTGATGGAATTTCGTTCGGCAGGGTAAATTCCCGGTTGATGTACGCGAATGTCATGGAAAACTTCAAATGGGGAAACATGAACGATCCGAAAGTTTACATTGATGAAAATAACAGCCGGATGATGATGAACATCCGCAATACCTTCGACCGCCTTGCCGAAACACTTGTTGCCGAAGGACAAAACGATAAGGCAACCAAAGTGCTCGATCGCGGTATTGAGCTGATACCCCACGAGATTGTTCCATACAACTATTTTTCGTTGCTGATGTCGGAAACCTATTTTAAGGCAGGCCAACCAGAAAAGGCAAAAGATATTATCATTACCATGATGGACAGCTATAAAGAACAGCTGGATTATTATTTCAAAATGAAATCAGCGATGCGAAATTCGGTTGACGATGATATTCAGCGGAGCTTATATTTCATGAGGGAAATAACCATGATTTGTACCAGAAACAATCAGCCTGAATTGCTAAAAGAGGTTTCGGCCACGTTTAACAGTTATATTGAAAGATACAGTTCGCTGAAATAATGAAGTGTTTTGATCCGAGGGTCCGTTTGCCGGGATTTTTTACTTCTCTTTTCAAAGACGCGGTTTGGAGATTTGATAAAAACGATCAGGTTGTTTATCTTACTTTCGACGACGGGCCAATTCCTGAAGTGACCCCCTGTGTCCTTGAACTTCTGGAAAAGGAAGATATTAAGGCGACCTTTTTTTGTGTAGGCGAAAATGTTCAGAAATATCCTGAAGTGTATGATCAAATCCTGAAAGGTGGTCATTCGGTTGGAAATCACACTTTTAACCATTGGCAAGGATTGAAGGGCAACGATACGGATTTTTTCAGCAACATTGAAAAGGCTGGTGAGTTTATAGATTCCGATCTTTTCAGGCCACCGCACGGTTGGTTAAAAAACTCACAATATAAATTCCTGAAGAACAAATTCAGGATAATTATGTGGGATTTGATTTCGTGTGATTACGATCGCCGGATAAAACCTGAAACGGTGCTGAAAAATGTGACCGATTTTGTAAGGCCCGGCTCAATAATAACGTTTCATGATTCAATAAAGGCAAAAAACAATTTGATGAAAGCACTGCCTCTTTCGATAAAATGGATGAAAGAACAGGGCTATTGTTTTGAGGCTATTCCGTATAATAAAAGAATAAAATGATAAATATTTTAATTGTCGGTTCAGGAGGAAGAGAACATGCGATGGCATGGAAAATAAAGCAATCGCCAAAACTGAACCAATTATTTATTGCTCCGGGAAATGCCGGAACTTCACTTTTGGGAACCAACATTCCGGTTGGGGTATCTGACTTTGAAGGATTGAAAAAAGCCGCACTCGACAACCAGGTTGACCTTGTACTGGTTGGTCCTGAAGTGCCTTTGTGCGAAGGATTGCACGATTATTTTCTGGCTGACAGCAGCCTGCAGCATATCAAAGTGGTTGGCCCTCAAAAACTGGGCGCACAGCTCGAAGGAAGCAAGGATTTCGCCAAGGGATTCATGGTGCGCCATCAGATTCCGACTGCAAAATATTGTTCTGTTACCTCCGAAACTCTTTCAGAAGGACTGGCTTTTCTGAAAACCATGAATGCTCCGTTTGTTTTGAAAGCCGATGGTTTGGCTGCCGGGAAAGGCGTTCTCATTATTGAGGAACTTGCCGAAGCCGAAAAATCGCTGAAAGAAATGCTGGATGGCCTGTTTGGTGCAGCAAGCCGGAAAGTGGTTGTCGAAGAATTTTTAAGTGGCATTGAATGTTCGGTTTTTGCCATTACCGATGGAAATGACTATAAAATCCTTCCGGTGGCAAAAGATTACAAACGCATTGGGGAAGGCGATACAGGCCTTAATACAGGCGGTATGGGAGCCATTTCGCCAGTTTCGTTTGCCGATGGAATATTCATGGATAAAGTGGAAGAACGGATCATCCGGCCAACCGTACAAGGTTTGCAGGCGGATAAGATTCCATACAATGGCTTTCTCTTTTTTGGTTTGATCAGTTGCAAAGGCGAACCAATGGTGATTGAATACAACGTCAGAATGGGCGATCCGGAAACCGAAGCCGTGATGTTGCGCATAAAATCTGATTTTGTGGACTTGCTGATTGGTGCGGCCGATGGTACTTTGGCAGAAAAAAACATCGAGATTGATGAAAGGACTGCTGCTGCCGTTATGCTTGTTGCCGGTGGTTATCCCGGGCCTTACGAAATGGGGAAAGTCATCAGTGGATTGGGAAATGTGGAAAACAGTTTTGCTTTTCATGCGGGAACAAATTATCGCAATGGAGAAATATTTACCAATGGCGGACGGGTAATTGCAGTCAGTTCTTATGGTAATTCAATGGATGAAGCACTCTTACTTTCCTATAAAAATGCACAGCTTATTAATTTTGAAGGCAAGTATTTCCGGAAAGATCTGGGTTTTGATTTATAGACATCATGTTACTTAAAACATTAAAATCAAATCAGCCTTTCCATTATTTGTTGATACCACTGATTGCAGTGGCATTGTGGATCAGGTCTTTCGTTCATGCAGAGGCGTTTCCATTTTACGCTGGCGAAGACATGATGATACTTTATAGACCCATCAATTATTTGCTGGGCGATAACCTTTTGTTGAGCAACATTGTCGCGCTGATTTTTACCATTTTGCTCGCTTTTCTGGTGCTGAAATTAAATGTTCAGTATGCATTCATCAATGCAAAAACTTCGCTACCATCAGGTTTATTCATATTGATTGCCAGTGGAATGCCAGATTTGCATGGCATGCATCCGGTTTATCCGGCTACTTTATTTCTGGTTTTGGCCATCGACCGGATCTTTAACTCGATTGATAAAGAAATTATTCACTCGAATGCATTCGATTCAGGTATCTTTTTGGCTATCGGGTCATTGTTTTACCTGAACCTGGTTTTCTTTTTTCCACTTCTTTGGTTCGGGTTCATCATTATAAAACCCAATGTAAACTGGCGCGAGTATATTTTAACCACCCTCGGCTTTGTTTTGCCATGGTTGGCTGCGTTGACCTATTATTTAATTGCCGGACGGGAAAACGAATTGTGGTACATGCTTCAAATGAATTTCACCTCCCATCAGACATTTCTGAAAGAGAATCTACCTATTCAAATCTATGTCGGTTATTTGGTATTGCTGACTCTTTTGGGTAGTTTTTTCTTTTTGTCGCAGTATGATGACAAAAGGATCAGCTCGCGAAAATTCTTTAAAGTATTCTTCTGGATTTTCCTGATTTCTATAATTCTTATGGCCGCCAATCCTGTAGTTTCGCAGGAAATAATTATTATTCTGGCACTTCCCTTAACTTATCTGATATCGAATTACTTTATTTTCATGAAAAGGCAATTTTGGGGAGAAGTATTTCTGTATCTGTTAACTGCTGCCGTTATTTACCTTCAGTTTGCATGAAATTAAAACCAGTTTTTCCATTTAAATAATAATATTCCCGCCAGTGATAAACTGATTGAAATGGCGATGACATAACCAAAAGCAAAAGGGGAATTCTCGAAGCTGTTTGGCACGTTCATTCCAAATAAACTGGCAACCAATGTCGGAATCATCAGGATGATGGTAACAGAAGTAAGCCGCTTCATGATCACATTAAGGTTGTTCGAAATAACCGATGCAAACGCATCCATCATCCCACTCTGTATATCGCTGTAAACATTTGCCATTTCGAGGGCCTGTTTGGTTTCGATAACCACATCCTCCATTAGGTCTTCATCGTGCTCGATGCCCTGCATATTTCGTCCGTTGCGCATCTTTGCCAAAACCATTTCGTTCGATTTCAGTGAGGTGATGAAGAAAACGAGACATTTCTCCATGTGCAGCAAACGGTGCAATTCCTTATTTTTGGTGGCATTTTCCAAATCTTTTTCAATAAGTGCGGTCTGCACGTTAATCTCTTTCAGGAATTGAAGGAACCATACCGCAGAAATAAGGAATATGCGCAATACATAATCGAAATGGTTGGTGATGGTGATTTTGTTTTGGTTTACAGCCTTGATAAGCGACGGGATTATCTCTGTTTTTCTTGAACAGATGGTAATAATTTGATTTCCTGAAATGATTATGCCTAAAGGTATTGTAATGAAAGGAATACCGTTGTTTTGATTGTTGAGCGGAACACGAAGGATGATCAGCACTTTATCTTCATCAACTTCGATACGCGATCTTTCGTCGGTATCCAAAACGTCCATTACAAAATCACGCGGCACATTGTGTTCGCTGATTAAAACTTCTACTTCTTCGTTGGTAAGTTCCTGAGAGTTGATCCAGCAATTTGGCTGGAATTCATTCAAACGTGTAAAGGAAGTACCGGTTTCCCAATAAGTAATCATAGTTTCTCCGTTTTTACGACAAACAGAGACCATGACCAGCTCTGTTTACCGGATTAATAACTTAATTAACTGTGTCGAATGATAATCGTCCATTTTGGATTTATTATTATTGTGGTGCAAAGGTAATTAAATGCGTTTAAAAATTTTGATTCGGGCAAAAAAAATCGATTTTTATGCAGATTTAAAGTCGGACTTTAAGATTGCATAATAGGGTTCAAAAAGTCAATGTTTAAATTCAGATTTGAAATGTAGCTCAACAAGCTTTCTGTTCTGGCTCAATATTCCTACAATTTGAGTTTCAAATGGCAGCGGGTTGAGCTCTAAAAAAATAACCCTACTACTTCTGATTTGAATCAGTCGTTTTTAACAACGTGGATGCATTTTTTAAGATTGGGAATTAAAAATAAAGTGTTATAGCACCACAAAAGTAACTTTTAATGTTACCTTTATGGTGTTATAAAAGCAATCGGGATTGAAATTTAAAGACTTTTTTGAGTAAAACTTAAAACATCGGGATATTCCGGCTTTGATTGACGGCTACAGTGGGTTGATAAACCAAAGCAGCCTGGCACGGATATCGGATATTAAAGTCTTTATTTGATGGTTCAGCTTTAATAATCTGCAATAAAAAAACCCGCCTGTTTTCACAGACGGGCAAAACCAAAATAAACTACTTAGGAAATTATTGTATTACAGATCAATGGGCTGTCCATTATAGAAATCAAGAATCTTTGTTCTGAAAATGTATTCGTATTTGGCCTGAAGCAAATCGCTCTGAGCATTGGTGAGGTTGTTTTTAACCTGGTTGTATTCAACCGAATTGATCATCCCCACATTGAATTTTTCCTCTGTATAACGAAAAGCCTCGCTGGATGAAACCACCGCTTTCTGGTTGGCAACATATCTTTTAAATGATGCAAGCGCATTGGTGTAGGCTTGTTCAATGTCTTTCCGGAGCAGGTTTTTTGTACTCTGTAACTGCAATTCAGTATTTTCGAGCTGGATTTGCGCGTTGCCCACACCAGTTTGGGCCTGATAGCGGTTGAAAATCGGGATATTAAGCGTTGTCCCAAATCCAAAGCGTTCGTTGCTTTTTAGCTGATCGCTAAATACAATCTTAGCCCCTTGAAAAGTAGTGTATTTGTTATTATAAAAGTTGTAATAGTTGCCACCGAAAGTAAGTGAAGGCATTAAATTTCCTTTTGCGATAAGTAACTGTTTGCGTGCACTTTCGAGTTTAAATTCGGCGCCCTTTACTGCTGGCCTGATTTGCACTGCATTTTTAAATACGTCCATCGAATTCAGCATGGTCATGTTTGCGCTAATTTCAGGAAGTACCGGTTTTTCAATCTTAAAACTTTCGGTCGATGGCAATTCAAGAAACTGGTATAAATTAAGATAAGCCAGTTGAACTCTGTTTTGGGCATTTACCACATTCAATTCTTCGCGTGCAAATTGCGCTTCTATTTCAAGCAAACTACCTTTGGCAAGGCTTCCTGCTTCAACCAGTTTGCCGGTGCGGTCGATCTGAAGCTGGGTTATTTTCAGCAGGTCTTCTGTAACGATCAGCAATTCATCGGCAAAAAGTATTTCAAGATAAGATGCAGCGATGTTGAGCATGATATCGTCTTTTGCCTTCTGCATTTCTTCCAGACTGGCACGTAAATCCATCTCCGCCATTTTTATAGCGTTTTTCAGGGTAAAACCGTTCCAAAGTGTAATATTTGAACTCAGGCTTCCTGAAGTAGAGTTTGAATTGATGTCCAGGTAAGTGTTATCAGACCCAATTGTTCGTCCGTAATTCATGTTGTTCTGAAAACCGGCATTCAGGTTTGGCAGGCGGTTGAACTTTGCCTGTTGGTGTTGATTGTTGTAATATTCTGAATTCAGGGACTGCTGTTTGATCTGGATATTGTTTTGAAGTGCATAATCGATACATTTCTGTAACGGCCATGTTTCCTGCCCTTGAGCGCCTGTGAAAACAACGAGCATTAAAGCTGCGGCAATGAGGCTGTACATTCGTTTCATTCGTATATTTTTAAAATTTATTTTTATTACCTATTCTATATTTTAGATTCGAGACTCAAGACTTCCTAAGCTTTCTTCTTTTCTTCTTCTTTCACTTTCTTAGGGTCAATCTTTTCGCCTTTAACTTTATCAGTTTTAGCCAATCCTTCTGTTACTTCGATGTTGATGCCATCAGAAATTCCCGTTTTGACCATCCGTTTTTCGAACACATGAGGAGTTGCTGTTTCAACCTCAACAAAAGAGGAGTCTTTTTCAAATTTGAGCAATCCTTTTCATCCACTTTTCCTTTGAAAATCATATCTTTCATATCGGCCACTGTGGCAATGGTGGTTCCATTGTTAAACGTGTTTGATTGAATAACTGAATTTCCTTCTTTTATCGGAACATCAAGTACCATCCCGTTCACAGTTGACCGAACCAACGTATTAGTAACTGTTGTGGTCCTTTTTGTTACACCGTTTTTAATTAAATCGAGATTATTTTCGGCTGCCGATAATTCTTCTTTGGCCGCATCGTAGCTAACCTTTGCATTTTTGTATTCATTGTACGAAATAACTTTCTGATCGTACAATTTTTGCTGACGGTCGTAATCGATTTTGGCATCGTCGAAACTCAATTGCCCACGGTTGAGGCGGGTTTCAGCATTGTTCAGGTTTACCATATCAGGAATGATTTTGATTTTTGCAATTACCTGGTCTTTTTTCACAAAGTCGCCCGCAACAATGTACAATTCGTCAATAATTCCGGAAACCTGAGGCACAATATCAATTTCTTTGCGTGGAACAACCGATCCGGTATCAACCGTTTTGCGCACAACGTTTGATACAAACGGGCTTTTTGTCTCTAATACTTCGGGCACTTTTTTTGATTTGGTGTAGAGGAAGTAAATTGTTCCTCCAAAAATACCTACAAGTATCACAATTCCCAAGATTGAGTCCAGTCCGACAAGTGGTTTTTCGTCATTGCGAACGAAGTGAAGCAATCTCAACACACAGATTACCAATGATATGAGATTGCTTCGTGCCTCGCAATGACGTGCTTTTGACTTTTCGGAGTAGACTCAAAGATGCGATTGCAGAAATTCGACGAAACACCAAAATTATCATACCAATCATTACATAGTCTTTCAACACGTCGCCATCAATAAAGGCTACAATTAACTAGGGCAATAACCATTAACCAAAACATTCGGCGGCTGAAAAATACCGCTGGGTTCAATCCTTTTTGAGTAATGTTTTTAATCAAAACCGAAAACCCATAACAGATGGATAAAATAGTGCCCACCCACGAAGTATGTCTATAATTTCAATTCTTTGGTTTTGCCCAATGGGACTAATTTTTCGTAAATGCACAGGTGGTATTTTTTTATTTATTATGTCAAAAATGTTTCTAAAAAGCAAAGCTTCGCCGCATCCAGTTAATAAACTGGGTTGCATTGCATTTGTTAAATAAGATTACTTTTCCGACTTCTTGATATAGAAATAGTAAGCAAGAAAACTAAAGGCGATACTAAAAATCATTATTGCTGCAGAATGAATTCCAAATGGCTGGAAGAAGCTAACAATTGTAAGTCCAATACCAATACCGGTCAGAATGATAAACCATTTTATGGCCTGTTGCCTGGACTCGATATTTTCCGGTTGAAGAAACTGTTTTACAATTTCATCAGAAACGCCCTTATCTATCATTTTAGATTTTAGACTATAATTAAGTATCCATTTTACTATATTGAGAAGGAAAAGGGATACGAGGTAAACTGCCAGAATCGAAGCTGGAATGTCTATAAGTTCTCTTGATATTTCTTTTCCATCGTGTAGTTTGTAGGTATTTTCAGCATAAGGAATAAATGGCATCTATTACTTCAACATTAGTTTCATTTTCATTGATGGTATTGCCAAGTAAAACTATTTTTTTCTTTTCAAGATAGTTTAAGCAAGTGTTGAACGCAATTTGCCCAACCCACGTAGAGAGTTTTGATTGAAATTTGAAACTATTTAATTTTTGAAATGCCTTTAAGTAAACATCTTGTGCTATATCTTTTCTGTCTTCAATGTTAGGTATCATTTTGAAAACAATTTGAGCCACTAACCTTTCTGTATTTCTAATAATGATACTAAAGGTACTCGTTTCGCCACGTAATACCTTCTCAACCAGAGTTTGGTCTGTCAGACTATTTCCATCTTTATAGTTCACTTTTTGATTAGACAGGTCTGTTAAAATAAAGTTGCAACAAATGAGATTTATGACTTTTAGAGTGATGTTTTGAAACTTATCTGCTTGTATGATTGACGAATAGTTTTAGTGCGAAGATAGCCGCCGAAACCGGCATGTGTACATTGTCAGGCGATCTTAACTGTCGTTCATAATAACATCAATTCCTCAATCCTTGGTGTATCTCTTGTAATGGCTTGTGCATTAAAGGTTAAAGCAAACGTTGGAAATATAAATGGGAAAAGGATAAATTTTAGCAGCGCTATCTTCAATTCTGGGATAAGTTTATCAATCGTGCAGTATGCAAATGATACTCATCGCCCAATAAAAAAGTTATTCCGTTTTGCTCATGATCAACTTGCCATGAATAATACCCTTGATACTTATCAGTTTGTCTGACAGTTCAGTAAGTCGGCGTGATGCTCCTTTTACAGCGATAATTTCCATGCAATTTTGTTCGCCGAGGTTGAATTGCTGAATGCCAATCACAACATCGCGGTATTGAAACTGAAGTTCAGCCGAATGGGTTCGTATCTCGGGCTTCTGGCAAGGGTAAACCATCACAATGGCGCCAGCCACCAGATTGCCACATTTCCATTTTTGCTCCACAAGGTTTTTCTCTACCAGGTAACGAATGGCCTGAGACCGGTTAGAGAAACTATTCTCCGTAACATACTGATCGAGCGCGATTAATAATTCTTCATCCAATGAAACGCCAAAACGGGTAACCGACATGATGTTACTTTTTAATTGATATAAGTAAATACGGAACGAAGATAAATGATTGTATGAATTTGGCAAAAAAAGATTGAAGTTTTTGGGATTAAACAGACAACTTCTCATGGTGGGCAGGAAGCAAAAGTCGCTAAAAGCCAACAGGGTTTTCGTGCTTCATTGAAAAGAAATTAGTAATTCAAACCATGTCAAGCTTCGAAACATTCTGGCAAATGGCACTTTCATTTTCTTCAACACCCGGACTTTCAAAAAATTGGAAAGCACTTGTAAAATACCAGAATAGCCATTAATAAAAGCATATCTTCTGTTTAAGAATTGCAAGAGTTTATTTATCTTTGGCGCAAATTAAAACCAACCTCGTGATAAATATTGCACTATTTGGCCCTCCGGGAGCCGGAAAAGGAACTCAGTCGGCCTTTTTAATTGAAAAATACGACCTTTTTTACATTTCGACAGGAGATTTGTTGCGTAAAGAACTTGCTGAAGAAACCAAACTGGGATTGGAAGCTAAAAGTATTATTGCAGCAGGGAAACTTGTTTCCGATGAAATTATCGTACAAATTCTCGAAAAAACGATCAAGGAAAATTCTCAGGCCAGTGGTTTTTTGTTCGACGGATTCCCGCGAACATACATACAAGCATACATTCTTGAAGGTTTAATGATCAAATTAAACACATCGCTAAATTGTTTAATCAGTATTGAAGTACCTGAAGACGAATCTGTTTTGCGACTTCTAAACAGAGGTTTAACATCGGGCAGATCTGATGATAATGAACTTATTATACGGAACAGGCTGAAAGAGTATGAAGAAAAGACTTTACCGGTACTTAATTTTTATAAAGAAAAAGGAAATTATATTTCCATTGACGGGTACAAAGGAATAGAAGAAGTTACAACTCAAATAGAAGAAATCATCAATAAGGAATTGAGTAAAAAGTTGATGAACGTGGTCATTTTTGGCTATCCTGGCTGCGGAAGGGGCTCTCAGGGCATGGAGCTTTCGAAAAAATACGGTCTCGAATATATATCGACAGGAAGAATGCTTGAAGAAGAAATAGAAGCAGATACCGAATTAGGCAAAAAAATTACTCAAATATACGAGACTGGGGAATTAGTGTCCGATGAAATAGTTGTACCCTTGATTTTGAAGAAAATTAAGAATTCTAAAGCAGTTAAAGGCTTCATTTTCAAAGGATTTCCTAGAACACTGGTCCAATCGTATATTCTGGATGGAATACTGAAAAAGCACAATTCTACAATCAGTAAAATTATTGATATTCAGGTTAGTACACTCGAATTGATTTCCCGGCTCGACAAGCGCAGCAAAACCAGCCAATGCAAGCCCTATGACTCAAGTACTGAAAAAATTGTAAGGAGACTTAAAGAGCATGAAGAAAAAACGATCCCGGTTCTCGATAAGTACAAAGAAATCCACGATGTGGCCAATGTAAACGGTGAAGCGTCATTTGAAGTAGTTTTTGAAAGAATTGCAACAGAAAGCGAAAAAGGCTTAAAAAATTTGAGATAATTACTCCCTCAGCATAAGAACACCAAAAATAGATGAAACTATGCAAAACGATATTATTAGCCAGCAAGAAACCGCTGAAAATATTTGGCAGGCAAAGTACTG
>JANONW010000265.1:0-3055 GCA_031421065.1 Prolixibacteraceae bacterium
GCAGCAGCCCGTCGCTGTCGAGCGCATCGGCATCGGCATCGGCATCGGCATCGGCATCGGCATCGGCATCGGCGCTGGGCGGGGCTGCGGGGGCAGGGGCAGGGGCGGACATGGCTGATTTTGACGCGACGCCTGCGGCGCCGCAGGCGGGTGCGCACGCAATGCACATCGGCGCAATCCTCAACGTTGCCAAGGTCGCGCTGCACTGACCGCAGGCACCCGGTGCAGATCAGCGCGGTGTAACTGGCCGGCTCAGTACGGCTCAGTACGGCTCAGACGATCTTCACGCTCAGGTTCGGCAGCCGGTCGATGTGGCATTCAATGAGGTCGCCGCGCACCACCGGGCCGACGTTCTCGGGCGTGCCGGAATAGATGATGTCGCCCGGCATCAACTCGAATGCATCGCTCAACTTGCTGATCTGTTCGGCCACGTTCCAGATCATCTGGTTCAAGTTGGCGTTCTGCTTCACCGCGCCGTTGACCTTGAGCCAGATGCTGCCCTGCGTGAAGGCGCCCGTCTGGCTGGCGCGGTGGAAGGGGCCGATGGGCGCGCTCTTGTCAAAGCTCTTGCCGATCTCCCACGGCTTTTTCTCGTCGCCCATGGCACGCTGCTAAGTCGCGCCGTGTCATGTCCAGGCCCATCGCGCAGATCTACACGTACTCCAGCGCCGTCGCCTGCGGAATGTTGCGCCCGCCCTTGTTCAGCGCTGCCACCAGCTCCACTTCGTGGTGGTAGTTTTTGATCAGTGACGGGTCGGGGTTGGAGCCCATCTCGATGGCGTGGGCGCGGTAGTTGCGGCCGATGCAGTAAATGCGCCGCACCGGGAACATCAGCTCGCTGCCGACGATGGGCACATAGGTGGCCGGCACCGTGAACGGCGTCTTCACGTCCTGCGCGGCGGTGCCGGGCAGCGCGCAGCCGGCGACGGCGCCTACAGCCATGGTGGCCGATGTATTCAGCAGTGAACGGCGCTGCATTTGTCAGTCTCCTTCTGGGGTTAGGCCAGCGCAGCGCTGAGGCGCAGATCGATCTGCATCACCGGCACGTCGGCGTCGGGCAACGACTCGTAGCGCTGCACCAGCGCCGCGCGCACGCCGAACACGGCGTCGCTGTCCAGGTACGGATCATCGGCGTCGAAGAGTTCGGTGACCAGCGTGCGATACCCGGGGGCGCTGACGATCAGATGCACATGCGCCGGCCGCCAGGCGCTGCGGCCGGCGGGGCCCGCGAGGTCGAGCCAGACCGGGCCGTCGGTGGGAATCTGATACGGCCGTGGCCGGATGGTGCGGATCGCGAAGCGGCCTGACCCGTCCACCTTCAGCTGGCAGCGCAGGTTGTGCTGCGGCTGCGCCGGGTCGAGCTGCCAGTACAGGCCGTTGTCGGCGTTCTGCCAGAAGTCGAGCGCGGCGTTCGGCAAGGGCTGGCCGGCGATGTCCAGCACGCGGCCGCGCAACAGCACGGCGCGGCCCACGTTGCCCGCCGTCAGGTCAGCCGGGTTGGCGCACCAGGGCGAGCCTGCGGTGTGAAAGGGGCCGAGCACGCTGCCCGGCGTGGCGCCGGGCGCTGACTGCGAACCCGCAATCAGATCCACCAGGCTCGACAAACCAAGCACGTCGGAGAGCAGCGAAAACTCGCTGCGGCTGGCGCTGCTGATGTCGCCGCTGCGGTGCAAAAAAGCGAGCGCAGCGCGCCACTCTTCGTGCGTGAGCCGCGTGTCTTTGGCGTAGGCGTGCAGGTGCTGCACCAGCGCTTGCAGCAGTTCGCGCTGCCGGGCTTGGGGCACGCCGGCAAAGCTGCCGGCGGCCAGCTGCGTGATGTTGTCGAGTTCGATATTTCTCATGCGGGCCTCGCGGCCGACGACGTACCTCGGCTGCCCCTGGTGGGAGTCAAGGAACTCGGGTGAGCCTCGTCTGGTTGCGACACCCGCGGATTGCTGAGAACGCCGACTCGGTCGATCTCGACCTGGATCGTGTCGCGCCCTTCGATCAAAGCCTGCATCGGGGCCCGCATTCCGGCGCCCAGGCGCTGGCCGTCACCCACCTGCACGCCCCCAGCTGCGGCACCGTCTGGTGCGCGGCAAGTGAAGAATCTCATCGCGGCCCTGCTCCCCATTCACTTCATTCAACCTTGACGCCAATGTCCTTCACGAGCAGTCCCCACTTCGTCACTTCGCCTTCGACATAGCGCCGCGTCGCGGCACGGTCCAGGCGCTGCGCTTCCAGCGACAGCTGCTCGAACTTGTCCAGCACCGCCTTCGCACCAAGCGCCTTGTTGATCTCGGCATTCAGCAGGTCCAGCAATGCAGGCGGCGTCTTTGCGGGCGCGAAGATGGCGAACCAGGTGTTGGCCTCGAAACCGGCGTAGCCCAGCTCGGCCACGGTCGGCACATCGGGCAGCGTGGGGCTGCGTTTGCTGGACATCACCGCAATCGGCCGCACCTTGCCACTCTTGACGAAAGGCACCGCCGGCGGCATTGACGTGCTGGCCACCGGCACCTGGCCGCTCACCACCGCATTCGTGGCCGCCGCAGGCTGGAAGGGCACGTGTGTGATATCGACCTTGGCCAGCGCACGGAACAGCCACTCGGCGCCCAGGTGAGTCGTGGTGCCGTTGCCCGACGAGGCATAGGACAGCTTGCCGTCGCGCGCCAGCGCCAGCAGCTCGGGCAGCGTGGTGGCTTTCACGTCGGGGTGGACGTAGATCAGGTTCGGCGTCACGGCGGCCATCGCCACCGCTTGCAGGTCGCGCACCAAGTCGTAGCCGGCGTTCGCAAAGAGGCTCGGGTTGACCGCCACCGCCACGCTGTGGATGAGCAAGGTGTAGCCGTCGGCGGGCGCATTCATGACCTGCTGCGTGGCGATGTTGCCGCCCGCGCCGGGCTTGTTTTCCACCACCACGGTCTGGTTGAGGCTGGCCGTCAGCTGCTCGGCAATCAGGCGCGCCACGATGTCGGTGGAGCTGGCCGGCATGAGAATCATGCCAACAGCAAGTGATACGTCGTCATTGGTACCTTCCACCTCTTCGACGAGTGAGTTCCATGCCCCGCACGAATCG
>JANONW010000266.1:0-2477 GCA_031421065.1 Prolixibacteraceae bacterium
TGTCCGGATACCGAAATACATAAAACAATTATGTCAAAGAACTTTGTTTTTTGCAAAATTTGCGCTCAAATCATTACTTTCTGCCGACCGGCGAGGAAGGTCTGAACTCTATTTTGCAATCAAATCATTTTTAACGGCAATATTGCCAAACAACCTGTCAAGTTCCGAAAATACCCGATTCTCCATCGCTTGAGAAAAATAAGGTTATCGGTCTGGACTCATCATTCAATGATGGTTCAACCCAGCAAGATATTTCACAATGGGAAAGACCAAATTGGTTTATTCTTTGGTTTTGATGAAGAACTGAAGGTCAAAGCCAAAAGCATTGGAGCCCGTTGGAGCCAGACAAATAGATGCTGGTATGTGTTGTATAATAGGGGGAACTACAACAATATATTGACCCTACTCGATTGTTGTTGGTTTGCAAGACTACCAAAAGGAAAATAGGAGGGATGAATGGGTATTTCCGGGGCAATACAAAGGCGAGGCATTGAGTGGGCGAACGGTGCAGCAGGTAATGAAGAATGCGGTTGCCAAGGCCGGGCTTGAGAAGAAAGCAACGGTACATACTTTAAGACACAGTTTTGCAACCCATTTGCTCGAAAGTGGCACCGACATACGCTATATTTACCCCGTTGGATTAAAATAAAGCAGATATATTCCGTGAGAACGTGAGGGTGAAATTCCCTCGCGTGACTCGATTATAGCCAATTGCTATGAATAAGAAACAGTATTTAATTTCACGAATTAAAGGCAAGCATCAGGGGCGCGGCGGTAACCCCGTTGCCTGCATGCCATTGTTAGCCCGCGCCCCTTGCCTTGAGTGTAACCCTCCAATCTATTTCTCAATAGGAACTCCGATAAGGGTGCTCCATTCTGCCCATGAACCATCATATAACCGGACTTTGGAGTAGCCGAGCAGATAGGTCAAAACAAACCATGTATGGTTGGATCGCCCACCAACGATACAGTACAAGATTGCTTCCTTATCTGAAGTAACACCGTTGCTGGCATATAAGGCTTGCAGTTCTTCAACCGACTTGAAGGTTCCATCCTCCTTGAGTGTCATATCCCAGGGAATATTGACTGCGCCGGGGATATGACCACCGCGCTGGCTGGCTTCTGCCTGATATTTCCACGCATCCCACAACAGACCATGATATTCTTCTGGCGTGCGCACATCCACCAAAATGCGCTCCGGTTTGCCAATGGATTCGAGAACCCAGTCGCGCAAGGCACGAATACTCAAATCAGGTTCACTCGCGATGTAGACAGACGGCGTAACAGTCGGTATTTCTGTCGTCAGTTTACGACCTTCAGCAATCCACTTCTCCCGATGCCCATTTATAACGCACACATTGGCATGACCATAGATTTTCAAGAGCCATAAGGCGAATGTCGCGTACCCGTGACTTCAGGATGAGCATAACATAACCCGGGTTCGGCAGCATTTGTTAGCAAATTCAAGGCAGGTAATGCAAGACCTGACAACAGCATATTTTTTGAAAATTTTCTGCGATTCATTGTTTTATCTCTGCAAGTTTAAGTAAAGTGCAACAGTTAATAATAAAGAAATTGCCTAACCCGGATAAACCGGAAACAAAAAGGCAATCACGAATTTCGATACAAATTCGTGGTTTAGTTTCAGGTTCAAACTTTTGCCAAATTTGTGCATAAAGACTTTTAAAATTCTAACGTACCAACCTCGTGTGTAGAGTAAGGCCCCGCACCTGACTTGTTAAGCTCCCACAGTTGAAACGAGCGGCCTAACTACTAAATAGACAGGAATTTTGCAGTCTATCACTCGTTAAGCTTTTATTAATAAATTGATTTCCAATTTTTTATATAATAAATACTCTTTGCAAACACTGCAGACATATTTTCTTATAAATTTATACCTCCAAATTAAACAAAAAAAATGAAACAATGATACATCAAGTATTATTGAAATAGATGAAATCTAAGATTTGCAATTTCTTTGTTATAAACAAATAACCATTAACCCCTCGTTGCAAACGAGGGGGAGAAGAGATCCGTTGGTGGACGGACAGGTTTTACAGAATATGATAGAAGTCTGAAGGACTTAAACGTGAATAGCTACGGGTGAAACCCGTAGAATAAAATAGAACCCAACCCCCAATGTGGGGTTGAATAAAATAGAATATTGTTGGGAATGTATTAGCAGTCGGTATTATTCAACCACGTTGTGGTTGTGCAAAGACTATGAGTACGTACACACAAAATGCCCCGAAGCCAACCACTACTCATAAACGTAACCGTTATTCAATTAAAAAATTTGATAAAATTAAAGGTTTATGAAATTTCATAAACCTTTAAAAGTGGTGCCAAGTGCAAGCAACCCAAATCCGCCAATGAGTAACAACAAAGTATATTGCGAAATAAATTCAATGTGAACAAAATGGCTCACTATTCCTAAAATTCCAATAATCAAGGCAATAAGCCATAAAGTTTTTTTT
>JANONW010000267.1:0-12819 GCA_031421065.1 Prolixibacteraceae bacterium
CGTTGGACAGGTTTGACTCCGTGGACAGTTAAAGTGTCAAAGTTGTCGAAACTGTCCAACGAAAGAATAAAAGAATAAAAATTAAAAACCGATGGACAAACAATACAACCCCGATGGTTTTATCCCCAAACATGGTGGTTACGAGCGGTTAATAACCTACCAAAAGTCGGAAACGATCTACGACGGCACCTACTATTTTTGCAAAAAATATTTCCACCCCTACGACCGCACCATCGACCAAATGGTACAAGCCGCCCGTTCGGGCAAACAAAACATTGTTGAAGGGAGCATGGCATCTGGCACTTCAAAAGAAATGGAAATTAAACTCACCAATGTTGCCCGGGCTTCGCTCGAAGAACTTTTGACCGATTACAAAGACTTTTTGCGGACCCATAATCTCAATATCTGGAACAAGCAACACCCATACTATCCGCATCTTACAAAATTACTTACAGCAAAAGATGCTACTTACGAAACCTACCGAAAAGGGATCGAAAGTCCCGATCCCGAAGTATCGGCAAATATGATGATTGGCCTGATAAATATAACTTCCTTCTTATTAGCGCAACAAATTAAAACCTTGGAAAAAGAATTTTTAGAAGAAGGTGGACTTCGCGAACGGATGTCGCAGGCAAGAATTGAGGTGCGACGGAAACAAAAATAACCAATTCCTGGAAAGGAAATCGACCAATTGGTTTATGAATTATATGGGTTAGCCGAAGAAGAGTTTAAGATTGTGGAGAACAGGTAAATAAATAGTAACTTCGTTGGACAAATTAGACAATCTTGACACTTTAACCGTCCACGAAGTCAGAATTGTCCAACGAAAAGAAAAATAAAAAAAACTGAAACCAATGGACAAACAATACAACCCCGACGGTTTTATTCCCAAACATGGAGGTTACGAACGTTTGATCACCTACCAAAAGTCTGAAGTCATTTACGATGGCACCTACTATTTCTGCAAAAAATATTTTCACCCCTACGACCGCACCATCGACCAAATGGTACAAGCCGCCCGTTCGGGCAAACAAAACATTGTTGAAGGGAGCATGGCTTCGGGCACTTCAAAAGAAATGGAAATTAAACTCACCAATGTTGCCCGGGCTTCGCTCGAAGAACTTTTGACCGATTACAAAGACTTTTTGCGTACCCGCAAACTTAAAAATCTGGGGCAAGAAACACAGCTATTATCCCCACCTTACCAAACTGCTCACCACTCCGGATGCTACTTATGAAACCTACCGGAAAGGCATTGAAAGCCCCGATCCCGAAGTATCGGCCAATGTGATGATAGTCTTGAGGAATACTGAAAGAATGGCTTGAAGTTAAAGTGTCAGGGCAGTCCTGAAGTTGAACCGGTAGAATATAACTCAAGGCTAATATTTGCGATATGCCTGGAACAAAATTTGCGACAAAGATGAAGCATCATAAAATCAGTTAATTTTACACTATTTACGAGAATATATTAGAAAATGAAAACCTACTCAGCAAAACGCCTGGCGTTATACATTACTGCTTTATTGCTGATTTCGAATTTCGGGTTTTTCCTGATCCGATCGAAAAAAGATTTTGGGGCAACCTTTTCAGTCCTTTTTATAATTCTGTTTTGCACGATGTCCTATTTTCTGGTACTTTTTATCATGAACAGGTACATCAACGACAAAATTAAGCCGATTTATAAAACTATTCGTGAAGTTCCGGTTAGTGGCAAAAAAAGTAAGCTGCTCGAAACAATAAGTACGACTAACATTGCCGATGTCCAAAAAGAAGTAGAAGAATGGGCCAAAAATCAGACTCAGGAAATTACCCGGCTGAAAGATCTGGAAAGATACCGTAAAGAGTTTGTAGGCAATGTTTCGCACGAACTGAAAACCCCGATCTTTAACATTCAGGGTTATGTGCTTACCTTGCTCGAAGGCGGAATTGACGACCCGAAAATCAACAAATTATATTTACAGCGAACTGAAAAAAGTATCGACCGGATGATTTCGATTGTAGCTGACCTGGAGTCGATCACGAAACTTGAATCAGGAGAATTGAAAATAAACCTGACAGATTTTGACCTGGTCAGGTTAACCGAGGAGGTATTTGATCTGGCGCAAATGCTTGCCAATGAACGGGGCATTTCGCTTCAATTTGCCACTAAAACCGACAAGCCAATTATGGTCCGTGCCGATAAAAAACGGATAATGGAAGTGATGAACAATCTGGTTGGCAATGGCATCAAATACGGAAAAAAACGCGGACATGTTAAAGTTGGGTTCTACGATTTGCACGAAACCATTCTGATTGAGGTAAGCGACAACGGGATTGGAATGGATAAAAGTGATTTGCCCCGCGTCTTCGAACGCTTTTACCGGGTCGATAAATCAAGGTCGCGCGAGCAGGGAGGAACCGGGCTTGGATTGTCAATCGTAAAACACATTATAGAAGCGCACGATCAAACCATCAATGTAAAAAGTATTGCCGATAAGGGAACCACGTTTACTTTCACGCTTGAGAAAGCCAAATAAACAGCAGTTACATCTGTTATAAATACTTTCCCTTACTTCAGATTATAAATAAATGAGGCACAAACATGCTAGTCTCAAATGAATTTGTTAATTTTCAGGCGTTTTTAAAATAAACCTTTCGATTATCGATACTTTTAAATTCTAAATCAAATTTACTATGAGCGACACTCAGTATAAAATTCTGCTGGTTGATGATGAAGTTGATATCCTGGAGTTTATCAGCTACAATTTAGAGAAAGAAGGATACAAAGTTTACACGGCCCAAAATGGGGCAGAAGCAATCAGGGTGGCCGAAAAAACATTGCCCGACCTGATTATTCTGGATGTGATGATGCCTGAAATGGATGGGATTGCAGCCTGTGAGGAAATCAGGAGAATTCCGGCCCTGCAGCATACCATGATTGCCTTCCTTACTGCACGGGGTGAAGATTACTCGCAGATTGCAGGATTTGAAGCAGGCGCCGACGATTACATAACCAAGCCTATCCGTCCGAAAGTGTTGGTCAGCAGGGTAAAGGCACTCCTTAAAAGAATATCTGGTGTTGGCGAAACTCAGGCTCCTGTTGTTGACAACAGTCATACCGTTACAGTCGGCAGCCTGGTAATTGACAAGGAACGTTATCTGATCGTTCAGGATGGGCGGGAAATGGTTTTGCCGCGAAAAGAATTTGAATTATTGTCGCTTCTGGTTTCTAAACCGGGAAAAGTATTTACCCGCGAAGAAATTTATAATTCGGTTTGGGGCGATAATGTAGTTGTTGGCGATCGCACCATCGATGTACACATCCGTAAGCTACGCGAAAAAATCGGGAACGACCACATTAAAACCCTGAAAGGTATTGGTTATAAATTTGTGGAATAAGCAATACTTGAAAAACATAAAGCCCCCGACCTATCAAGTCCTGATGAGTCCGGGGCATTTTTTATGCATTATTTCTGCCGCTTACGGCGAAGCCTCCTCTGTTGCTTTTGGTTTTCAATTGATCATCCCAAATTAATACATATTTAAATTTTGGACCATCTTTCCTGATAAACGGAATTTCAATCGTCTGTTTCTCAATTCCCTTCATTATTTTTGCAATTGATCCTTTCATATTTTTAGGCGGGGTAATTGTGATTTTGAAAGTTCCGCTCTTTGGAATTTTCATGCCATCAGGGAAAGTGAACTCAAACTCGCCATCCTTGTTAGTTTTCACACTTTTAAGAGATATATTTTATTAAAAAAACAGCATTTTAGAAATTCTAAAAAATAGATAATTCAGCTGTACCTGGGTAATTATTCTGCTTCGAAGCAATTTGAATTCCAATGTCATTTTTTTCTATATTTGTACCTTTCAAAAAATAAGGCAATAATTTTGGTTTCGATGAGCAATAAATTTCAGGTTTACAAACAGTTAGACCTATCTCAGATCAATAAAGATGTATTGAAAAGATGGGAAGATGACGATACATTTCACAAAAGTATTTCGACACGCGAAGGTCATCCGACTTTTGTTTTTTATGAAGGACCTCCATCGGCAAACGGAATGCCCGGCATCCACCATGTGATGGCACGTGCCATAAAAGATACATTTTGCCGATACAAAACAATGAAAGGCTTCCGCGTACACCGAAAAGCCGGATGGGACACCCACGGGCTTCCTGTCGAACTGGGTGTTGAAAAATTACTGGGAATAACCAAAGACGATATTGGCAAAAAAATCAGCATCGAAGATTACAATGCAGCCTGCCGCAAAGAGGTAATGAAATATACCCGCGAGTGGGAAGAACTTACCCGCCAAATGGGTTACTGGGTAAATATGGACAATCCATACGTCACCTACGATAGCCGCTATATCGAAACTGTCTGGTGGTTGCTGAAACAACTTTTCGAAAAAGATTTGATATACAAAGGCTACACCATTCAGCCATTTTCGCCTGCTGCCGGAACAGGGCTTAGTTCGCACGAATTGAACCAGCCGGGCTGCTATCGTGATGTAAAAGACACCACTGCCATCGCACAGTTTAAAGCCATCCGGGATGCTAAATCAGAATTCCTTTTTAAAAACCTGGACACCGATCTTTATTTTCTGGCCTGGACAACGACTCCATGGACCTTGCCATCAAACACAGCGTTGTGTGTTGGCCCAAAAATTAAATACCTGAAAGTTCGAACTTTCAATCCATATACAGGAGGTCCTGTAACACTTATACTGGCAAAAAATTTGCTTTCGGCACATTTTGATCTGAAGAATGAAGAAATTCCTCTGGAAGATTATGCACAGGGTGACAAAAAAATTCCATTCCGTATTCTGGGTGAATATTCAGGAACAGAACTTGAAGGTGTTGATTACGAACAACTTATCGACTGGGTAAAACCAAAAGGCGATGCTTTTCGCGTGATTACCGGCGATTTTGTGACTACCGAAGACGGAACCGGAATTGTACATATCGCGCCAACATTTGGTGCCGACGATGACAGGGTTGCCAAACAAAACGGTATTGTACCACTGATTGTTGATGACCTTGAAGGTAAACGCCAGCCACTGGTTGACCGTAACGGACGGTTTTTTCTGATTGAAAACATGGATGCAAAGTTTGTTGCTGAATATGTGAATCAACAGACTTATCCTGAATTTGCGGGCCGGTTCGTAAAAAATGAATACGACGAAACTCTTACCGAAGACGACTCCACTGTAGATATCGACATTGCCGTGATGCTCAAAAAAGAGAACAAGGCATTCAAAGTTGAAAAACACGTTCACAGCTACCCGCATTGCTGGAGAACCGACAAACCAATACTCTATTATCCGCTTGATTCGTGGTTCATAAGAACTACTGCGGTAAAAGATAAAATGATTGCCCTTAACAAAACCATCAATTGGAAACCGCAGTCAACCGGAACCGGACGTTTCGGAAACTGGCTCGAGAACCTGGTTGACTGGAACCTGAGCCGTTCACGCTTCTGGGGGACTCCGCTTCCTATATGGAGAACCGAAGATGGTATAGAAACAAAATGTATCGGCTCTGTTGAAGAACTGATGAAGGAGATAAATGCCGCAGTCGCTTCAGGAGTAATGGAGAAAAACATTTTTGAAGGTTTTGAAATTGGCAACAACTCCGCAGAAAACTACGAAAAGGTTGATCTTCACCGTCCGTTCGTCGATGATATTTTCCTTGTTTCGGCAACAGGCAAAAAAATGTTCCGTGAGCCCGACCTGATTGACGTTTGGTTCGATTCAGGAGCAATGCCTTATGCACAACATCATTACCCGTTCAGCCTCCCCCCAACCCCCTCCACAGGAGGGGGAGCCGGAACTCCTTGGAATATGGCCGATCCGCTTAATTATGAATTGCTAAAAGAAAAGTCCAAAGAATTTAGAAAGTTTTCCACTCAGGCAGAAGCATTCCTTTGGGAAGCTCTTCGTAATAAAAAACTTGAAGGATTTAAATTCAGAAGGCAACATATTATCGACCAATTTATTGCTGATTTTGTTTGTCTTTCAAAAAAACTGATCATTGAAGTTGATGGATCAATACATTCATTGCTTGAGAATCAAATATCTGATGCAGAAAGGTCTGAAAGATTGAATTCACTGGGTTACAGAATTCTTCGTTTTTCAAACGATCAGGTTTTGACAAATATTGATAATGTACTTGCAGAAATACAAACTGAACTCAATGCAACTTTTGAGCCATCCCCTGCGGGGAGGGTTTGGGAGGGGCTTTTCCCAGCAGATTTTATTGCTGAAGGTGTTGACCAAACCCGCGGATGGTTCTTTACGCTTCACGCCATTGCAACCATGATCGACGAATCTGTGGCATTCAAAAACATTATCTCAAACGGACTGGTTCTTGATAAAAGCGGGAACAAAATGTCGAAACGTTTGGGCAATGCGGTCGATCCGTTTGCAGCAATCGAAGAACACGGTTCCGACCCGCTGCGATGGTACATGCTGACCAACTCTCAACCCTGGGACAACCTGAAATTCGATATCAACGGTGTTGACGAAGTGAAACGAAAATTCTTCGGGACACTTTACAATACTTACAACTTTTTCGCGATGTATGCCAACATCGACGGATTCACTTATTCCGAAGAAGAAATTCCGGTTGCCGAAAGGCCCGAATTGGATCGTTGGGTCATTTCGTTGCTGAATTCACTGATAAAGGAAGTGGCCGAATGTTATGAAACCTACGAGCCAACACGTGCAGGACGTGCCATTTCAGAATTTGTTTCTGAAAACCTGAGCAACTGGTTTGTTCGTTTGAGCCGACGCCGCTATTGGGGAGGTTCTTACGATAATGATAAAATATCGGCCTATCAAACTCTTTACACCTGTTTGAACACTGTTGCCAAACTGTCGGCGCCAATGATGCCTTTTTATGCTGATTTGCTCTACACCGACCTGAATAAAATCGCGGGAAAAGAAACAGATCAAAGCATTCACCTTTCTGATTTTCCGGTTGCCAATGACACACTGATCGATCGCGAACTGGAAGAAAAAATGGCCATTGCACAAAAAGCCTCATCCATGATCCTGAGCCTTCGCCGGAAAGAAAAACTGAAAGTTCGCCAGCCGCTGGCAAAAATCATGGTCCCGGTTCTGACAAAAGATTTTCAGGAAAAATTTGACGCGGTTAAAAACATTATACTTTCTGAAGTAAACGTGAAAGAAGTTGAATACCTGACAGATGCGGCCGGAATCATCGGTAAAAAGATAAAAGCCAACTTCAAAACGCTCGGGCCAAAATACGGGAAACTGATGAAACAGATTTCCGCAGAAATTGCCGGTTTCAGTCAGGAAGACATCAGCCTTTTAGAAAAGTCGGGAAGCCGTGTTTTGAGTATCAACGGAGAAAGTATTTCTTTAAGTTTGGAAGATGTTGAAATTCAGACTGAAGATGTTCCTGGATGGCTGGTTGCCAGCGAAGGTGGCCTGACCATTGCGCTCGACATTAATTTGACAGAAGAACTCAAACAGGAAGGAATTGCACGTGAGTTCATCAACAAAATTCAAAATATACGTAAAGACAGTGATTTTGAAGTAACCGACCGGATCGTATTAAAAATTCAGAAGAACGAAAAATTCAATCTGGCCGTAGAGAACTTCCGCGATTACATCAGCAATCAAACACTTGCCAATGAATTGGTTCTGGTTGATCTGATCAATCAGACATCATCGCACACAGTGGAAATTGACACTGATCTGGAGGCTGTTGTTCTGGTTGAAAAATATTCCTGAGAGGGAATCGGTTTTTGGATGATTTAATGCCTGCTTGAATTAGAAATATTTTTATACTTTTAGCGCCTGAGCCAGAAATTGAATAATTTTATTCTGCTCAAAAATTAAAACTTTAACATTATGAGTGAAAAAAACAGATATGCGGACAATGAGTTACAGGAATTTAAAACGCTAATTCTTGACAAACTCGAAAAAGCTCAGAAGGACTATGTAATGTACAAAAGTTCCATAACCCAGAGCGATGGAAATGACACGCAGGATACATCACCAACATTTAAGGTTCTTGAAGAAGGTGCAGCCACCTTGTCGAAGGAGGAAGCAGGCAAATTGGCCCAACGCCAGCAAAAATTTATTCAGTATTTGCAGGCAGCACTGGTACGTATTGAGAACAAAACTTACGGTATTTGTCGCGAAACAGGCAAATTAATTTCGAAAGAGCGGCTGCGTGCAGTGCCTCATGCGACTTTAAGCATTGATGCGAAGAACAATCAGAAGTAAAACTTCTCAAAAAAATAGTACAAAATGATTAAAAGAATCGCTCTTTTAATCATTTTTTTATAACAGATAATCATGTCAAAATTACAAAAGTCAGCCCTCATCGTTTTTTTTGTCCTGCTAGTCGATCAAATCCTTAAGATTTGGATCAAAACAAACATGATGCTTGGCCAGGAATTTCCTGCTATCGGGGAATGGTTTATTATTCATTTTGTTGAAAACAATGGGATGGCCTTTGGATTCGAATTTGGCGGAGAATATGGTAAAATTTTCCTAAGCCTGTTTCGGATAGTCGCAGTTTTCGGAATCGGCTGGTATATCCTGAAATTATCAAAAAAAGACATTCCGATGGGTTTCATCGCCTGTGCATCGCTAATATTTGCCGGAGCCATCGGAAATATTATCGACAGCGCCTTTTACGGCCTCATCTTCAACGACAGCTATGGTCAGGTTGCAACATTATTTCCTGAAGGTGGCGGATATGAAACATTCTTACATGGAAGGGTGGTCGATATGTTTTATTTCCCTTTGTTTTCAGGCGTTTATCCAGAATGGGCCCCTTTAGTAGGCGGTAGCGACTTCCAGTTCTTCCGTCCGGTTTTCAACATAGCCGATTCTGCTATTTCGATAGGTATTTTTTCAATCATGATCTTCTACCGGAAACAATTCAGTGATATTACATCAAATGAAAATGAAATACCGAAAGAAGAAGAAATTGTAGTTGAAGCGCCGGAAAATGCAGTTGAAAATGATTCGAAGGAAACGGCCACGAGCTAAACACACACAGGCGACAGATTATTTTGGGAGTTCCATGTTGTAAATAAAAAACAAATTGCAAACACATGAAAATTAAATTTTAGTTGTGAAATCGCAATGAATTCAGTAAACTTGCACTCCGAAAAAAACACACGTTCTTTTGGCATTGAAAATTTTAACCGGATAAAAAAACATCATAATATTTCCGGGCCTATAGCTCAGTTGGTTAGAGCACCTGACTCATAATCAGGTGGTCCCTGGTTCAAGCCCAGGTGGGCCCACTTCAAAATCAAGCAGTTACGAAAATTCGCAACTGCTTTTTTATTTCCCTACATACAATTTGCATACAAAACGTAGTCTGCCCCGCCAGTTAAACTGACGGGGAGAGCCTCTCACACCGCAATTGTGCACGGTTCTCGTTTACAGCGGTTCATCAAGGAGTTCTGAAATTTAAAAATTCGATGACTACTTCTGAAAAATGGTCAAGCAAAGATGGTTTTGAAAATTTGGAATATGAATGGACAGTAACCCCGTTCATAGATAAATCTGAAGAGGAATAGGACTCAAAATTCAGCGGGTCATTTTTCCCCAAACCGGACGACCCGTTGATGTGAGTCCTGACAAAACCAGGGTCGCCTTTCGGGGTGAACCTTCCCAATTATAACCATCGCTTATGATCAATTTTTGATTCCCGATTTGTAATACTTTTTTCTCACTGTCGAGTGTCCACTGCCCAGTAAAAGCTCCCACTGCCGTGCCATTTATCAGGCTCGGAACAGACAACCATCCCCTTGTCGGTCCATAAATTTGTTGAAAGGTCATCGGATTCAGCCAAACCGATAAATGCACGCTCGGTCCATGATTTATTGCTGTCAGTTCCCACAATTGGATTCGTAACCAAATCCTTTGACCGACGGTAAGGGTAATGACCATTTCCGTTGTGCGCATTTCCATAAGATGCATCAGTTTGGTACATGTAGAAATATTCGCCACATTTTTCGACCGAAGGGTCATGAACATTGGATAAATTCCATTGTGCCCTGGTTGACCAAGATGAAACAGGTGAATAATTATCTGCATAAGTAGGGCCGGAAAAAGAATCATTCCTTGTATTCACTACTGGTACCACAATCGGATCGACAGGATCAGCGGGTTCATCATTATCTTCTTTTCCGCAGGAAATTGCCAGAAGAATAATTCCGAAGGCCAGTAGTGAATTTAAATGTTTCATTAACACGATTTTTTTGAGATAAGCAACAACTATTTTACGATTTTTCCTTTTATCATTGTAAATGAATGAGGCGGAAATGAATAAGTCAATTTATCAGCAGGTTTAACTTTGATTGCAGGTTTGGTTACCGTTTGAACAGTCGTCTTTCCAAAGTCGTTTTCCGATTTAATGTCCGGGCCGTTTACTTCAAAAACTTCAAAATCACCGGTGAACTTTCCTTCCTGCGAAATCAAATCCGTGGCAATCGCTTTGTCCTTGTTACGGTTGACCACGCAAATCACAACTTCTCCATTGTTGTATGTTACTGACACATCCAAATACGGAACACCGGTTTGTTTTGTTCTTGATTCGCCCAATCCAAGCGAGAACTCTTCGGTATCGTAGGTTGCGCAATCAACCAAAACGTCGAGTGCAGTGCCATGCACATTTTTTGCAAATAGCTGTAATGGATAATAAATGGTCTGCTTGAACATTCCTTTTTCATTCGTAAAAATCGGGGCAATTACATTGACCAATTGCGCCATATTGGCCATTTTCACAATGTCGGCATTGCGGATAAAAGCATTGAGAAAACCGGAAATAACCAGTGCATCTTCCAGATTGTAATGTTCTTCCAAGGCACGGGTCCCGGCCATCGTGCCTTCGCTCCGGGCCCGGTACCAAATGTTGTATTCGTCCCACGCAATGTAAATCGGTGGGCGGTTGCCCCTGTCTGCATTTTCCATTTCACGGTCGATCAGGCCTTTTACCACACGCGTACGTTCTTCGAGCACTCTCGGAGTTGACATAAAATTGTAGTAATTATCGTCCGGATTGCCCACATACATGTGCAATGCAATGTAATCGACCACATCGCGCAATTCGCGCAAGATGGTGGCATTCCATTCGTTCGGGTCGGCATTGGGGCGATAATCCGATGAACCGGCTGCAATTAATTTGATATCCGGAGAAGTCAGTTTCATCAGTTTGGCTGCTTCGCGGGCTTTTTTACTGTAATCTTCAGCGTTCATGTGACCCATCTGCCAGAAACCGTCCATTTCGTTGCCCAGACTCCAGTACTTAATATTATGAGGTTCGGGGTAGCCGTTCTTTTTCCGGAGTTCGGCGTAAAACGAACCGCCTTTCACGTTACAGTATTCCACCCATTGCTGGGCTTCTTCAATGGTTCCTGTTCCCATATTTACTGAGAAATAAGGTTCGGTTCCCATTCTTTTGGCATAGTCCATAAATTCGTCGGTACCAAAACGGTTCGATTCCAGTCTTGCCCAGGCCAGTTCCATGCGTGCCGGACGTTGGTCTTTGGGGCCAATTCCATCCTTCCAGTGGTAGTTCGATACAAAATTACCACCCGGATATCGTGTGATCGACACGTTCAAATCTTTAACGGCATCAAGCACATCCAGCCGAATCCCCTTTTCATCGGCCAAAGGTGAGCCTTCTTCATAAATTCCACCATAAACACAACGGCCAAGGTGTTCCACAAAATTTCCGTAGAGGTGTTTGTCCACTTCTCCAATTTTGCGCTCAATATCAATTTTTATCCGGGCATTTTGTGCACTGGCTTGCAGGACAAATCCTGTTAAAGCCAGCAACAGTAAGGGTTTTAGATTCATTTTTATCATGGGTTTTTTTAATATTTATAAAATATATCCGTCAGCTGAAGCAGACGGCAAAGGATAATGCATTTATTTAAGTCAAAACCTTCGCGAACCGTTGCCCAAACTCCCTTCTCCTTAGGAGAAGGGTTGGGGATGAGGCTTTTATTCTACTTCCGGCCATCCATCCTTGTCCCAATCCAGTTTTCTGATGTTCAGTTTAGGCTTTCCGGCATCCTTTGCATCGTAGCCATGGAATACCAGGTAATCGGTACCTTCAAAACTTACCACGGCATTGTGACCTACTCCGTGCCAATTTTCGTCGCCTGCCAGCAAAATGGTTCCCCCACCTGTTGCCATTGATTTTCCGGAGCGATCGACATACGATCCGGTCAATTTTTTGGAACGCCCAACAATCATTTTGTAGGTGCTGTTCACTCCCTTACAACAATAGTCGATGGAGGCAAACAAATAATAGTATTCCCCTTTTTTGAAAATGAAAGGAGCTTCGATGGCATTGCCGCCGGCATCAACCGGATTGTCATCAATTGAAGCAGGGTTTGGTGAATTCGCATCGGTTTTGCGTGAAGCTATGGTTGGGATTTTAGTAATGTCTTCAGCAACCTTCTTCGCATCAGGCGAAAGTTTCACCATTTTTAATCCGTCCCAAAACGAACCAAAAGACAGATACGGGGTTCCGTCGCCATCAACAATTAAATTGGGATCGATCGCATTCCAGTTTGTTTCGCCGGGAACCGACTGAATTATCTTCCCATGATCGGTCCAGGCGTAATCAGGATCGGAAGGATCGAGCGTTTTATTGGTTGCCAAACCGATGCATGATGTGTTTTTTCCGAAAGCGGATACCGAATAATACAAATAGTCAGACATCCAATACTATCGTAGATTAAAGCGCGACTGTTTCGTAGATCAGTCTTAAATTTGTGAGTGGAAAATGGGTTTCTGTTTGGTTTAAAATGGCACATAAATCTTTCACTGCC